>NZ_JBEOWK010000013.1:0-299610 GCF_040295985.1 Streptosporangium sp. NPDC002524 | reverse complement strand
CGAGCAGGCCGCGCGCTTCCCCGCCCGTCCGGCCCGGACCGGACGGGCGGGCGGGCGGAATCAGCCGGCGGGCTCGCCGAACCAGCGGGAGAGGTGGTCGTCCAGGTCCCGCTGGTCGTCGCCGATCCAGGCGACGTGACCGTCGGGGCGTACCAGGACGCACGGGACGTCCAGGTCCGCGGTGGGATCCGCGAGGTGGTCGACCCGGTCCGACCAGCCGCCGGCGGTCAGGCGTCCGGTGCGGTCCAGCAGCAGGCCGCGGCCGCGATGCAGCAGGCCGTAGAGGTTGCCCTGTCTCACGCCGACGTCGCGCAGGCGGCGGCCGAGCAGGTCGGGGCCCTCGCCGAAGTCGTAGCGGACGCCGATCGCGGTGATCTTCTCGATCAGATGGCGGTTCACCTCCTCGAAGTCCATCAGTTCGGTGAGCAGCCTGCGCACGGCCCGCGGGCCCGGCTCGGGGGACAGCAGTTCCGTCTGGGCGCGGGTGTTGTCCAGCACGTCCTGGGCGACCGGATGACGTTCGGCATGGTAGGTGTCGAGCAGTGTCTCCGGCGCCCAGCCGCGGACCTGCGCGGCCAGTTTCCAGCCGAGGTTGAAAGCGTCCTGAACGCCCAGGTTGAGGCCCTGTCCGCCGATGGGCGGATGGATGTGGGCCGCGTCGCCGGCCAGCAGCACCCGCCCGACCCGATAGCGTTCGGCCAGCCGGGTGGCGTTTCCGAAGCGGGACAACCAGCGCGGGGAGTGCACGCCGAAATCGGTCCCGGCGATGGCGCGCAGCCGTTGTCTGAAATTCTCGAGGGTGGGCGGTTCCGCGCGGTCGCCGACTCCCCCGGCGGGAACCACGACGCTGTAGACGTCCTCGCCGAAGGGCCGGAGCCAGAACGGCTGATGGATCTCGCGGATCTCGGCCACCCTGGCGGCGATCTCCTCCCCCGGTACGGCCGCTCTCATCTCGCCCATGAGCGTGTCGGCCTGTGAGGGCTCGCCGGGGAAGCCGACGCCGAGCAGTTTGCGCACCGTGCTGCGCGCGCCGTCACAGCCGACGAGGTAGCGCGAGCGCAGCCGTTCGCCGTCGGACAGCTCGACGGTCACGCCCTCGTCGTCCTGCTCGAAACCGGCGACCGCGCGACCGCGCCGGACCCGCGCGCCCAGTTCGAGTGCATGTTCTTCGAGCAGGCGAACGATGACCGGCTGCGGGATGCCCAGCAGATAGGCGTACGCGGAATCCAGGCCCTCGGGCGCGGGTTTGGGGATGGCGGCGAAGAAGCCGCCGGCCGGACGCCGCCTCCCGTGCGGGAGGACGCGCTCCAGCAGTCCGCGCATCGCCATCAGCTCGAGACTGCGAACGTGCAGGCCGACGATGCGGACGAACGACGCGGGCTCGGTCTCCCTCTCCAGGACGAGGACCCGCACATCGTGCAGCCGCAGTTCGGCGGCGAGCGTCGCGCCGGCCGGCCCGCACCCGGCGATGATCACATCGAAGGCGGGGGGCACGCGATCGGCGCCGGAGGCCGGAGACCGGAGAGGTCCGGGGACGTCACGCCCGGCCGTGTCGTTCGACGGCGGCTCGGGGGTGAACTGCTGAGAGTGCATGGGTGTTGCCTTTCGGGAGTGCCTTGTTGGCGAGGCGCTCCCGGCGACACCTACGTCAGTCGCCCGACCGTGACGGCGAGGGGGAGCACCCACATCGATACAGCGTTCATGGGTCTCACCTCCTCGGGCGGTGTCACGTTCGCCCGTAAGCTACAAGCCCGGCCGTCACACCGTCCAGTCCTTTTCCAGCCACATGATCACGACTCCGGAAGGGCGCGCGATCGCCGGGCGAATCCGGCGCGGCGGCCCGGCCTCCGGCCGGTCACGGTCGAGGGTCTTGCCCTCCCCCGAGACGGCCGGATCAGGGAACGACGCGGTGTCCGATTCGTTCAAGACGGCCTTCTCGCT
Source organism: Streptosporangium sp. NPDC002524 (assembly GCF_040295985.1). Classification (NCBI taxonomy): domain Bacteria; kingdom Bacillati; phylum Actinomycetota; class Actinomycetes; order Streptosporangiales; family Streptosporangiaceae; genus Streptosporangium; species Streptosporangium sp. NPDC002524. The sequence goes on along the minus strand of NZ_JBEOWK010000013.1, from coordinate 297,669 downwards.
GCTCGGACATACTGGCGGCATGGAGCAGAAAGTGCATTTCATCACTTTGTCGACGCCTGATCTCGACGCCGCCCGCGCGTTCTACCGCGGAGGCCTGGGCTGGACGCCGCTTCTGGACGTGCCGGGGGAGATCATCTTCTTCCAGGTGGCCCCCGGGATGGTCCTGGGGCTGTTCGACGCGGAGAAGTTCGTCGCGGACATGCACGGCACGACGGCCGACGGCAAGCTGGGGGGTCTCACCCTGTCGACCAACGTGCCGACACCCGCCGACGTCGACACCACCGTACGACGCGCCGTCGAAGCGGGCGGCACGCTGGTGAAGCCTCCCCAGACCGCGGCCTTCGGCGGCTACCACGGCCATGTCGCCGACCCCAACGGGGTGATCTGGGAGATCTGCCACAACCCCGGCTGGCGGCTCGACGACACCGGCCGGGTCCACCTCGGCCTGGTGGAGACGGAATAGCCACAAGGCGGGAGCCCCGAGCCCTCCGTCGCACGCACCCGTCCCCGTCAGGACGTGCGGCCCGTCGCGGGGCCGGGCGCGAGGCCACGGGGCATGACGAGCATCGGAACGAAAAGTCCCGTTAGCAGAGCAGCGTTGAGCGGCCTACCCTGACTTTCCGTTCGGATGCGTCTCACGAGAGCGTTTTCGCAGGTCACGATTTGCGGGTAAGCCAGTGGGGGTCGGCCGCCCACTGAGGCGATCACGTCAGTTTCGGTGGAACGCCCTTACCGCCAGCACCGACGGGACGGGGTGCTCGCGTGGCTCGGAGAGCCGATCGATGCTCAGTCCCGCGTCGATGAACGCGTTGATCAGGTCGGGCAGCGGCACGTGGCTCATTCCGACCCGGTCTCGGACCCCGCCTTCGCGCCACCACGGCGAGCGCTTGTGCCGGCCCTTGAGCCGGTAGGTGGGGTGGATGACCACCGCTCCGTCCATGCGGAGCTCAATGTGCGGACCGTTGAAACAGGGATGCACCCCGTAGAACAGCAGCAGCCCGCCAGGAAGCAGCACTCGGGCCGCCTCCTTGATCAGCCCGGCGAAGTCTCCGATATCGGTGGAGACCCAGAGCGCGGTGACGGTGCCGAAGGTGTCCGCGGCGAACGGGAGCGTGGTCGCGTCGCCCTGGAGGAGCGGGGCGCCGTCCCTGCGGCGGGCGAGACGCAATTGGTCGGCCGAGCGGTCGAGGCCCACGACGGTTCGACCAGTGGATCGGATGGCGTCGAGGTAGAGGCCGGTGCCGCAGCCGACGTCCAGACACAGGCCTTCACCAGGGCCCAGGAGATCGGCTATGTCAGCGATGTCGGCGGTGGCACCGGGCCCGATGTAGTCGTCGTACCACTCGGCTTGGCCGTCATATCTCGCGGTCATGATTCATTCAAACATCAAGTCCGCACGGCTACTGACATCATCTCCGCGCGCAACAGCTGTGATGCGCGACTTGGGTGGAGTGAGTCCACACGACGCACGGCGACCTCGCCGGCCCTGGACTGTGGCCGGTGGGAGGTCTCCGTAGCGTCACTGCACCGAGCAAGCACGCGACACGCCCCCGTCACGTTCTCCACGTACGTCTTCACCGTGGACTCGCCAAGCACGAGCCGCTGGGCGGTCCGAGTGTTGTTCGAACTGCTGGCGACCAAGCGCAGGATCTCGGTTTCCCGGGCGGTCGGGCACGCGAGGTCGGTGTCGCGCGGGGCCGTAAGCCGGTGGCGTGTCGAATACGTCTCCACCAGGCGCCGGGTGACGGCGGGGCTGATCAGCACGTCGCCGACGGCTGCCGCGAACACGGCAGCGGCGATGCCGGTCGAGGGCCGGCGGTGAGGACGCCGCCGTAGAGTTCGGCGCGTTCGCGCATCCCGATGACGCCGCGCGACGGGCTGCGGTGTCGCCAGCCCCGTAGCGGGCTACTCGTCCGCGAGGGCGGAGCGGACGGCGGCGATGAACTCGTCGCTGATCGGGTCGCCCTCGGTGGCTCGGGACAGCGCGAGCACGCCCATGAGCATCGAAAGCCGGGCAAGTGAACGTGCCCGGTGTCCGGGTGTCCCATCGTTGTCGAGCGCCTCGACGCCATCCGCGAAGGCGCGCACACCGGCGACGAATGACGCGCGGGCTTGGCTGTCGGCGTCGGTGCGGACGATGTCGCCGCTGAGGGAAGCCAGCGGGCAGCCGTTGGCGACATCGGAGCGGTGCGGGTCCGACAGGTAGAAGTCGACGAACGCCTGCTCGGGATCTTCGGCGGTGCGGGCGAACTCGTGCAGCCCGTGGACCTGCTCCGCGAAGGCGTGCGCGCAGGCGATCGCGGCCAGCTCCTCCTTGGAGGAGAAGTGGCGGTAGAAGCCGCCGTGGGTCATGCCGGTGGTCGCCATCAGCTCCGGAATGCTCACGTTGTCGACCCCGCGCTCGCGGAACAGCTGCGATGCGGCCGCGATCAGCTGCTCACGGTGCTCCTGAGCCTGCGCCTTCGTGGCCCGTCCCATGTCGCGCTCCTCAAAATAGATGACGCCGTTCATCTTACCCCTTGCGCAGGTCGCGCTGGATAGCTTATAGTCATCATCTATCGGAGGTCAGCGAGCCTCCTCCCACACGGAAGGCATGACATGATCAAGGTTCTGCTCGTCGTCTCCGGCTCGGACCACTGGACCCTCAATGACGGTTCCAAGCACCCCACGGGATTCTGGGCGGCGGAGTTCATCCACCCGCACCAGGTGTTCAGCGCGGCCGGCTACGACATCACGATCGCCACCCCAGGTGGCGTCGCCCCGACCGTGGACGAGGTCAGCCTGCGTCCCGACCTGAACGCCGGGCAGGCCGACGTTGACGCGCAGCGCCAGTACCTGACCGACCTCGGCGAGACGCTGACCAAGCCGGCGCGGCTGGAGGATGTCGACCCGGCTGACTACGACGCCGTGTATGTCTCCGGCGGTCACGGCCCGATGGAGGACCTGGCCGACAACGCGGTGATCGGAAAGATCTTCGCGGCACTGTACCCGGACAAGAACAAGGTCGTCGCGGCTGACTGCCACGGTGTCGGCGCCCTGCTGCCGGCCCGCGACGCCGACGGGACCTGGCCGTTCGCCGACGTCAAGATGACCGGCTTCACCGACGAGGAAGAGACGCTGTTCGGGTTCGGCGACAAGGCCCCGTGGTTGCTTGAGTCCCGGCTGCGGGAGAACGGTGCCGATTTCAACGGTGGGGCGGCCTTCGCGCCCACGGTCGTGATCGACGGCAACGTGATCACCGGCCAGAACCCGGCCTCGGCTCAGCCGTCGGCCGAGGCGGTCGTCGAGTACCTCGCCGCCCACACCGCCTGATTCGCGGAAGCGACCACTGTGTCCGCCACAGGTGCGTCGCGGCGGACGCGATGGTCCGCGAACTCTTCACGAGCTTCCCCCCGCAGGACGGACACCTCGTCCGAGTCGACCTTGTGTCGGCCGGGAAGGAAGAGATCCGTGCCCGCACCTCACTCGCCCGAGTTTCGTGAGCGCGCCGTCGCGTTGGCTCGACTCGGTGACAAACCGATCGTCACCCTGGCGAAAGAGCTGGGAATCAGCCGCTCCTGCCCGCGAAATCGGCCGGCCCAGTCCGACGCCGATGAGGAAGGCGGAACATCGGGCCGGCTGACGACGGCCGAGAAAACCGAACTCGCCGAGCTGCGACGTGAGAACAAGCAGCCGGCGCCGGAAAATGAGATCCTCAAACGCGCGGCTGCTTGTTTCGCGCGTGAGAACGTTCTCCAAAAATAGCGTACTCGCTGGTCCGTGAACTCGCCGATGACGATATCCCTATCGCGGTGGCCCGCCGAGTGCTGAAGGCATCGCGCTCTGGATACCACGACTGGCTCGGTCGGCCCGCGCCCGCAAGGGAGCAAGCGAATGCCGAAACGGCGAAACGGCGAAACGGCGAAATGAAGAAATGGCGAAAATCATCCGCGAAATCCACGCCGAGTCCCGCGGTAGCTACGGCTCGCCGCGCGTGCATGCGGAGCTGACACTCGGTCTGGGCCTGGCAGTGAACCGCAAACGTGTTGAGCGGCTCATGCGCCGCGCCAGCGACGGAGCTGGTCGTCAACGCGCTTTCCATGGCCGTCACCCGCCGCGCTCCGGACGGTGGATCGACAATCCCGAATTCCGATCACGGCTGTCAGTACACGTCCTGGGCATTCGGGCAACGACTCCGGAAGGCCGGGTTTCTGGGCTCCATGGAGACGGTCGGCGATTGCTTCGACAACGCGATGAGGGAATCGTTCTGGGGACAATTCAACTCGAACTACTCGACACCAAGAAAAGGGTAACAAGAGCAGAACTCGCCAACGCGGTGTTTGAATGGATCGAGTGCTGGTACAACCCCTAGGGGCGGCATTCCAGCATCGGAACGCTCAGCCCGAACGAGTACGAGCGGCGTCACCAGCCGCCAGCCCCGGAAGCCTGATGGCACACCGCCGGTGTCCCGGCTACGGGGGAACCTCACTTACCGTCAAAACTCTGAAGGAACACATAATGACCGTCGCCGCGCAAAAGACCTACCGAGCGATCCACGTCGCTCCCTCCGGTGACCTCGAACTCACCGAACGCCCGCTGCTCGACCCACCCGCCGGGCACGTGCGGCTGCGGGTCGAGGCGTGCGGGATCTGCAACACCGATGCCCGCCCGGTCCACCCCCATCCCGAAACCGAACCGGGCATCGTGCCCGGCCACGAGGTGGTCGGGGTCATCGACGCGATCGGGCCCGAGGTCTCCGGTGGCTGGAGGGCCGGCCAGCGGGTTGGCGTCGGGTTCCTGGCCGGCCACTGCGGGTACTGTGCCGCGTGCGGGCACGGCGACTTCGTGCGCTGCCAGAACCAGGTGCAGACGGGGATCGGTGTCGACGGCGGCTACGCCGAGTACATGACGGCGCGGCAGAACGCGCTCGTCGCCATCCCGGACGAGTTCACCTCGGTCGAGGCGGCCCCGCTGTTGTGCGCCGGCCTCACCACATACAACGGGATCCTGCGGGCCGCCCCCCGCCCCGGCTCGACTGTGGCAATCCAGGGCATCGGCGGTCTCGGACACCTCGGCATCCAGTACGCCCGCAAGATGGGCATGAACACCGTCGCCATCGCCCGCGGCACGGCCAAGGAGCAGGTCGCCCGCGAGCTCGGCGCGGATCACTACATCGACGCCGCCGACCCCGACGCCGCCGTCGCCGCGCTCCAAGCCCTCGGCGGCGTCGACCTCATCGTCGCCACCGCCGCTTCCGGCGCCGCCTCCTCGGCGCTGATCGCGGCGTTGGCCACCAACGGCAAGCTCGTGATCGTCGGCGCCTCGGCCGACCCCATCACCGTGTCGACCGGCGATCTCATCGGACGCGGCATCCAGGTGCTCGGTTCCCTCACCGGGCGCCCCGTCGAGAACGAGGAGAACCTCGCCTTCGCACTGCGTGAGGGCGTGCGCCCGGTCATCGAGCAGACATCGCTGAGCGAGGCACCGGCCGCGTTCGCCCGCATGCAGTCCGGCCAGGCCCGGTTCCGCATGGTCCTCGTACCCTGACCTCAGCTCGTCCGCGACATCTCACGACCGGAGCAGGCGGTGAGGTGATCTCAGCGACTTTCATTTCAGGTAGCCGTGTTTGAAATGGGGGAGAACGAGCGCGGCTTTGACGATGTCGCCGATTCTGCCGGGGCCGGCGGTGATGTGCTGGGATGTGCTGGAGGGTGCGCCGGCGGAGGGTGAGCAGGGCGAAGCCGCGTTCACCCAGGCAGCGCAGGGCGGGGACCGTACAAACAACGGCTCTGTCTCTCTCTCGGTGGTGACGGAGCGCCCTGACGCGTCACGGTGAGTCATGCGTGATGTCGATGAGCTTGTGAGTGTGGTGTTCGCGGGGTTATCGCCGCTGGTCGTGGAGAACGTGGCGGACGAGCGCGAGCGGATTCGGGTACGGGCGCGAACCCCGGACGGCCCTGTCGCCCGCCCTGGCTGCGGTGCCGAGACCGCACGCGTGCACGGCCATCACGAGCGGAACGTGGCCGATGTCCCGGTCGACGCACGCCGCGTGTTCGTGGCGATGCGGACCCGCCGCCTGACATGCCCGACGCGAGGCTGCCGTCAAAAGCGTCCGGGACGAGAGAATCGTCAGCCTGGTGATCATCTTCACCCGGCCGGCCGACTACTGAAGGGCAGCCGCAGACGCGGGAGCGGGCAGGCTCGAATCGTTCAGGAGCGCGGGGTATCGCTGATCAGGTCGGTTACGACCTGTGCGATGTAGCAGCGGCGGGCCGCCGCCGACGGGGGTTTGCCGGCCGAGGCCGCCTCGGGGCTGGTGCTCGCCCACATGGCGGCGGTGTGCAGGATGGCGGTCAGCAGCACGTCGGCCGGGTAGCGGCTGCTGACGCGCCCCTCCCGCTGGGTCTGGGCGATCTGGCTGACCTTGCGCTTGGTCACTGCGACTGCGGCCTCACTCGGCGGCTGGTCGCCTCGCTCCAGCCGCTGCCAGGTCACGAGCCGCAGGATGTCCGGATGGCGCTCGTAGCCGTCGGCCAGCTTCACGGCGTAGCCAGGCAGGTCATCGGGGTCCAGCGGAGCCTCCCGCAGCACCTCCTCGACGATACCGGCGAACACCGCGTCGAACAGGCCCTCCTTGTTGGTGAAGTAGTGGTAGATCTGCGCCTTGTTGCTGCCCGCCTCGGCGGCGATGCGGTCGACCCGGGCCCCGGCGATACCGTGTGCGGCGAACTCGGCCCGGGCCGCGGCCAGCAGCCGGGCCCGCGTCGCATCCGCATCCCGAACCATGCCCGAGAGTGTATCAACTAACTAGACGGTTGACAGCGTGGGCCAAGGGACGTAGCGTTCCGGTAATCAACCAACTAGTTAGAAAGTAATCGGGTATGGCCGTCATGTCACCACACGACCAGCCCGCGCCGCGCGCCGCCGCGATGCGGGCCCAGCTGTTCCAACGGACGTTTCCGCTTCTCCGCCCTCTGCTGCTGGCCTCACCGCAGCTGCAGTTCGCGACAAAGCCGATCGCCAAGCCGACCACGCTCGACGTGCCCACCCGCCACGGCCGTGTGCGGACCCTCGTCTACGCCCCGACCGAGGACGACATCGCCGCGCAGCGGGCCGCCGGGCAGCGCCCTCCGGTGCACCTGATCACTCACGGCGGCGCGTTCATCCTTCGCTCGCCGAAGCAGGAGGACAACGTTGCTCGTTACCTGGCCAGCGAGGTCGGCTGCTACGTGCTGGTTCCCGACTTCGACACGGCACCGCAGGTCCGGTTCCCGGTCCAGGAAGAGGAGTGCTACGACGTCTTCCGCTGGATTCACGAACAGGCCGCGCGGCACCCGTGGGACGGCGACCGGATCTCGGTCGGCGGGGCCAGCTCTGGCGGCAAGCTGGCGCTCAACGTCGCGCTGATGGCCATCGATGACGGCTACCACCGGCCGGTCGCGGTCTCCAGCGAGTTCGGGGTGGCCAACGTGTCGCTGCCCGATTCGACGCGAACCTCGAGCAAGCCGCGGCCGGTCGTCGGCCCCGGCCTCATGACCCTGGTGCGTCAGACCTACTTCCACGGGGTCGACCTGCAGTCCCCGCTTGCCTCGCCGGCGCTGCATCCACGCCGGGCCGAGCTACCACCCATCCTCATCGAGACGGCCGAGTTCGACACGCTCAAGCACGAGTCCAACTCCCTCGCTCTCGACCTGATCGCCCGGGGCGTGGCCGTGACTCACCGCGAGTTCGCCGGGGTCGACCACGGCTTCACCCACGTCAAGCCCGTCGAGACCGCCCGCGCGGCCGTCGCGCTCATCGGCAAGCACCTCGCATCGGCCTACGCCGCAGCGATCGAGACCACGTAACGACCGGCAGGAGTCCGCAACATGAGCAGCAAACCCGACACCACCACCGTCTGGCTGGTCACCGGCAGTTCCCGGGGCCTGGGCCGCGAGATCGTCGAGGCCGCCTTGGAGCGCGGCGACTCCGTCGTCGCCACCGCCCGCCATCCGGAATCGCTGGCCGACCTGACAGCGAGGTACGCCACGACGTTGCGGACGGCCACCCACGACGTGAAGGTCCGCGCCCACGCCGACGCCGCGGTCGCGCTGGCCCACGACGCGTTCGGCGGACTCGACGTGGTGGTCAACAACGCCGGATACGCCAACCTCGAAGCCATCGAGGACGCCGACGAGGACTCGTTCCGCGATCAGATCGAGACCGTTTACTTCGGCACCGTGCACACCACCCGCGCTGCCCTGCCGGCCCTCCGCCAACGCGCCGCCGGCGACCGCACGCCGCACATCATCAACGTCAGCAGCGTCGGCGGCCGACTCGCCTCACCCGGTCTCGGCGCGTATCAGTCGGCGAAGTGGGCCACCGGCGGATTCACCGAGGTCCTCGCCCAGGAAATCGCTTCACTGGGCATCAAGGTGACCGCCATCGAGCCCGGCGGCATGGACACCGACTGGGCCCGCTCCTCGATGACCATCCCGCCGGTGTCGGCGCCCTACCAGGCCACCGTCAGCGCGGTGGCGACGCAGCTCGGGGTGATGCGCCCACTCGGCGACCCAGGCAAGGTTGCCCGGGTCGTCCTGCAACTGGCCGACATGGATGAGGCCCCGGTGCGGCTGCTGCTGGGTAGCGAGGCGTATGCCTACGCCACCGGCTACGCCCAGAACCTGCAGGCCGGCGACGCCCGGTGGCTACCGCTGACCCGCTCCACCGACCGCGACGACGCCACCGACACCGACCGCGACCCGCTCGGCGCGCTCGCGAGCAACCCCGAGAGCATCGTCCGCCGGTTCATCGACGAAGTCATCAACGGCGGCAACCACGACGTGCTCGGCGAACTCTGGTCCGACGACCTAGAGTGGCACGGCGGCAGCCTCGGCGACATCCACGGACTCGCCGCCTACAAAGCGTTCGCCGCCGCCAACAGCACCGGCGCGTTCAGCGGCATGCACCTCGACATCAAAGAAGTCATCACCGCCGGCAACAAGGTGGTGGTCCGCTTCACCAACAGCGGCACCCAGATCGGCGAGTTCATGGGGACACCGGCCAGCGGCAAGCACGCCGAGTGGCTCGGCATCGGCGTCTACACCGTGCAGAACGGCAAGATCACCGAAGGATGGTTCGGCGAAGACATCCTCGGGATGCTCATACAGCTCGGCGTCCGCACTTTGCCGGGCTGAGGCCGACCGGTTGTGCTGCCACCGGCACGCAGTCGCCCCACCTCCGGATGTGATGCCCAGAGATACCGTGCCGACAGGAAGAGGAATCACTCCACCTCCGCCTGGGACGGAGCCCCCGAGAACCGGCCGTACGCGGCCACCTCGCCATCACCTAAGAACTCGACTGGCATAGCCGCTGAAAGTAGGGCAGTCCCGGCGGCCAGGGCGAGCAGAAGATCAAACAGTTGGCCGGGGCAGCTGCTTCGTTTCGATGCTCGTCATGCCCCGCCACGGGCCGGAGCCGTTCACCCCTGCTCGTGAGGGCCCGGGCCGTTCCCCCTGTTCGTGACGGTCGCCACCGTCCTGGCACGCACCCCGGCACGCATCCCGTGTGGCCGGTGTCATCGCCGTGGTGGGCGGCGGCGCTCAGGTCAGCGGCTCCCCGCCGTCGACGCGTAGCGTCACACCGGTGAGGAACGGGCTGGTCATGGCGTACAGGACCGCGTCGGCGATGTCCTGTACGGTTCCGATGCGACGGGCCGGGTTGCGGGCGCGGAGATCGTCGAAGTAGGCGCGCTTGCCCTCGTCCCCGAAGGAGTCCCAGATGCCGGTGTCGACCACGCCCGGCGAGATCGCGTTGACCCTGATCGGTCCCAGTTCGAGCGCCAGGGACCTGGTGAGGAAGTCGACCGCTCCGTTGGTGGCCGCCACGCCGAGGTAGCCGACGACGGGCTTGAAGGCCGCGACGCCGGAGAAGAGCACGAAGGAGCCGCCGTCTGCGATGTGCGGCGCGAAGTGCTTGGCGAGGATGACCGGCCCGATGACCTTGGTGTCGAAGGAGCGCCGCAGGGAGTCGCGGTCGAGATCGGCCAGGAGCCCCCGGGCGCGTGCCGAGGCGGTCGAGACGACGTGATCCACCGGCCCGAGCCGCTCGGCGAGGGCCTCGATGGTCGCGTCGTCGTTGAGGTCGACGGTCTCGGCCGTGACCCCCGGATCGTCGTAGGCGGATCGCAACGCCGCCCGGTCGCGTCCCGCGACCACGACACGGGCTCCCTGCGCACGCGCGGTCAACGTGACGGCATGGGCGATCCCGCTGCCCCGGCCGACGACGAGGACGGTGCGGTCGTGCAACGACAGTGCCATCCCTGCTCCTCCCCGATCCTTCGGCCCTACCCTCCTTTCGACTCTAACTTTCCCGTTCTCCCAGGTCAGAGAGGGGGCCCGGCATGAAGTGGCGCGATCCGCGCCCCGGGCCTCGCACCCAACCCGCCGGACAGCGCCGCGCACCGCCGGTAACCGAGCCCTGAAGATCACATCCGTGCCGGAAGGAAAGCCCCGGAACGACCCTCCCTCGTACATGATCACGAGCATCCCGGAAGCCGGGCGGCGGGGACGTCGCCCCTTCGTGATCATGTACGAGGAACGGGGTGGGAAGCCTCTGCCCGCGCGAGGTGATCGGCGCCGGGCTTCCCGGTGCGGGTGGAGATTCTCAGGTGCGGGGGGAGGTTCTCAGGTGCGGGTGGAGGTTCTCAGGCGCGGGTGGAGTAGGAGTGGGCTCCGGTGCCGGCCAGGCGGCGGTCGTGGACGATCAGGTACTCGTCGCGGATGGGCTTGTCGTCCAGCCAGGCTTCGAGGATCTCGCGGGTGCCGGCGGCGTAGCGGGCCTGGGCCGAGAGGGAGGAGCCGGAGATGTGCGGGGTCATGCCGTGGTGGGGCATGGTGCGCCAGGGGTGCTCGGGGCCTGCGGGCTGGGGGAACCACACGTCACCGGCGTATCCGGCGAGCTGCCCGCTCTCCAGGGCGCGCACGACGGCGTCGCGGTCACAGATCTTGGCGCGGGCGGTGTTGATCAGGTAGGCGCCGCGTTTCATGGTGGCGATGAGCTTGTCGTCGAAGAGGTTCTCGGTCTCGGGGTGCAGCGGGGCGTTGATGGTCACCACGTCGCAGGCGGGGACCATGTCGGCGGCGGTGGGGTGGAAGGTGAGGTTGAGCTGCCGCTCGATCTCGCGCGGCAGGCGGTGGCGGTCGGTGTAGTGCAGGTGTACGTCGAACGGTGCCAGGCGGCGCAGGACGGCCAGGCCGATCCTGCCGGCCGCGACGGTGCCGACGTGCATGCCCTCCAGGTCGTAGGAGCGGCTCACGCAGTCGGCGATGTTCCATCCCCCCTCCAGCACCCGGCGGTGGGCGGGCAGGTAGTCGCGTACCAGCGACAGGGTCATCATGACGACGTGCTCGGCCACGCTGATGCTGTTGCAGTACGTGACCTCGGCGACGGTGACCCCGTGGGCGATGGCGGCCTCGAGGTCGACGTGGTCGGAGCCGATGCCCGCGGTGATCGCGAGCTTGAGCCTGGGGGCGCGGGCGATGCGCTCGGCGGTCAGGTACGCGGGCCAGAAGGGCTGGGAGATCACCACGTCGGCGTCGGCGAGCTCGCGGTCGAAGACCGAGTTCCCGGCGCCGTCGGCGTCCTTGTCGGAGGTCACGACCAGCGTGTGCCCGCGCTCCTCCAGGAAGCGGCGCAGGCCGAGCTCGCCGGAGACGCTGCCCAGCAGGTGCCCGGGGGTGAAGTCGACGGCCCCGGGGGTGGGCAGGGACTGGCCGCCGGGATAGTACTCCAGCGCGGGGAGGTCGTCGCGGGCGTAGGAGGAGGGGTAGCCGTCGATGGGGTCGTCGTAGAGCACGCACAGGACTTTCGCCATGGCCGTCGCCTTTCGTCCGAGGGGCCGGTGCGTTCACCTTCGGCGGGCGGTGAAGTGATCGTCAAAGCGCGAAGCCCTATGGGCCGATAGCCGGCGCCTATCGGCCCAGGTGGTCGCGGAGCATCCGGTCGAAGGTGTCGCGCAGGTCGAGGTCTCGGGTGACCTCCAGCAGGGCGCGGGCCAGTACCGGCTCGGGGGTGCGGTCGGCCATCACCAGCCCGACGCGCGGCGCCTGGAGGGGGCGTTCCATGCCCACCACCCGCATGCCGTCCGGGACGCCGAACATGTGCAGCCAGGCGTGGGCGATGACGCTGGACCAGCGGTGCGTGGCGACGTGGGCGAACAGGGCCGAGACGGTGTCGGTCTCGACGGCGGGGACCGCGACGGCGCCGGAGGCGGCGAAGACGGCGTCCAGGATCCGCCGGTTGCGCATCCGCGGGCTGAGCAGGCACAGCGGGAGCGCGGCGACCTCCGCCCAGCGCGCCACGTCCCGGCCGGCGAGCTCGCCGTCGTCGGGGGTGAGCAGCAGGTAGCGCTCCTCGTACAGCGGCCTGGCGTGCGTGCCGCCCAGGTCCGCCTCGTCGAGGTAGGTCAGCGCCACGTCGATCTCGAACTCCGCCAGCTGCCGGTCGATCTCGCGCGAGGACAGCGAGGTGAGGCTGACACGCACGTGCGGGTGGCGCTCGCAGAAGGGTCCGGTCAGCAGGGGCGCCGCGGCCAGCGCGGTGGGGATGGCGCCCAGGCGCAGGGTGCCCGACAGGCTCTGGCGCATCGTGGCCAGGTCGTGGCGCAGCGCCTGGCAGTCGGCCAGGATGCGGTGCGCCCAGGGCAGGACCCGCTCCCCCTCGGCCGTCAGGCCGTCGAACCGCTGCCCCCGCCGCACCAGCGGCACGCCCAGGTCGCGCTCCAGCCGGCGGATGCCCGCCGACAGCGACGGCTGGGAGACGTGGCACGCCGTGGCCGCGCGCGCGAAGTGCCGTTCCCTGGCCAGGGCCACCAGATACTCCAACTCTCGCAACAGCACGCCACAGGATGCCCCGCCACCGGGCCGCGCGTCCAGGCTCGCCGCCGGCCGGGTTCTCCGGCCGTCCCCGCCGGCGTCCGGCTGGAGGCCATGAGCCGGTTCCTCACCCGCGTCGGGTTCCTCACCCGCGTCGGGGAGGACCTGGTCCGCCCGGCCGAGCACCGGCGCCGGGTCTACGCCGCCCCCGGACGGGTGAGGACGGGTAGGCCACGCATGACCGCTCTCGTTCGCCCGGCGCCCGGCCCCTGGTAGGCCGCCGCGGGAAGTGCGTGCTCTCGGGCGGGGTGGACGTGCCGTCAGCCGGGCGGATTCGCCGGTGTCGTCCCGGCCGGAGTGGCGGGGAGGGTGAAGGTGATACGGGTCCCGGGCTCGGTGGCCGGGGGGTCGGGATCCAGGGGGCCGGTGGCCAGAGGGCCGGGGTCCAGGGGCTCGGCGTCGAGGGGGGCGGGGTCCAGGGCGATGACACCGCCGTGGAATTCGACGATCTTCTTGCACAGGGCCAGGCCGATGCCGTTGCCGGGGTAGGCCTGGCGGGTGTGCAGCCGCTGGAAGATGACGAAGACGCGTTCGGCGTACTGCGGTTCGATGCCGATCCCGTTGTCGGCGAGGGTGAAGCGCCACATCCCCTCCTCGCGCCGTACGGCCAGGTGGACGCGGCAGGGCCGGTCGGGAGAGCGGAACTTGATCGCGTTGCTCAGCAGGTTGTGCAGCAGCATGCCCAGCTGTGTCCTGTCGCCGGTAAGGGTGGGCAGCGGGTCGTGGGTGAGGTGGGCGCCGGATTCGGCGACGGCCAGGCTCAGGGCCTCCGCGGTGTCGGCGAACACGGCCTCCAGGTCGACGCTGGTGTGCTCGTGGTCCAGGCGGCCCACCCGGGAGAACTCCAGCAGGTCGCTGATGAGGGTTTGCATCCGTGACGCGCCGTCGACGGCGAAGCCGATGTACTGCCGGGCCTGGTCGTCGAGGCTGCCGCCGTAACGGCGCTCCAGCAACTGGCAGAAGGCGGTGACCTTCCGCAGCGGTTCCTGGAGGTCGTGGGAGGCCACGTAGGCGAACTGCTCCAGCTCGGTGTTGGAGCGGCGCAGCTCGGCGGCCTGCTCGTCCAGGCGGGTGCGCGCCTGTTCGGAGTGGGTGAGCTCCTCGGCCAGCCTGCGGCGCATCGCCTCCACGTCCTGGCCCAGGGCGCGCAGATCGGCCGGTCCGCTGCCGACGATGGGATGGGAGAAGTCGCCTCCGGCCACGTCGCGCGCGTCGGCCGAGAGCCTTTCCAGCGGGCCGGTGACGGCGCGGCGCAGGGCGACGGAGACCAGGAGGGCCAGCGCCACGACCAGCAGGGCGATCGCGCCGAAGACCCCGTTGCGCAGCGAGGTCGCCGCCCTCAGCGCCTCCCGGTTGTCGTCGCGGGAGATCTGCAGGTGCCGCTGCTGGGCGGTCAGCGCCCGCCGGAGTTCGTCGAAGGCGGCCTTGCCCGCCCTGGCGCCCTCCTCGGTGGTCACGACCGGCTGTCCGGCGGGGGTGGCGGCGACCTCGGCGGCGAAACCCCGCTGCCAGGCGCGGGCCCGCTCCCGTACGAGCAGCAGGTCGTCCTCGGAGGTCCGGTCCCCCGCCAGGGCCCGCAACTGCCGTTCGGCCTGCCGCTGCTGGACCAGGCCCAGTCGGTAGGGCTCCAGGAACACCCGGTTGCTGACGACGCCGTAGCCGCGAATGCCGGTCTCCTGGTTGACCAGCGCGGTCTCCAGCCGGATGGCGGCGGTCAGGGCGGGCGAGCTGTGGTCCACCAGGTGGTCGCTGAGCGTGGTCATCCGGTTCAGCACCAGCGCGCCGGTCACGGCCAGCAACGCCAGCACGAGCAACGACGACGCCATCCCGATCCGCAGCCACTGCCGCGTCGTCCGGCGCGCCCACCGGGCCGGGGCCGCCGGTCGCGCCGGCCCGCCCGCCTGCGGTGGCGGCTGCGCGGATCGTGCGGTGGTGCTCACGTACGGCTCCTTCGACGAGACGGCCACAACGGGCCCCACCGGCGGGATGCGAGCCGGCCGGTCCGCCCACCCCGGGCGACGGTGTGTCGGATCCTACTGCCCGCTCGACAACACATGTTGTCCACGGTCGGGGAGGTGCGTAAGGTGGGCGGCATGGCGCGGAACAGTTTCCCGACCGGCCTCACCGAACGACAACTCGACGATCTCGCGGAGGAAGCCGTCGCCCGCCTCGCCGACGACCTGGCGGAACGCGTCTTCGCCTCGCCTCCTCCCGGAACCGGGGACCCGGCGGCGCGGGCGCCGCGTCCGGTGCCGGCGCTCAACCGGCTACGGATCCTGGCGCATCTCAGCCGCGCGATCGAGCGCCGCGCCCACCGCGAGGCCGCCGACGCCGTCCGGCTCGGTGCCGGCTATCCGCAGCTGGGCGAGGCCTGGTACATCACCCGGCAGGGAGCCCGCCGCCGCTGGCCGGGACTGGTCTTCGCGGCACACCCCTCTACCCGGCCCCTTCCCGGCGGCCATGACAGGAATCTCGGCGTGAACACCGACCCCCGCACCTACAGCGTCCTCCTGGTCGAAGACGACGACGCCGACGCCGCACTGATCGACGCCGCCCTGAACGAGCACGGCACGGCCCGTGACATCCACCACGTCCACGACGGCGTTGACGCGCTGCACTACCTGCGCGACCCCGGCACCCCGCGCCCCGACCTGATCGTCCTGGACCTCAACATGCCCCGCATGAACGGGCGGGAGCTGCTGGCCGTGCTCAAGGACGACGAGAACCTGCTGAGCATCCCCGTCGTGGTCCTGACCACCTCCTCGGCCCCCGGCGACGTCAGCGCCGCCTACCACCAGCACGCCAACGCCTACGTGACGAAGCCCATCAACCTCGACGACTTCCTCCAGGCCGTCCGCAGCATCGACGCCTTCTTCCTGGAGATAGCCGCGGCACCCCGCCGCCGCCCCTGACCCGAGGTGGCCGCCGGTTCCCGGCGGGTGTACGCACCCCTCAGGGAAGAGGACGGGCCTCGACGCGGTACGGACGCGACGTCACGTCCGCGGCGGTCACCTGCCCGTCCGGCTGGAACAGCCGCAGCAGCCGCAGCGCCGGCACGGTCATCACCGTGGTGAGCAACGCCATCATCACCAGGACGGTGAACGTCCCCGACGAGATCACCCCGATGCTCAGCCCCGTGCTCAGCACGACGATCTCCGTGATGCCCCGCGCGTTCATGAGCACCCCCAGCCCCACGGCGAGCCGTCCCGGCATGCCGCCGACCCAGGCGATCACCGCGGCGGTGCCGAGCTTGCCGAGTACCGCGGCCACCAGCAGGATCGCCCCGCCGACGAGCACCACCGGCTCGTCGAAGGCGAGGAACACGTTCGTCTGCAGGCCGATCGAGGCGAAGAACACCGGCAGCAGCAGGGACCGGTTGAGGGCGCCCAGCCGCCGTGGCACGGCGCCGAGCACGGGCGCGTCGCGGGGCAGCGCGATGCCCGCGAGCAGGGCGCCGAAGATGGCGTGGGCACCGGCGACGTCCGTCGCGGCCGACAGCGCGAAGATCAGCCCGAGGACGAGGACGAGCCCGGCGGGCGTGGGCAGCGTGACCGCCGAGTACCTGGCCGCCAGGGCCCGCAGGAGCGGGCGCAGCACGAAGATCACGGCCAGGACGATCGCGGCCGTCACCGCGATCGTCGTCAGGACGCCCGCGGCCGAGCGCGCGTGCGCGAGCGCGACGACGGCGGCCAGCGCGCACCAGGCGAGCACGTCGGCGACGCCCGCGCAGACGATCGCCAGGGTGCCCAGCCGGGTGCCCGCCAGCCCCGACTCCTGCAGGATGCGGGCCAGGACGGGGAACGCGGTGACGCTGAGCGCCGTACCGACGAACAGCACGAACGCGGCGCCGCCGCCGGAGGGACCGGCGAGACCGGCGGCGAACGGCAGGGCGGCGAGCACGCCCAGCGCGAACGGGACGGCGACCATGGCGAGGGAGGCGACCCCGATGACGGTGCGCTGGCGGCCGAGGGCGGCGGTGTCGAACTCGGCGCCCACGGTGAACATGAAGATCACCAGACCGGCCTGGGCGAGCAGGTCGAGCTGCGGGTGCGCCCACTCCGGCAGGATCAGGCCGGTCACCGCCGGCGCGACCGAGCCCAGCACGGACGGCCCCAGCAGCAGCCCGGCCGCGATCTCCCCCACCACCGCGGGCTGGCCGAGGCGGCGGGCCAGGCGTCCGCCGAGGGAGGCGAGGCCGCCGATGACGGCGACGGCGAGGAACAGGCGCAGGATGGGCTGGGCGGGGCCCGTCCCGGCCCCGGGCGGCGGCGCGGGCGCGGCGGGTGCCGGGCCGGAGCCGGTGACCATGACGAGCAGGAGCGACCCGGCGGCCACGACGATCAGCGCTCCCGCCAGCGCCAGCGCGCGGGCTGGGGCGGGCAGCAGGCGGCCTTCGGCCTCCTCCAGCGGGCTCTCGCCGCGCGCGTGCACGTCGGGTCGCACCTGTCGCACCTGTCGGTCCTCCGCGTTCTCGGCGTGCTCGGCGTTCTGGCGTTCTCCACGTACTCGGTGTTCTCGGTGTTCTCGGTGTACTGACGTTCTCGGGGTTCTGGCGTGCTCGGCGTGCGAGGGGTGGTTCAGGCGGCGTCCGGTGGGCGTCTCACGGCGCGGCCACCGGCCAGCAGCAGCGCGGCGACGGCGGCGACGAGCCCACCGGCGATGACCGGCACGAGCGCCGCGAAGCCGAAGGTGGCCGCGACCTCGCCGAACATCGGCGGGCCGAGCAGCGAGCCGAGGCTGCCCGCCTGGGCGACCAGGCCGCTGCCGACGTCGGCGTGGTCGAGCCGCTCCAGGATCAGGGGCAGGGCCGCGAAGACGAGGGCGGCCAGGAACCCGTTGGCGAGCGACAGCGTCCCGGCGCCCGCGAGCACGCCCGCGAGCGGGCCGCCGCCGTACACGAGCCAGGCGGCGGGCACGGCGAGCAGGCCGAGCAGCGCGAGGGCGCCGACCCGGGCGCCGCGGCGCAGCAGCATGCCGGCGAGCAGCCCGCCGGCCGCGCTGAGCAGCGAGATCACCGAGGTGCCCGCGCCCGCGCCGGCGGCCGAGTGCCCGTGCTGGTCGATGAGGAGCGTGGGGAGCAGCACGATCACCGGGATGGTCACCAGCGCGGTCAGGCAGAACGAGGCGGCCAGCACGCCCGGCCAGCGCAGCGCGCGCAGCCGGGGGACGGGCCCGGCGGCCACCCGCGGGCCGGCCCCCGAGCGGGGCAGCCGCAGCCGTACGGCCACCGCCATCAGGAGGGTGAGGCCGGCGAGCAGGCCGATCCAGCCGTGCCAGCCGAGGGCGTCCCCGGCCGCGCCGCCGACGAGCGTGCTGGCGAACAGGCCCACGGACACGAAGGTGGCCCAGATCGACAGGGCGGCGCTGCGGTCGCGTTCGTCGGCCAGGCGCAGGACGAGCACCGGCCCGGCGATGGTGACCAGCAGGTAGCCGAAACCCTCGACGAGGCGGGCGGCGAGCAGCCCGGCGAAGTCGCCGGCCAGGGCGCTCGCCGCGCTCGCCACGGCGATCAGGACGAGGCCGTACACCAGCGACCCCTGCGCGCCGAAGCGGCGCATCAGGTAGCCGCCGGGCAGGCCGAGGACGGCGCCGACGCCGACGACCGCCGAGATGATCCAGCCCAGCTGCGACAGCGACAGCGACAGCTGTTCGGTCACCGCCGGCCCGACGGGGGCGAACTTGCCCAGGCTCATGGCGGCGACGACGCCGCCGAGGTAGACGACGCCGATGGTCGCCCACCGCGAGCGCCGCCCGGCCTGTACGGGGTGCACGGGCGTGTCCGGGGCTGGCTCAGACTTCACGGTCTCTCCTTCGCACGATGTCACGGCGGCTCGATGATCGCTCAATGGTCATCGTGCCCTCACGTGCCGGTCAACCCGGCACGGCCCGGACGGCGACGAGGCGCGGGCCGGCGAAGGAGAAGCGGACGAGCGCGGGCTGCCGGTGCCGCGACGCGCGGCGGCCGTCGCGGACGTGGAGCCACAACCAGGCGGCGTCCTGGTCCAGGGCGATCGAGCCGCAGCGGGCCGACGGGTCGGCGGGAGCGGTGTAGCGGCTCAGCCAGGCGAGCAGCTCGGGCGGCAGGCCGACGAGGTCGACGTCCAGGATGCCGGCGCGTTCGTCCAGGTCGACCCCGAGGACGACGTCCACCTCCAGGTGGTGGAGGGCGGCGGGGGCGGCACCGGCGAGCCGCAGGTCGAGCGTCGCGGAGCCCGGCCGCCACCCGGCGCCGTCGGCGGGCAGCAGCCGGTCGTCCACGGGGTGGGCCGGGGTCGACAGGTTCGACGGTGTGGCCGGGGTCGCCGGGGTCGGCGGGGTCACGGCCGCACCGCGTTCGTGGCGAGGATGCCGATCCCGGTCTCGGTGACGTTGACGGCGCCGGCCGACAGCAGGACGTCGATCGTCTCCGGCACGTCCCGGCTGGACAGCACGCCCTGCAGGACGACCATGTTCTCGTCGGCCAGCTCCGCCCCGGCCCGCCACGACCGGCCCGGCATGGCCAGGGTGACCTCCGGCAGGCGGTCGGCGGGGGCGCGGACCGTGAGCAGCACGTTCGCCGGGCCGGTCCAGGCGCCGCGCAGCAGCCGGGCGACCTTCCGGATGACGGCGCTCCTCTCCTCGTCGGCGTACGCGGCGGGGTTGGCGATGAGCTGGGCGCCGCAGGTGCGGATCGTCTCGATGACGCGCAGGTTGTTCTGCTGGAGCGAGTGCCCGGTCTCCACGACGTCGACCATCACGTCGGCGAGCTCGGGGATCTTGGCCTCGGTGGCGCCGTAGGAGACGACCACCTCGGCGCGCCGTCCGGCGTCCTGGAAGAAGCGGCGGCCGATGTTGGGGTACTCGGTGGCCATGCGGACGCCGTCGGCGAGGTCGGCCACGCTGGTCGCCGGGTGGTCGGCGGGCACGGCGAGGACGAGCCGCCAGGGTTTCTCGGTGTTGCGGGAGTAGTCGAACGACTCGACCACCTCGACCTCGGCGCCGGTCTCCTCGACCCAGTCGGCGCCGGTGAGCCCCATGTCGAAGGAGCCGTCCTGGACGACGAGCGGGATCTCGCGCGGTTTGTAGAACGCGACCCGGGTGGTGCCCGCGTACTCGATGGTGCCTCGGTAGGAACGTTCGGAGGGCCGTCGCACGTCGAGGCCGGCGGCCGCGAAGAGTTCCAGGGCCCGCCGTTCCAGGGATCCCGTCGGCAGGGCGAGCGAGATCATGGTTCCTCCTTCGCGTGTCGGGTGTTTCGCGTGTCGGTCGGGCGTTTCGCGTGTCGGGTGTTTCGCGTGTCGGGTGTTTCGCGTGTCAGACGTGGAGCAGCCGGTCGATGCCGACGATCGGCGGCGTCGCCAGCTCGGCGGGGCGTACCTCGATCTCTCCGACGACGAGGTCGGTGGGCCAGGAGTCGACGATGGTGCCGACGCAGCGGGCGATCGAGCGCGTGCTCATCTTGTACGGGTCGTCGTCGCCGTCGAGGTTGGCGATGGCGCCGGGCGAGACGAGGCAGGCGCGCACGCCGTTGCGCCGCTCCTCCAGCAGCAATGTCTCGACCAGCGCCTTCAGCCCGGCCTTGGTGGCGCTGTAGGCGGCGCCGCCCTCGAAGTAGCGGGTGCCGGCGTGGCTGCCCATCGCGACGAAGACGCCGCGGCGGGCCCGCAGCGCCGGCAGCGCCGCCTGGAGGAGGTGGAAGCCGGCGCTGAGGTTGATCGCCACCAGGCGTTCCCAGTCGGCCTCGCGCAGGTCGGCGATCGGGTCCAGGACCCGGTCGACGGCGTTGGACACGCAGACGTCCAGGCGTCCCGCCTCGGCCAGGACGTCGGCGACGGCCCATCTGATCTCCGCGGGCCTGGACACGTCGCAGCGCCGTTCGCCGAGCCAGTCCGCGCCGGCGAGGGAGCGGTTCAGGGAGAAGACGCGGAACCCGCGCTCGCGCAGCTCCTCGGCGATGGCCCGGCCGCTGCCCCGGTTGGTGCCGGTGATCAGCGCCACCCTGCCGTCATCTGATGACATCGAGGATGCGACTCCACTGGTTGACGATCTCGTCGGCGTCGACGCCGTCGCGGAACAGGTCCTTGTCCAGCGGGGACCCGTCCTCGTGCCGCAGCCGCATGCAGTCCTGGGAGATCTCGGAGATGACGCTGAGGCCTCCCTCGGCGGTGACGCCGAAGATGAGGCACATGTCCCAGACGTCCACGGGGTGCAGCCAGGAGCGCAGCGTCTCGTTGACGGTCAGGGCGAGCTCGCGCATCTCCTCGACGGGCAGCCCGAGGGCGCGCAGGTAGTCCTCGCCGATCGGCTGGTCCTCCGGGTCGACCCGGTAGTCGAACTTCACGACCGGGCGCGGCAGCGGCGCGCCGTCCTCGAACAGGCCGGGGTACTTGCGCGTGGTCGAGCCGGTGGCCCGGTTCTTCACGATGACCTCGAAGGGCGGGGCCGGGCAGTAGTCGGCGAGGTAGGTGTCCGGGCCGACCCGTTCACGGAACGCGCACGCCACCCCGGCCTCCTCGATCCGGGCCGCGGCCTTTTCGTAGAAGGTCAGCCGCAACGGGCCGGTGCGTTCCACCATTTCGTCGCGCTGGTAGGTGAAACTGCGCAGGCTGGGGACTATCTGCACGAGGCACCGGCCGTCGGGCAGCCGCCACAGGCGCTTACTGCGCCCGACGATATCCGGTTGCACCGTTCTGGCCATTTCGGAGATCGGAATTCGCCGGCTCGATCCGTGGTCCACATCGCCTCCATATCGGAGTTCGGCTCGATCTACCACCTCGACCGTTGCAGTCTTATTACGGCGTTGTAAACCTAGAAGAAAGTTCACCTTGACCCTCCTCCGAGGCCGCCGCTACGGTCTCGGAAATTAAGCGCATGATCTTATTCACGATTTCCGGGGAGGGATGAGGGTCTTGTCGCAAAATGAGCGAATAGCTCACTCGAAGATCACTCGTAAGTTCCGGTCCGAAGGCCGCCAGCTCCTGTTCACGCAGGGGAAGGGGGGTGAGGTATCGGACGCGAACGGGATGACGTACATCGACTTCGTCATGGGATACGGGCCGGTGATAATCGGCCACTCGGACGAACTCTTCAATGAAATTCTGAGCGGCTATCTCGGTAACGGCGTGATGATGCCGGGCTACACGACCTTCCACGCGGAGTACCTGGAGCGGCTGCTCGGCGAGCGGACCGGAGACCGCGGCGCGTTCTTCAAGACCGCCTCCGAGGCGGTCACCGCGACCCTGCGGCTGGCCGCGATGCGCAACGGCCGGCTGGGGGTGGTGCGCAGCGGTTACATCGGCTGGCACGACGCGCAGATCGCCAATTCCCTGAAATGGCACGAGCCGCTGCACTCGCCGCTGCGCGGGAAACTGCGCTACACCGAGGCGATGCGCGGCATCGGCGACACCGAGCCCGCGGTGAACTGGGTGGACCTGCGGCTGGAGTCGCTGGCCGAGATCCTGGACCGCCACCGCGACCGGCTGGGCTGTTTCGTCTTCGACGCCTACCTGGCCTCGTTCACCACGCCCGAGGTGCTGCGGCGGGCCGTCGCGATGTGCCGGGACGCCGGCCTGCTGACCGTCTTCGACGAGACCAAGACCGGCGGCCGCATCTCGCCGCTCGGCTACGACCACGACCACGCCATCGGCTCGGACCTCACCGTGATCGGCAAGGCGCTGGCCAACGGGGCGCCGCTCAGCCTGGTGGTGGGCGACGCCGAGCTGCTGGCCGACGCCGAACGGGCCCGGCTCAGCGGCACGTTCTCCAAGGAGATGATCGCCGTGTACGCGGCGCTGGCGACGCGCGACATACTGGAAAAGCCCATCGGCGACGCGCCGGACGGCTGGGCCGAGATCGGCCGGATCGGCACGCAGGTGGCGGCCACCCTGACCGCGGCGGCCGAGGACGCCGGCGTGGCGGCCCTGGTCGGCGCCCGCCCCGTCCTGGGCGGCGGGATGTTCGAGCTGGTCTACCACGACGACGCGCTGCTGGGCGACAAGGCCCGGCGTGAGGCGCTGCTCGCCGCGCTCACCGGCGCCGGCATCCTGCTCCTCGAGGGGCACCCGTCGTTCGTCAGCCTGGCTCACCGGGAGGTCGACCCGGACGAGCTGCGCGGCCGGGCGCGCCGCGCCTTCGAGCAGTGGAGCGCGACCGTGGAGGCCGGCCGTGACTGACCTCCCGCGCCTCGCCCTGGTCGGCTGCGGCCGGCAGATGCGCCAGAACCTCCTGCCGTTCCTCCAGCGCGCACGCGGCAACCGGATCGTGGCCTGCGTCGACCCCGACCTGTCCCTGGCCAAGGAGCTGCAGGAGGAGTCCGGGGCCGCGGTCTGCGCCGACTCGATCGAGGCGCTCGACCTCGACACCGTGGACGCGGCCGTCATCGCGGTGCCGCCCGAGCCGTCGTACCGGCTCACCCGCCAGCTGGTGGAGGGCGGCGTCGACTGCTTCGTGGAGAAGCCGGCCGGGCCCTCGACGCCCGCGTTGCAGGACCTGCACCACGTCGTGGACCGCAGCGGCAGGCACGTCCAGGTGGGCTTCAACTTCCGGTACGCCGAGACGTTGCAGCGGCTGCACGAGCTGAGCCGCGACGCCCGCGCGACCTCGTGCTCGGTGACGATCGACTTCTACAGCCGTCATCCCTCGGCCCCGCAGTGGGGCGTGGACACGACGCTGGAGGCGTGGATCCGGCACAACGGGGTGCACGCCCTGGACCTGGCCCGCTGGTTCACCCCCTCCCCCGTCGTCCAGGTGGACGCGCACGTCATCCCGGGCGAGGGCGACCGCTTCCAGGTGAACGTGTTCGTCCGGCACCGCGACGGGTCCCTGTCGACGCTGCGGATGGGCAACCACGTCAAGCGGTTCCTGGTGGGCGTCACGGTGCAGGGCATGGACGGCAGCCGCTACAGCGCGCCCTCCCTGGAGCGGGTGACCCTGGACCTGGCCGACGGCCTGCCGCTGGGCCAGGAGCTGCACGGCACGAAGAACCTCGACCACGGCTGGGGCCGGAGCGGCTTCGGGCCGGAGCTGGAGGCGTTCGTGGCGTCCTGCCGGGGCGACGCCGCCCGTCCGGACGGCACGCCGTCGGTCGCCGACGCGCTCGCCGCCTCCGTGCTGGCCGACCAGGTGATGGAGGAGATCGACCGGGCCGGCAAGAACGGCCTGGGACACCTGACGGACACGGTCCAGGCCTCCGCGTAGGCCGGCCGGTGACCACGGAGGAACCGACGACGGAGGAGTCCATGGGCCAGACGCGACCGGCAGGCCGGGCCGGGAGGGCACGGCCGGTCGCGTCACCGGCGGTGCTCGGATGGATCGCCGTCCGGCTGCGCGCGCACCGGCCGCTGCTGCTGGTGTTCACCGTGGCGGCGGTGGCGGCGAACGTGTGCACGACGCTGGTGCCGGTCCAGATCGGCGCGGCGTTCGCCGAGGCGACCGGCGGGCGCGCCGACCTCGGCGTGCTGGCCGCGGCGGCGGTCGCCGCCGCGCTGCTGGCGGCCGGCCGGTTCGCCGCCGACCTGCTGTCGCACGGCTCGATGGAGGTCGTCGCCCAGCGGGTCAAACGGGACGTGCGCGACGAGCTGTACCGCAGCCTGCTCGCCAAGCGCATGTCGTTCCACGACCAGCAGCGCGTCGGCGACATCATGGCCCGCGCCATCAACGACGCGCGGCTCGTCGACTACATGTTCAGCCCGGGCACCGCCACCGCGTTCAACGCGCTGCTGGCCCTGGCGGTGCCGATCGTGTTCATCGCCTCGATGGACGCGCAACTCCTGCTCGCCCCCTGCGCGCTGATCGTGGTGTTCGCGGTCGCGCTGCGCCGGCACCTGCGGCGGCTGCAGCCGCTGACGATGCGCATCCGGGAGGCGTTCGCCGACCTGAACGAGCGCTTCTCCACCACCCTGGCCGGCATCGCCACCGTGAAGGCGGCCACCCAGGAGGAGCACGAGCGGCTCGCGTTCCGGCGGGCCGCCGCCGCCTACCGGGACGCCTTCGTGCGGCGCGGCCGGGCGCAGGCCGTCTACCTGCCCGCGCTCAGCTTCGCCGTCGCGATGGCCGTCGGCGCCCTGCACTCCCTCTACCTGTACGGCCAGGGCGGGCTGACGCTCGCGCAGGTCGTCACCTACCTGGGCTGGCTGGTGTCGCTGGCGCAGCCGGTCACCCTGTCGGAGCAGGCCGTGCCGGTCGTCCAGGAGGGACTGGCCGCCGCCGCCCGGATGCGGCACATCATCGACGGGCCCGGCGACCTGGAGGAGACCACCGGCGTCACGACGGCCGTCGAGGGCGCGATCACCTTCGACCGGGTGACCCTGCGCCACGACGGCAGGGACATCCTGCGCGACGTGTCCTTCCACCTGCCCGCCGGGCGCACGCTGGCCGTCGTCGGCCCCACCGGCAGCGGCAAGAGCATGTTGCTGAAACTCGTCGGCCGCATGTACGACGCCGACGAGGGGCGGGTGCTGGTCGACGGCCGGGACGTGCGCGACTGGGAGCCGGGCGCGCTGCGCCGCCAGATCGGCCACGTGGACCAGGAGATCTTCCTGTTCTCCAAGAGCGTGCTGGACAACATCGCCTTCGGCGCGCCCCCCGGGACCGCCGCCGACGAGGACGTCAAGCGCGTCGCCAAGCTGGCCTGCGCCGACGAGTTCGTCCAGGCGATGGAGCACGGCTACGCCACCGTCCTGAACGAGGGCGGCACGACGCTGTCCGGCGGCCAGCGCCAGCGGCTCGCCATCGCCCGCGCGCTGCTCACCGACCCGCGCGTCCTCACCCTGGACGACGCGACCAGCGCGATCGACGCGAGCACGGAGGCGACCATCACCGAGGCGATCGAGCGGGCGACCACCGGCCGCACCACCGTGCTGGTCTCGCACCGTCCGGGCCAGATCCGGCGCGCGGACCTCATCCTGCTGCTGGACGCGGGACGCGTCGCCGACCTCGGCGGGCACGACGAGCTGATGGCGCGCTGCGCGCTCTACCGGGAGATCTACAGTGACTGACCTGTTCGCGGGCCTGCACGCCGACTCGTACGACCGCGTGTACGGCAACCGCCGCCTCCTGGGCCGCATCCTGACCTACCTGCGCACCCAGCGCGCCACGATGCTGGGCTGCGCCGTCCTCGTCGTGGGCTCGGCCCTGCTGACCGCCTCGGTGCCCGTCGTGATCGCGCAGCTGATCGACGAGGTCGGCGGCGGGGCCGGGCTGGGCCTGTGGCTGTGCCTGTTCGTCGTCGCCGCCGCGGTGCTGGCGTGGGTGATGAACTGGGCGCGCCAGGCCGTCACCGCCCGGCTGGTCGGCGACATGGTCTACCGGCTGCAGTGCGAGGCCGCCGACGCCGCGCTGGACAAGGACGTCGCCTTCCACGACGACAACTCCGTCGGGCGGGTGCTCAGCCGGGTCACCGGCGACACCGAGGGCTTCGGCTCGGTGATGACGCTCACCCTGAACCTGCTCAGCCAGTCGCTGCTGGTCCTGCTGCTCGGCGGCGTGGTGTTCTGGACCGACCCGGGCCTGGGCCTGATCATCCTGGCCGCGCTGCCGTTCCTGCTGGGCACCGCGCTCGCCTTCCGCCGGATCGCGCGCACCGCGGCGGCCGCCACCCGGCGGGTGATGGCCAAGGTCAACGCCAACGTGCACGAGTCGATGATGGGCATCGCCGTCGCCAAGAACTTCGGCCGCGAGCGGACCGTGTACGGCGACTTCGACGACGTCAACCGGCTGTCGTACCGGGTGTACGTGCGCCAGGGGCTCATCTACGCGGTCATCCTGCCGGTGCTGACCCTGCTGGCGGGGCTGGTGACGGCCGTGGTGCTCTACCAGGGCGGGCGTTTCGCGGTGCTCGGCCGGCTCTCGCCCGGCGAGTGGTACTTCGCGCTGCAGGCGCTCGGCATGCTGTGGCAGCCGGTCACCCAGGCGGCGGCGTTCTGGAGCCTGTTCCAGCAGGGGCTCGCCGCCGCGGAACGGGTGTTCGCGCTGATCGACGACCGCGGGTCGGTCGTCCGGCGGGGGCGGGAGCCGGTGCCCCGCCTGGACGGCGGGATCGAGGCGCGCGGCCTGCGTTTCGGCTACGGCTCCGGCGCCCCCGTCTTCGACGGGCTCGACCTGCGGATCCCCGCGCGCGAGACGGTGGCGATCGTCGGCCGTACGGGGAGCGGCAAGTCCACCCTCGCCAAGCTCATCGCCCGCGCGTACGACTTCCAGGACGGCGACCTGCTCGTCGACGGCCGCGACGTCCGCGCGCTCGACCTGACGGCCTACCGGCGGCGCGTCGGCGTCGTCCCGCAGCACCCGTTCGTGTTCGCCGGCACGCTCGCCGAGAACATCGCCTACGGCCGGCCCGGAGCGGACCTGGCCGACGTCGAGCGCGCCATCGACCGGATCGGGCGCCGGGTGTGGACGCGCAGCATGCCGATGTCCCCGCACGACCGGCTCGCCGACGGCGGCCGGGGGGTGTCGGTCGGGCAGCGGCAGCTCATCGCCGTGGCGCGGATGTTCGTGCGCGAGCCCGACATCGTGCTCCTGGACGAGCCGACCGCCAGCGTCGACCCCCTGACCGAGCGGGGCATCCAGAACGCGCTGACGCGGCTGTTCGCCGGGCGGACCGTCCTGGTCATCGCGCACCGGCTGTCGACCATCCGGCGGGCCGACCGGATCCTCGTCCTCGACGAGGGCCGGATCGCCGAGGACGGCCCCTTCGACGAGCTGCTGAGCCGCGACGGGCCGTTCGCCGCCCTGTACGCCACGTACTACGCCCACCAGGAGACGGCGTGACCGGCCCACCGCCGGACCGGCAGCCGCACCCGGCGCCGGGCCGGTGCGCGCCGCACCCGCCGGAGTTCGACGTGATCCAGCGGGAGGCCTCGGCCGAGGGCGTGCGCTGCGTGGTGGGCGCCGTCCTGGTCAACCCGCGCGGCGAGGTGTTCCTGCAGCGCCGCGCCCCGCACGTCCGGCTGTTCCCCGGCTGCTGGGACATCGTCGGCGGGCACGTGGAGGCCGGCGAGACGCTGTGCGCGGCGCTGGCCCGCGAGATCGCCGAGGAGACCGGCTGGCGCCTGGACCGGGCCGGCGACCTGGTCAAGGTGTTCGACTGGCAGGGCGGCGACGGCGTCCGGCGGCGCGAGATCGACGTGCTCGCCACCGTCACCGGAGACCTGGAACGGCCCCGGATCGAACGCGACAAGTTCGTCGAGGCCGGCTGGCTGGACGCGGCCCGGCTGCGCGCCCTGGCCGCCGGCGGCGGCGAGACCGGCATGATCGACCTCGCCCTGCGCGCCCTCGCCACGCGCTCCCTCAGGGAGAACGCCCCACCTACCTGGAGACGCTGACCACATGATCTCGCTCGCGCTGCCCAAGGGGTCCGCTCTGGAGCGGCCGGTCCTGAACCTCTTCGCCGCCGCAGGGCTCGGCGTGCGCCGGACCTCCGGCCGCAGCTACCGGGCGAGCATCGAGTACGGCGGCCCGATCCAGGTCGTCTTCTTCAAGCCCCGGGAGATCCCGCTGGTCCTGGAGAAGGGCGTCTTCGACTTCGGCGTCGCCGGCACCGACTGGATCGAGGAGACCGGCGCCAAGGTCGAGATCGTGGAGCCGGTGGCGGCGGGCGGCCCGTGGCGCCTGGTGCTGGCCGTACCGGCGGAGGGTCCCGGCGGCCTGTCACCGGGCGCCCGCGTGGCCACCGAGTTCCCCGACATCGGCCGGCAGTACCTGCGCAGCCGGGGACTGGCGGCCGAGGTGGTGCACTCCTACGGCGCGAGCCAGGCCAAGATCCCCGAGCTCGCGGACGCCGTCATCGAGGTGCTCGAACCGGGCGCGTCCCTCGCGCCGGACCTGCGGGTCGCCGACACGGTGCGCACCTGCGCGCCCAGGCTCGTCGCCGGGCCGCACGCCTGGCGCGACGCCCGCAAGCGCGCCCGGATCCAGCGGGTGGCCCGGCTGCTGGACTCGGTGCGGGCGGGGGCGGCGCACGTGCTGCTGACGGTGCGCACGTCGGCGCGCGAGCTGCCGCGCGTCGCGCCGGCGCTGCCCCCGCGGTCGTGGCGCGTCGGCGGCGACCCGCGCGAGGACGGCCTGGTGGTGGTGCAGGGGCTCGCGGCGCGGAGCGGCGTGGCCGAGACCATCGACGGCATCCTGGCCGCGGGCGCGGCCGACGTCGTGGCGTCCCCGGTCGGACGGGTCGCGACGCATCAGCCGGAGCCCCCTTCGCGGGAGCCCCGCCGGCCGTGAGGACGGCGGGTCGTGACCCGTCAGCCGGGGCGCCCGTCGCGGAAGCCCCGCCGGCCGTGAGGGCGGCCGGGTGGTGACCCATCAGCCGGGGCCTGTCGCGTGAGCCCCGCCGACCGTGAGGAGCGTGCCGCCCGTGGAACGCCGAATGATCGTCTGCGACCTGGACGGCACCCTGCTCGACTCGCGCGGCGAGCTGTCGGAGCGCACCCGCGCGGCCGTGCGCCGCGTCCGGGCGGACGGTCACGTGTTCGTCGTCGCGACGGCGCGGCCCGTCCGCGACACCCGGCACCTGGTCGCGGGCCTGAACGACGCGCCCGGCACGACCGGCACGACCGGCACTGCCAACGCAACCGGCACGACCGACGTGACCGGCACGACCGGCACGACCGGCACGGCCAACGCGACCATCGCGGTCTGCGGCAACGGCTCCGTCGTCTACGACTTCGCCCGCGACGAGGTGGTCGATCACCACCCGCTCGCCGAGGCGGACGTGGTGACGGCGCTGACGGCGCTGCGCGAACGGTTCCCCGGCATCCGGCTGGGCGCCGAGTGCCACCTGGAGCTGCTGCTGGAGGACGCCTTCGAGCTGGCCCCCGCGCTGGCCGGCGACGCCCGGCGGGTGCCGAGGCTGGAGGAGGCCATCGACCGGCACGGTGTCGGCAAGATCATGGTCCAGCTGGAGGGGGCGGCCCGCCAGTACTACGAGAGCGTGGGCGTGCTGCTGCCCGGGTGCGAGGTCACCGTGTCGGCGGACGTGTTCTGCGAGGTGACGCGCGCCGGGGTGACGAAGGCGGCGGCCCTGGAGGCGATGGCCGGCCGGCTCGGCTTCGGCCGCGCGGGGGTGATCGCCTTCGGCGACATGCCCAACGACCTGCCCATGCTGACCTGGTCGGGGACGGCGGTCGCGGTCGCCAACGCCCATCCGGCGGTGCTCGCGGTGGTCCACGAGGTGACCGCGTCCAACGACGACGACGGCGTCGCGGTCTGGCTGGAGCGGTTATCAGAGAAGCATTGACACTTGTCTGATGAGTACGCATTCTGGTCGGAGGTTCGGTTTGGGAGGTGCGTATGACCCGCCTGTTCATCCGGTTGTCGGCCGCTCTTTGCGTCCTGTTCACGCTCGCCGCCTGCGGGGGCGCGCAGGGCACCGCCCGGGAGGCGGGGGCGACCGGGGCCGCCTCCGCCGGTTCCGACCTGCGGGTGGGCGTCGCCTACAGCCGGGGCGGGCGCGGCGACAAGTCCTTCAACGACTCCGCCGGGGCGGGCGTCGACCAGGCCAAAGCCAAGCTCGGCGTCGGGGTCAAGGAGCTGAGCCCGAACGCGGCAGGCTCCGACCTGGAGGAGATCCTGCGCCTCCTGGCCGAGACGGGCCACAACCCCGTCCTGGCCGTCGGCTTCTTCTACGCCCAGCCGCTCACGAAGGTCGCGCCCGCGTACCCGAAGACGCACTTCGTCATCATCGACGACGCGACGGTGAAGCTGCCCAACGTCACCAACGTGGTGTTCCGCGAGGAGCAGGCCAGCTACCTGGTCGGGGCCGCGGCGGCGCTGAAGTCCGCCACCGGCCGGATCGGCTTCGTCGGCGGCGTGCAGACGCCGCCCCAGGAGAAGTTCCTCGCCGGGTACGCCGCCGGCGCCCGCGCGATCGACCCGAAGATCCGGCTGTCGAGCGTCTTCATGACGCAGCCGCCCGACTTCAGCGGGTTCTCCTCTCCCGACAAGGCGCGGGAGGCGGCCCGCGGCATGTACGACGGCGGCGCCGACGTCGTCTACCACGCGGCCGGCGCGTCGGGGCTCGGCGTCTTCCAGGCGGCCAAGGCGGCGGGCAAGTGGGCCATCGGCGTCGACGTCGACCAGCGCCGCACCGTCGGCAAGGACCTGTCCGACGTGATCCTCACCAGCGCCACCAAGCAGATCGACGTCGCGGTGCGGAGCATCATCGAGGAGGAGGCGGCGGGCAAGGCGGTCTTCGGGGTGCGCGAGTTCGGGCTCGACGAGGACGGCGTCGGCTACGCCACCACCGGCGAGGACCTCGCCGACATCCGGCCCCGGCTGGACGAGCTCAGAAAGAAGATCATCGCGGGCGAGATCGACGTCCCGGTCGTCCCGTGACGCGTCCCGAGATGGCCTCCTCCGGCACGGGTTCCCCCCCGGGCGTGCCGCTCGTCGAGCTGCGCGGCATCACCAAGCGCTACCCCGGCGTCACCGCCAACCGTGACATGAACCTCGTCGTGCGGCCGGGCCAGGTGCACGCCGTGGTGGGCGAGAACGGCGCCGGCAAGTCGACCCTCATGCGCATCCTGTACGGCGAGGAGCGGCCCGACTCCGGCGACCTGCTGCTCGACGGCGTCCCCGCGCGGTTCCGGTCGCCCGCCGACGCCATCGCGGCCGGCATCGGCATGGTGCACCAGCACTTCCTGCTCGCCGAGAACCTGACCGTGCTGGAGAACGTGGTCCTGGGCGCCGAGACCTCGCGCCGGGGGCTGCTCGACCGCCGCGCGAGCGGCCGTGCCCTGCGCGACCTCGGCGAGCGCTACGGCCTGGCCGTCGACCCCGGCGCCCGGATCGAGCACCTGGGCCTGGGCGAGCGGCAGCGGGTGGAGATCCTCAAGGCCCTGTACCGGGGCGCGCGCGTCCTCATCCTCGACGAGCCCACCACGGTGCTCGCGCCCGGCGAGGTGACGCGACTGTTCGCCAGCCTCGCCGAGCTGCGCGCGCGGGGCCTGGCCGTGCTGTTCATCTCGCACAAGCTCGACGAGGTGCTCAGCGTCTCCGACCACATCACCGTCATCCGCGCCGGCACCGCCGTGGGCGAGTTCGCCGCCGGTGAGGCCGACCCGGGCGTGCTCACCCGGCTCATCGCCGGTGGCGACCTGCCGCCCGCCGCGCGCGCCGGGCGCGCGGAGAGCGGCCCCGTCGTGCTGCGCCTGGAGGGCCTGCGCGCCGACGCCGTCCAGGAGGCCACCCTGGAGCTGGCCAGGGGCGAGATCCTGGGCATCGCCGGTGTCCAGGGCAACGGGCAGTCCGAGCTGATCGACGCGCTGGTGGGCACCCGCGAGATCACGGCCGGGACCGTGCGCCTCGGTGGCCGCGACGCCACCCGGCTGGGCGTGCGGCAGCGCCGCCGGCTCGGGCTGGCGTGCATCCCGGAGGACCGGCACCGCCACGCGCTGGCGCTGCCCGCCACGCTGTGGGAGAACGTGATGCTGGGCAGCGAGGACCTGCGCCGCCGCAGCCGGTGGCGCCTGGACCGCGCGGCCGCCCGGGAGGCCGCCGGGGAGATCGGCGCCCGCCTCGGCATCGGCGCGCCCTCCCCCGACGTCCCCGCCGCCGCGCTGTCCGGCGGCAACCAGCAGAAGCTCGTCGTCGGCCGGGCGCTGCGCGGCCGTCCCGAGGTGCTGCTGGCCGCCCACCCCACCCTCGGCGTGGACGTCGGCGCCCAGGCCGTCATCTGGGACCTGCTGCGCGACGCCCGGGACGCGGGCCTGGCCGTCCTGCTGGTCAGCGCCGACCTCGACGAGGTGCTCGCCCTGAGCGACCGCGTGCAGGTCATGCTGCGCGGCCGGCTGACGCCCGCCCTGCCGGCCGGTGAGCTGACCCCGGCGCGCCTGGTCCGGCTGATGACGGGGACGCGATGAACACGGGGCAGACAGCGAACACCGCGAACACGGGGCACACGGCGAACACCGCGAACACCGTGAACACTGCGAGGGCCCGGATCCGGGGGGTGCCGCGCGCGCTCGCCGCGCCGGCGCTCGCGCTGCTGCTGGCCCTCGTGGTGGCCACGGCGCTGCTGGCCGTGGCGGGCGCGTCGCCGGGCAGGACGTACCTGACGATGCTGGAGTTCGGCGCGCGGCCGGACTCGGTCGTCTCGGCCGTCAACCGGTCGGTCGTCTACTTCCTCGCCGGTCTCGCGGTGGCCGTCACGTTCCGCATGAACCTGTTCAACATCGGCGTGGAGGGCCAGTACCGCCTCGCCGCGCTGCTGGCCGCGGCCGTCGGCGCGGGCCTTGACCTGCCGACGCCCCTGCACGTGGCCGTCGTGTGCGCGGTCGCCGTGCTCGCCGGGGCCGCGTGGGCCGCGCTGGCCGCGCTGCTCAAGGTGTGGCGCGGCGTCTCCGAGGTGCTGTCGACGCTGCTGCTGAACTACGTCGCCACCGCGGTCGTGGCCTACCTGCTGGCCGAGGTGTTCGCCGCCGGCAGCACGACGGGATCGACCGCCGAGCTGCCGCCCTCGGCCCGCCTGCCCGAGCTGAACGGCCTGCTGGGCCTGGTGGGGGTGACGCTTCCCGGCGGCGCGAGCCTCGGCGGGGCCGTGCTCGGCGCCGTCGTCCTGGGCGTGGCCGTGCACCTGCTGCTCACCCGGACGCTGTTCGGGCACGACCTGCGGATGAGCGGGCTGAACCCCGCGGCGACCCGCGTGCACGGCGTCGAACCGCGCCGCATGGTCATCGTGACGATGCTCGTCTCTGGCGGGATCGCCGGGCTGGCCGGGCTGCCCCACCTGCTGGGCACCGCCTACCACTTCGGCCTGGACTTCCCGGCCGGGGCGGGCTTCACCGGCATCGCGGTGGCCCTCCTCGGCCGCAACACCCCGCTCGGCATCGCGCTGGCCGCCCTGCTCTTCGGCTTCCTGGAGCGGTCGGCGCTCATCCTCGACATCGAGGGCGTGCCCAAGGAGATCGTCACGATCATGCAGGGCGTCATCGTGATCAGCGTCGTGGTCGCGCACGAGGTGGTGCGCCGCGCCGACCGCCGGCGCGCCGCGCGGCTGGTGCGCGAGCGGGCCGAGCCGGACGCCACGCCGGCCCCGGTGGCGGGGAGGGTCCCGTGAACGCGCTGACGCGGCGGCTGGCACTGATCGCCCTCCTGGTGCTGCTGGCGGTGGCGGGCGTCCGCGTCCTCACCGGCGAGGCGCTCACCGGCTCCGGCATGGTCGGCGCCGCGCTCCGCCTCGCGGTGCCGATCGGGCTCGCCGGTCTGAGCGGGCTGTGGAGCGAGCGCGCGGGCGTCGCCAACCTCGGCATCGAGGGCATGATGATCATCGGGACGGTGTGCGGGGCGTGGGCGGGCCACTTCCACGGCGTCTGGGCCGGCGTGCTGGCCGGGATCCTGGGCGGCGCCGCCGCCGGACTGCTGCACGCCGTCGTCACCGTCACCTTCGGCGTCGACCAGGTGGTGTGCGGCATCGCCGTCAACATCCTGGCGGCGGGGGTGGCGCGCTTCCTGTGCGTCGTCGTGTTCACCGGCCTGCCCGGCGCCGGGGCCACCCAGTCGCCGCCCGTCACGGGCGACATCGGCACCGTCAGCATGCCGCTGCTCGCGGGCGGCGCGGGCACCGGCGACCTGCTGGGCGACCTGGAGCGCGGCGGCGTCTTCCTCCTCGCGGACACCGCAGGACTGCTGCGGGGGCTGCTGCACGAGGTGTCGTGGCTCACCGTGGCCGCCGTCGTGCTCGTCCCGGTCAGCGTCGTCGTCCTGTGGCACACCGCGTTCGGGCTGCGGCTGCGCTCGGCCGGGGAGCACCCGGCCGCGGCCGACTCGCTCGGCGTGCCGGTCCGGCGCATGCGCTACTGCGGGGTGCTGGTCTCCGGCGGGCTGGCCGGTCTCGCCGGCGCCTACCTCGTCACCGTCTCCTCCGGCCTCTACCAGGAGGGCCAGACCGGCGGGCGCGGCTTCATCGGGCTCGCCGCCATGATCTTCGGCAACTGGCGGCCGGTCGGCACGGCGGGCGGGGCGCTGCTGTTCGGCTACGCCGACGCCGTGCAGCTGCGCCAGGCGAGCGCCGTGCACACCCTGCTGCTGCTGGGCGCGGTGCTGGCGTGGGCGGCGGCGATCGCCCTCGCGCGGCGGCGGCCCCGCCTGGCGGCGGGCACGGCCCTGCTCGGCGCGGCCGCCTTCGTGGTCTTCGAGAGCACCGGCTCGGTGCCCAGCCAGCTCGTCTACGCCACGCCGTACCTGACCACGCTGCTGGTGCTGGCCACGGTCGCCCAGCGGCTGCGCATGCCCGCCTACGTCGGCCTGCCCTATCGACGGGGAGGTGCCTGACGATGGCGCACGTGCCCCAGACCCGGCTGCTGGCCTACCTGGACCGCTGGTCGGCGGCGCCCGGACAGCACGTGACCGTGCACGCGAGCGGGCCCGCCGGGGCCGCGGAGGTCGAGCTGACCGACCTGGTGGACCAGACCGCGCTCGGCCCGGCGACACCGGTCACCGTCGAGCCCCGGCGCATCCGGACCGGCTCCCACCTGGAGGCCGCCGGCGTGCCGGCGCCCGCCCGGGGCGGCGTCGCGGTGTGGCTGCGCCCGCACGAGCGCCGCGACGCCGGCGCCCGCCAGGTCGTGGCGGAGCTGGACACCGGCGGCTGGCGGCTGCTGGTCACCCTGGACGGGACCGGGCATCTCGATGCCGTCGTCGAGACCAGGTCCGGCTCCCTGCGCGTACGGTCCGGCCAGGCCCTCCCCTGCGGGTCGTGGTCCCTGCTGGCGGCCGCATGGGAGGCGGAGCCGTCCGGCACCCGGCTGCGCCTGGCCGTCCGGGGCGGCGTACGCGACGACGCCGCCGCGCACGGGGCGGACCTGCCGCTGCCTCCGGCGACCGCGACCCTGCGCCTCGGCGCGGGCGCGGGCCACGGCGACCCGTACGCCGGGCGCCTGGCGCTGCCCCTGCTGACCACGAACGCGCTCACCCCCGGCGACTGCGACGCCCTGGCGGGCCTGACCACCGGCCCGGCCCTCGCCCGGCACCTGGGCGCCGGCCTCGTCGCCCTGTGGGACCCGGCCGCCGATCCGGGCGCCCCCGCCGTCCCGGACGTCAGCGGCAACGGCCGGCACGCCCGCGCCGTCAACCGGCCGCTCGCCGGGCTCGCCGGCCCCGGCGGAGACGGCACCCGCAGTGCCCTGCAGCTCAGTCCCGAGGACCTGGACGACGCCCGCTGGCCGCGGACGTGCGCGGTGACCGTGCCCGCCGGCACCGGCTCGACCGTGCTCGGGGTGCGGGTGCGCGCCGGCGGCGACTCGTACGTCGTCCCGCTCGTCGTGCGCCCGGAAAGCCCCGCGGGCCCCGCGGGCCCGGCGGGCCCGGCGCGCACGGCCGGTCCGGCGCGCCCGGCCGCGGTCGTCCTGCCGACGTTCACCTACCTGGCCTACGCCAACCACCGCCAGTCCAGCGAGGCCGAGTACTTCGGCGACTACTCGCGGGTGACCGACCGGGGCATCGAGCTGTCCGGCACGGACGCCTACCTCAACGAGCACCGCGAGCTCGGCCTGTCCCTCTACGACCAGCGGCGCGAGGGCGGCCCCGTCTACCACTCCTCGGGGCGGCGCCCGGTGCTCAACCTCACGCCCGGCTACCGGTGGTGGATGACCGGGGCGCCCCGGCACTTCGCCGCCGACCTGCTGCTGCTGCGCTGGCTGCGCGCCGAGGGCTTCGCCTTCGACGTGCTGACCGACGAGGACGTGCACGCGGGCGGGGCCGCCCTGCTGGCCCGCTACCGCGTCGTGCTGACCGGCAGCCACCCCGAGTACGTCAGCGCGCCCGAACGCGAGGCCGTCGCGGCGTACGTGTCCGGCGGCGGGCGGCTCATGTACCTGGGCGGCAACGGCTTCTACTGGGTGACCGGCGTCGACCCCCGCCACCCGCACGCGATCGAGGTGCGCCGGGGCCGCACCGGCGCCTGGTGGGACAACGAGCCCGGCGAGGACGTCCTCACCTCCACCGGGGAGCCCGGCGGGCTGTGGCGCGAGCGCGGCCTGCCGCCCCAGGAACTGCTCGGCGTCGGCTTCGCCGCCCAGGGCTGGGGCCCGGCACCCGGCTTCACCCGCCTGCCCGACAGCTACCGCGCCGAGGCGGCCTGGGTGTTCGACGGCGTCACGGAACCGGTCGTCGGCCGCCACGGGCTCGCCCTCGGCGGCGCCGCCGGGGACGAGATCGACCGCGCCGACCCCGGCCTCGGCACCCCGCCCGGCACCCTGCTGCTCGCCACGTCCGCGGGCGGGCACAGCGGTCACTACCAGAACGCGCCGGAGGAGGCCCGCCTCGGCGCGGACGCCGTCCGCGCCGACATGACGTTGCGCCTGACCCGCGCGGGCGGTGCCGTCTTCGCCGCCGGATCCATCAACTGGGTGGCCAGTCTCGCCTGCTGCGACGGCGACGTCCGGCGCGTCACGCGAAACGTCCTGTCCCGGTTCCTTTCCCCGAAACCCACCGAGGAGTGACGTGACCGTCGTCAGGACAGAGGCGCACGCCTACCCCTATCCCCGCACCTCGGACGAGCTCACCGAGGAGCACCTGAGCATGCCCGCCGCGTCGCTCGCGGCGATCGCGCGGTACCCGGTGACCGTGCATCCGGACACCAAGGCCCTCTACCAGCGGCTGGCGCGCGAGATGGCCGACGAGCTGCGCGACAACAACCTGCGCGGCGAGCCCACCCGCTGGATCCTGCCCGTCGGCCCCAAGGCGCACTACCCGCTCCTGGCGCGCATCTGCAACCGGGAGCGCATCAGCTGGGCCGACGTGCACGCCTTCCACATGGACGAGTTCCTCGACTGGCAGG
This sequence comes from Streptosporangium sp. NPDC002524, assembly GCF_040295985.1. Taxonomy (NCBI): domain Bacteria; kingdom Bacillati; phylum Actinomycetota; class Actinomycetes; order Streptosporangiales; family Streptosporangiaceae; genus Streptosporangium; species Streptosporangium sp. NPDC002524. The sequence goes on along the minus strand of NZ_JBEOWK010000013.1, from coordinate 260,028 downwards.
GCCGCCCCGTCGAGCCGTCGCACCCGTTCAGCTTCCGCGGCTACTGCGACCGCAACCTCTACCAGCTGCTGGACCCCGGGCTGCGCCCCCACCCGGCCAACGTCGTCTACCCCGACGTCCTGGACCCCGACGCGTACGGCGCCCGCCTACGCGAGGTCGGCGGGGCCGACACGTGCTTCGCCGGCTTCGGCTTCCGGGGGCACCTGGCCTTCAACGAGCCGCCCTCGACCCGCTGGCACCGGTACACCGTCGAGGAGTTCGCCGCCTCCACCACCCGGGTCGTCACCCTGCTCGACGACACGCTCGTGGCCCTTTCCAACCGCCTGACCGGCGGCTACACCCAGGCCATCCCGCCGATGGCCATCACGCTGGGCATGGCGGAGATCCTCTCGGCCCGGCGGCTGCACCTCATCACCGACGGCGGCGCCTGGAAGCGGTACATCGTCCGCGTGCTGCTGCTGACGACCGAGCCGGAGGTGCTGCTCCCGGTCACGCTGGCGCACCGCCACCCCGACGTGCGCGTCTCGGTGGACGCCGACAGCATCGCCCCGTGCGCGCTGGGGCTGGGCGCATGACCGTGCTCGCCCTCGGCGCCTACACCCTGGACCTCTACATGTTCGGCGACCGCCTGCCGGTGGCCGGCGAGAGCGTCAACGCCGCCGAGTACGCCACCGCGCACGGCGGCAAGGCGGTGAACGTGGCGGTCGCGGCGGCCCGGCTCGGCGCGCCCGCGCGCTTCGTCGGCTGCCTGGGCGACGACGCCGACCGGCTGGCGGCGCTGGAGGCGCTGCGGGCCGACGGCGTCGAGGTGGGCGACTGCGCGGTCGCCGAGGGGGTGGCCACCGGGCGCAGCTTCGTCTACGTCGACGGCACGGGGCGGCAGATCGTGATGACCTGGCCGGGGGCGGCCGACCTGCTGGACCCGGCGCGGGCGGCCGCCACGGCGGCGCGGCTGCCCGCCGGGTCGGTGCTCGTCCTGCAGGGCGAGATCCCGGTGGCGACCTCGTGCGCGGCGGCGGCGGCCGTCCCGCCCGGGGTCCGCGTCCTGGTCAACCCCAGCCCGGCCAGGGCGTTCCTCGGCACCGGCGGGGCGGACCTGCTGAGCCGCGCCGACGTGGTGGTGCTCAACGAGGGGGAGCTGAGCGTGCTGACCGGCGGCCACGCCGCGAACTCGCCGGAGTCGCTGCGCCCCCGTACGAGAGGGGGCGCCGTGGTCGTCACCCGGGGCGAGCGGGGAGCCGGGGTGAGCGACGATCACGGCACTATGCTGGTCGACGCACCCCGCGTGGACGCCGTCGACACGACCGGAGCGGGCGACGCCTTCACCGGCGCGCTGGCAGCCGCCCTGCGCGCCGGCGTGAGCCTGGCGGCCGGGGTCGGACTCGCCTGCCGGGTGGCCGCCGTCTCGGTCACGCGACGTTTCTGCGCGCCCAGTTACCCGTCCGCGGGAGAGCTCGGCCTCGCCCCTCTCCACGGTCCACCGGCGCAGGAGATATCCGCATGACACCACGACCGCACACCCTGGCCATCAGGATCCGCGACCGGCTCCGCCTGCTCATCGTCGAGCAGGGCCTGCGCCCGGGTGACAAGCTGCCGTCGGAGAACGAGCTGATGAGCCTGTTCGACGCGGGCCGTACCAGCATCCGCGAGGCGTTCAAGCTCCTGGAGCAGGAGGGCGTCATCCAGGCGCGCCACGGTGACGGCCGCTACCTCACCGCGCAGCCGAGCCTGGACCGCCCGCTGACCCGCCTCGAAGGCGTGACGGAGATGCTCGCCAGCCGCGGCTTCACCGCCGACGACACCGTCCTGGACGTCGCGTCGGCCGAGCCGGACCGCCACCAGCGCGAGGTGCTGCGGATGGCGCCCGGCGAGACGATCGTGCGCCTGGAGCGGCTGCGCCGCCACCGGGACGACGCGCTGCTCTACTCGATCGACCTGTTCCCGCGCCAGCTCGTCCCCCTGCCGATGGACGAGGTCGACTGGTCCGGGTCGCTGTTCCAGCTCCTCACCGAGCACGGCCACACGATCGCGTACGCGGTCACCCAGGTCCGCGCCGTCACCCTCGACGCGGCGCAGGCCGAGCGCATCGGCGGCACCGAGGCCGGAGGCGCGTGGCTGCTGCTCATCCAGACCCACCACGACAGCGCGGGGCGGCCCCTGCTGTTCTCGCAGGACTACCACCGCGGCACCGACTTCTCCTTCCACCTGGTGAGGCGCCGTGACTGACCCCCCTGTAAGCGGCACCGCGACCGGCGCCACCGGCGCCGTAACCGGCGCTGTGACAGGCGCTGTGACCGGCCCACCGAACGGCCCCGTGAACGGCGCCGCGACCGGCGCTGTAAGCGACCCTGTGGCCGGCGCCGCGCCCGGTGCCGTGACCGGCGCGCGGCGCCGCCACGTCCTGTTCGACCACGACGGCGCGCCCGACGACCTGCTGGCGCTGCTGCTGCTGACCCGCTACGAGAACGTCGACCTGCGCGGTGTCGCCGTCACCCCGGCCGACTGCCTGCCCGCGCCCGGCCTGTCGGCCACCCGCAAGATCCTCGCTCTGATGGGCCGGGACGTGCCGACGGCGCTGGGCGTGCTGCCGGGCCGCAACCCGTTCCCGCTCGCCTGGCGGATCGACGCCCTGCGGGCGGACGCGCTGCCCGTGCTCAACCAGCGCGGCCACACCGTCCCGGCCGGGGACGCGCCCCCGGCGCACGAGCAGCTCGCCGCCTGGCTGGCGCAGGCGCCCGGACCGGTCACCGTGCTGGCCACCGGCCCGCTGACCAACCTCGCCTGGTGCCTGGAGCACCATCCCCGGCTCGCGGCGCGGATCGAGGAGATCGTGTTCATGGGCGGCGCCCTGGACGTCGCGGGCAACGTCCACCAGCCCGGCCACGACGGCACCGGCGAGTGGAACGTCTACTGGGACCCCGACGCCGTCAAGCGCGTGTTCGACTCCGACGTGCCGATCACCATGTTCCCGCTGGACGTGACCAACCGGGTGCCGGTGACCGCCGGCTTCGCCGAGACCTTCGGCCGCGCGTACGGCGAGCAGGTGAGCGACCTGGCCGGGTCGCTGCTGGCGCTCACCTTCGGCACGCTGGAGACCACCGGGCTGCCCTACTGCTGCTGGGACAGCCTCACCACGTCCTACCTCGCCGACCAGGACATCTGCACCTTCGAGACGGTGCGCTGCGATGTCGTGACCCGGAGCGCGAGCCAGGGACGAATCGTACGAAGTGCCGGTGGACGCGCGGTCCGCTGCGCCCGGTCGGTCGACGCGGACCGGTTCTACCGGCACTTCCTCACCACTCTCGCCCCGCGGGCGATGACCTCAACCACAGAGAGGATCATGCGATGAGCAGGAGCACGATGGACGCGGGCGAGCGGATCGCCGCGTCTCTTTGCGTCCGCCGCCGGGTCCTGTCCGTCTTCTGGCTGGCAGAGGACGAGATCTCCTTCTACGGACTGCCGCTGATGCTCCGCCGGGTACCGCACGTGGTCAGGGCGAGGGTCGGCCGGAGCGTGGCGGAGGCCGGCCAGGCGCTCGGCGGAGGGGACTTCGACGTGGTGGTGCTGCCGGTCGCGGCGGTGCCGCAGGTGATGGCGTCCGCCGGTGCGCTCCGCGGCCGGACCAGGGTGCTGGCGCTGACGCGGACCGAGGAGGCGCGCCACCTGTCCTCCCTGGCCGGTGACCACGGTGTCGACGGCTGCCTGCCGTGGGACGTGGTCAACGTCGCCGGATTGTCCGACGCCTTCGCGCACCTGCTCAGCGGCGACCCGCCCGCCTCCCCCGCCCCGCCGGTCGTTCCCGTCGTACCGGCCGCGTCGGCTGTGCCAGCCGGGTCGCTGTCCGAGCCCGCCGGCGCCGAGCTGACCGACCGGCTGACCGAACGCGAGCACACGGCGCTGACCCTGCTGCTGCGCGGGATGAGCAACAACCAGATCGCCCGCGCCATGGGCATCTCGATCCACGGCGTCAAACGGCACGTCTCGAACCTGCTCGTGAAGTTCGACTGCTCCAACCGGACGGAGGTGGCGCTGGTCGCGCAGCGGCTGGGACTCAGCTCCGCCACCGGCGTCCCACGCGTCAACCCGGCGGTCAGGTGAAGGACGGCGCCGCTGCCCTTCCCGATACGCATATTGCCCGCACCCCGAAGTGACCGAAGAGAAGTGGAGCGACAATGGACGTCCCCCCCATGGAACTCAGTGGTCGCGTTCCCATCGTGCGCGCCGACGAGCTCGACGCCGACATGGAGAAGGCGGCGGAGGCCATCAGGACGCAACTGACCGACTGGGGCTTCATGGCAGCCGAGGTCCCCGGCATCGGCGCGCGCGTCCGCACCATGATGGAGGAGTTCGCGTCGGCGTGCCGGTCGTCGGAGCCGAGGCTGGCCGACTACGCGCAGTCGTCGGTGCCCCAGCTGTCCGTCGGCGGCACGCACGGGTTCTTCCCGTACAACTCCGAGATCCCGCGCCTGGCCAACGGCGTACCCGACCCCAAGGAGTTCATCCACGTCAGCGGGGCGCTGCTGGCCGACCAGCCGCCCGGTGCCGGTGACGTCATGCGCGCCTTCCCGGCGTTCGGGGCGGCCGCGGCCGACGTGTTCGACACCGCGTTCCGGCTCATCTCCCTGTTCGGCGAGGTCGTCCGCGGCATGCTGCCGCCCGGCACTCCCGAGCTGGACCTGTCGCGCGAGGCCACGAACCTGCGGGTGATCCGCTACCGGGACGTGGGCGACCGCGAGGTGCTGGCGCACGAGCACTCGGGCATCCAGATGCTCGGGCTGCAGCTGCCGCCCTCCGACCAGGGGCTGCAGTACGTGCTGCACGACGGCACCTGGGTGGAGCCGGTGATCGCCGGTACGGACGTGGTCCTGTGCAACATCGGCCGGATGCTGACGAGCGCCTCCAACGACCGCTTCCGGCCGTCGACGCACCGGGTGCACACCAAGCCCATGCCGGCCGGCTACGAACGCCTGTCGTCGGTGCTGTTCGCCTACCCGCCGCACAAGGCACCCCAGTGGAAGATGGTCGACGGTGAGGTGACGATGCTCGACGCGACCTGGGGCGACTTCATCGACAACCGGTTCAAGGGCCTGGGCGACCCGCAGCCGTCGTCCTGACGAGACCTCCCGGATCGGGGTGGACGCGACGTCCGCCCCGATCCGGGAGGCTCTCCCGGCCCGCGGCGATCACCGGCCAGAACCGTGGCCCGTGACCCGTGAGCCGTGGTCGGTGACCCGTGGCCCGTGGCCGGTGGCCCGTGGCCGGTGGCCCGTGATCCGTGGCCGTAGGACGCCGGCCGTCACCGTCCCGGGCACCGGAGATCACCTGCCCGCCTCGTTCTCAGGGGCCGGCCGGAGGGCGAGGAGACGGCCGATGGTCTGCTGCGCGGTCTCCTCGCGCCGCTCGGCGGCCTGGGCGCGGTGTTCGGTCTGCCGCAGCGCCTGTCGCAGGTCCTCCAGCCGGGCGTCGGCCACCGCGGTCGCGGTCCGCGCCTCGTCGCGCTGGGCCCGGGTCCGCCGCAGGTCCTCGCGTTCGGCGGCGAGTTCCTCGCTCAGCCGGGTGACGTGCGCGGTGAGCTCCTCGCGCACCCGGCCGGTCTCGGCGCGAGCCGTCTCGGCCGCCCGCCGCGCCTGCTCCCGGGCGGTCTCGGCGCGTTCGGCGCGGCCACCGGCGGCCTCCAGGCCGGCGCGGGCCTGGTCGAGGTCGGCGGTGCGGTCGGCCAGCGCGTTTCGCAGGGTGGCGATCTGCCGGTCGTGCTCGTCGGCCACGGCCGCGGCCTGGCGGCGTTCGGCGTCCAGGACCCCCTGCAGGGCGTCGCGTTCGGAGGTGGTCCGCCGGACGGCCCGCTCGGCGGCCGCGGCGCGTTCGCCGGCCGCGGTGGCGTCCTGCCGGGCTCGGGCGCGTTCGGACTCGTGCTCGCCGGCCGCGCGCCAGGCCGCCCGCTCGGCGTCCTCGGCGCGCTGTTGCGCCGCGACGGCCCTCTCCCCCGCGGTGACGGCCGCCTGGGCCTTGTGCCGGGCGTCGGCGGCGCGCTGCTCGGCGGCCGCGGCGGCGGCGCGGGCCTCTTCCGCGGCCTGCTCGGCGGCGTCGATCTGGGTGAGCACGCCGGCGGTCGCGGCGCCCAGCGCCTCACCGAACGCGGCCAGCTGGGCGCTCCACCGCTCGCCCGCGGCCAGCAGCTCGCCGCTCAGCGCGCCGGTGCGGCGCAGGGCCTCGGTGACCGCCGGGGTGTGGGCGGCGGTGCGGGCGCGGTGCGCGGCGGCGCGGCAGGCGTCCCCGCAGTACAGGGCGGGCCGGCCCCCTCGACGGCCACCGCGGCCCGGCGGCTCCAGCCGGTTGGCGCATCCCGAGCGGGCGCACATCCGTCCCGGACCAGGATCATCGTGACTTCCGGCCGGGGAGGGCTCGAAGGCGTGGGGAGGGCCGTCGCTCACCCGCGAAGGGTAACACCGTACCGTTCGCGAACGATCAAGCTTCAAACGTACGGGACGGAATCGAGAGGATCGGCGCGCTCTGACCAGGCTCGCGGCAGGCGCGGCCTCACAGCCGGGATCTCAGCACGTCGACCTCACAGCCCGGCGCGAACGGGTCGAAGCCGTGCTCGACCAGCCAGCGAACCACCAGCAGGCTGCGCAACGACCACCACGCGCGGATCACGTCGAGGTCGACGCCGGTGCCGTAGCCGGCGACGACGTCGCCGAGGTGTTCCTCGTGTCCGAGCGTCAGGGTGGCGAGGTCGAACAGGGCGTCACCCCGGCCCGCCTCGGACCAGTCGATGATGCCCGTGATCCCGTCGCCGTCGACGAACACGTGAGCGACCTGCAGGTCGCCGTGCGTGAACACCGGAGCCCACGGCCGGAGCGCGGCCTCGGCGACCTGGCGGTTGCGGGTGACCAGGCCGGCGGGCAGGACGCCGTTCGTCACGAGCCACTCGCACTCACCGTCGAGCTCCGCCGCCAGCTCGCCGAGGCCCCGGCCGGCCTGGCCGCGCCTGGGCGGCAACGGCGCGTCGTGCAACCTCCGGACGGCGGCGCCCGCCGCGGCCCACGCCGCCGGGGACGCGGCCGACGGCTCGCCGAGGCGGCCGAGTGCCGTCCCCGGGACCGCGGCGATCGCGAGCACCGGCGGCTTGTGCCACAGGACCTTCGGGGTCGGGACCGGCGCCAGGGCCATCGCCTCGACCTCGGCCTCGAGGCGCGCCCGATCGGCGTCCACCTTCAGGAACACGTCGCCGACGCGCAGGGTCGCGCGCTCGGAATGGGCGACGATCATTTCGACCTCATCCATGGGCGACCAGTATCCCGGGGGTGATCGCCGGCGTCACCGGGTTTACCGCGTGCGATCGCGTACCGCCGCCGAGCGGCCTCGTGCGCGACACCGGCCGCCGGCCAGGGCGGATTCACCGCTTTCGCCAGGAGCCCCGAGGGACGGGAGGAGATCGGGGGTTTCGCGGAGGGCGGCGCTCGTCGTCACCGGTCTCATGACGAGACCGGTCGCCTCGGCCTCGGATTCCAGCAGGGAAGCGGCCTTTTGGGCAGTCGATAGGGTGATCCGGTGATACTTACGAAATTCGGGCACGCCTGTGTGCGCGTGCAGGACGGCGATCGAACGCTGGTGATCGATCCGGGCACCTTCTCCGGGGCGGAGACCGCGCTGTCCGGCGCCACGGCCGTGCTCGTCTCGCACGAGCACGCCGACCACCTCGACGTCGAGGCGCTCAGGGCGGCCCGGGCGCGCAACCCCGCGCTGACCGTCCACACCCATGCGGCGCTGGCCGCGGAGCTCGGCGAGGGAGCGGTCGCGGTCGCCGCGGGCGAGACCTTCACCGCCGCCGGCTTCACCGTGAAGGCCGTCGGCGGCGAACACGCCGAGATCATCGACGGCCTGCCCGGCTGCCCGAACCTCGGCTTCCTCGTGGACGGCCTCTACCATCCGGGGGACTCCTTCTTCGTGCCCTCCGAGGAGGTCGAGACCCTGCTGGTCCCGGCGTCCGGGCCCTGGGTGAAGATCGGGGAGGCCATCACCTTCGTGCGAGACGTCCGGCCCGCGCGGGCGTTCCCGATCCACGACATCCACCTCAGCGGGATCGGCCTGGAGTACTTCGACGCGTGGCTCGAAGCGGAGACCGACTACGCCCGGATCCCGGCAGGCACGTCCGTCGATCTCTAGGCCGCCCGTTCCAGGCGTCCGACGCCGACCGGGCAGGACGCGACGGCGCCGGAACGGGAGTCCCGCCAGTGGCGCCGTGATCGGCCAGGACTCCGGCGGTCCGGACACCTCCGGCCTCGATGAAGCGGGGCGGTCATGTACGGGTACCGCACCCCGGCCGGGGTCAGGGGGGCGCGTCGCCGCGCGCGGCCTCCTGGGCGCACACCTCGTCCAGGTCGTCGAGCCGCCGCATGCCGTGCACGCCGCGGGCCGTGCGCGGGTTGGCGGCCAGCCACTCCTCGTTGCGGGCGAAGAACCACCAGTAGCCCGCGGTGAACGGGCAGGCGTCCTCGCCGGTCCGCCGGGAGGGCCGGTAGCGGCAGGGCGCGCAGAAGTCGCTCATGCGGTTGATGTACGCGCCCCCGGCCGCGTACGGCTTGGTCGCCAGCATGCCGCCGTCGGCGTGCTGCGACATGCCGATCACGTTGGGCACCATCACCCAGTCGTACCCGTCGACGAAGCAGCGGTGGAACCACTCGGTCAGCCGCGCGGGGTCGTACCCCCGCTGGAGCGCGAAGTTCCCGAACACCATCAGCCGGACGATGTGGTGGGCGAACCCGGTGTCGCGCACCTGGGCGAGCGCCCACGACAGGCAGCGCGCCTCGACGGCGCCGGCGTCCAGCTCCTCGAACCAGGCGGGCGGCGCGACGCGGGCCGACAATCGGTTGAGGTCGCGGTAGTCCTCGCCGAAGTACCAGTACAGGTGCCAGATGTAGTCGCGCCAGCCGATGAGCTGCCGCACGTACCCCTCGACGCTCGCGAGCGGGGCGTGGCCCGCCCGGTAGGCGGCCTCGGCGGCCCGCACGCACGTCATGGGGTCGAGCAGCCCGAGGTTGATGGCGGGCGAGAGCATGCTGTGCGCCATGAACGGGTCGCCGGTGAGCATCGCGTCCTGGTACGGGCCGAAGGCGGGCAGCCGGTGGCGGACGAAGCGCCGCAGCGCGTCGCGGGCCTCCGCGGCGGTGGCGGGGAACAGGCGCGGGCCGTCGCGCCCGACGAAGGACACCTCGCCGTCGCGTTCCCACCGGTCGAGGTCGTGGCGCACCCGCTCGTCGATCTCGTCCTCCTCGGCCGTCCACGGGCCGGGCACGTCCAGCCCTCCGGCGGGCGGCGGCTCGCGGTTCTCCGCGTCGAGGTTCCACCGGCCGCCGGCGGGCTCGTCGCCGTCCATGAGCACGTCCAGGCGGCGCCGGGCGTCGCGGTAGAAGTCCTCCATGAGCAGCCGGTGGCCCTCCCTGCTCCCGGCCCAGGCGGCGAACTCCTCCGCGGTGCTGGTGAACCCGCGCGAGGGCAGGACGGTCACCTCGGCGCGGCTCCGGACGAACGCGTCGGCCGCGTGGCTGGTGGGCCCGCAGACGGTGAACCGGCCGCCGGCGCGGTCGAGCGCCTCGCCGAAGGTGCCGGTGCGCAGGAACAGCGCGCGGTCGCCCAGTTCGGCTGCCCGGTGCCGCAGCGCCGAGAGCACCAGGTGCGCCTTCTGCCGGTGGTAGCGCCGCCGCCGCAGCGCCGACCTGGCCTCGACCAGCAGCACCGGCTGGTCGTCGGAGTCGAGGAAGTGGTCCCCGAGCTGATCGGCGAAGAGCCATCGCCTGCCGTTTTCCCCCATGTCGTCATCTTGACGGCTCGGCGCGCCGCTTCCGCCGCGCCTCGCCGGTCGGGCCGCCTCCCGCCGAGATCCCCCGCTCAAGAGCGGCCGGGAGGCGCGGAGGTGTCCTCAGCTCCGGCATGTCACGGAGGCGAACCTGAGGAGGTTCGGGGTGCCGCCGCGGGGAAGGCCGATGGAGATCCGCACGCAGGCGTTCCTCCCGGCGGCCGATCTGAGCGTCGCGATGAAGTCACCGGCCTCCCTCTCCACCAGTTTCTCGCAGCCGAACCTGGCGATCGTCGCGATCCTGGCCGCGCCGCACACCTGGAGCGCGAGCAGGTCGGCGGACGCGTCCACGGCACGGCCGGGATTGTTCGCCAGCCAGTTCCCCACCTGACGGGTGGCCCCCCGGGGTACGACGAAATGGCAGACCTCGCCCCGGCAGTACGGCGAGCCCAGGTCCAGCCCGGAGAGGGCGAGGGGCGCGGAGCCGCCGAACAACGCCGCGAGGGTCCGCGGGCCGGCCGCACCGTCCGGCCGCAGCCCGGAGGCCCGCTGGAAGGCCATCACGTTCGCCCTGGTACGCGGCCCGAACCTGCCGTCCACCCGCTGGCCCGGGTAGCCGAGGTCGCGCAGTCTCCGCTGGAGCACGCGCACGCAGTCCTTCCCGCCGACCGGGTCGGTCTGGCCCGCCCGCAGGAGCGGGCAGCCGCCCGGCCCCCCGGTGACCAGCGGCCCGGCGTCGATCGGCGACCTGGAGATGAGCCCCGAGCCCATGAGGAAAACGCTCAGAAGCGCGATTCCCGCCATCCACCTGAACACGTCGGCCCCCGGATCAGCGGGCGGTGCCGACGGAGGCGGGAACGCTCCGGGGACCGCGGCCGGACCCGGGCCGCGACCCGCCGGTGTCGCCGCGGCCCTGGACGGTGAAGGCGGGCCTCCCGGCCGGGTGACCGTCGAGGGCCCCCGCCGTGACCGCCGCCGCGAGCGGGGCGGTCCTGGGCTTTCGGGTCCGGGTCTTCCGTACGCCCGGCGTGCCTGGGTCCGGCATCCGATCTCTCCTGCCTGTCGGTGTCGTCTCGCCTTCCTCATGGTCGGGCGCGGACGGCCGTCGCACATGCGTGCGGGCACGGAGGTGTTGGCACGGTCCAGGGGCGGGGGCGGGGGCCGGGGGCGGGGGCGAAGGCCGGGGGTCAGCCGATCTCGCCGCGCAGGTAGGCGAGGACCGCCTGCACGCGCCGGTGGTAGTCCGGCGCGGGCGGCAGGCCGAGCGTGCTGAGCAGGTGACCGATGTGCGCCTCCACCGTGCGCGGCATCACCTTCGCCCGTGCGGCGATCGCCCTGTTCGACAGGCCCTCGGCCATCAGGGCGAGGATCTCCTTCTCGCGCTGCGTCAGGTGCGGCAGCCGTTCGCCGCCCCCGCGGCGCATCATGCCGGCCACCACGTCCGCGTCGACGATGTACTCGCCCCGGTGGATCCGGTGGACCGCCTCGGCCAGTGCCTCCACCCCCGCGACCTTGTCCTTCAGCAGGTAGCCGACGCCCCGGCCGCCCTTGCCCATCAGGGTGAACAGATCGCGGGTCTGGAGCTGGGACGACAGCAGGAGCACGCCCAGGCGCGGGTCGGCGGCGCGCAGCTCCACCGCCGAGCGCAGTCCCTGCGTCTCGCCCAGCGGCGGCATCCGGATGTCGATCACCGCCACGTCTGGCCGGTGCCGGGCCACGGCGTCCATCAGGCCGGGCCCGTCCCCGGCGCCCGCCACGACGTCGATGCCCGATTCGCGCAACGCGTCGACGAACAGTTCGCGCAGCAGCGGGGAGTCCTCGGCGACGACGACCCGGGGAGCCACCGGGTCAGGCAGGGGTGGGTGCTGGAGGTTCACGGGGGAACACCGCCTCAAGGTTGGTCCCGCCGCCCGCGGGACTGGACAACGTCAGTTTGCCGCCCGCCGCCGCGACCCGGTCGGCCAGCCGCGCCAGGCCCGAGCCGGGCGAGACGGTGGCACCGCCGCGGCCGTCGTCGACGACGCTCAGGGTCACGTCGGCGCCGGTCACCCGCGCCTCGATGCGGGCACGCGTCGCGTGCGCGTGCTTCATCGCGTTCGTCAGCCCCTCCGCGGCGACGAAGTAGACCGACGCCTCGGTCAGCGGATCCAGCCGCGGCAGCGCGTCCAGGTCCAGGGTGACCGGGACGGGACACTGCCGCCCCAGTTCCCGTACGGCCGTCACGAGGCCGGCCGTGGTCAGCAGCTGCGGGTAGAGGCCGCTCGCCAGGATCCGGATCTCCTCGATCGACTGCTGCACGTTCTCCAGCGCCTGGACGAGCCGCTCGTCGGCCTTGTCCGGGTCGGTCCTGAGCGCGCCGCGGGCCATGTCGATGCGTAACTTCGCCGCCGTCAGCAACGGCTGCGCCCCGTCGTGCAGGTTGCGCTCGATGCGTTTGCGTTCCTTGTCGGCCGCCGCGAGGATGCGCGCCCGGCTCCGGCGCACCTCCTGGAGCTGGGCCTCCACCGTCGCCGCCAGCGACTGGTTCGTCAGCGCCAGACCGGCCGCGGTCGCCACGACGTCCAGGACCTTCGGGTCCTCCTTCAGCAGCGCGTCATGGACGAGCACCGCCCCGCGCGGGCCGCCGACCGAGGTCACGGCCTGCCACGGCCTCACCTCCACCGGGGCTCCCGCGAAGTCCAGGAGACCGGCCGGCGTACGGTGGACGAGACGCAGCGAGTCGTCACGCAGCGACCTCGCCAGCAGCTCCTCGACGTCTCCGGCCCGGGTCAGGGCGCGCATCTCGTTGAGCAGCCGGTTGACCGCGCCGTTGCCGAGATAGAAGTACAGGGTGCCGGCGAGCAGGGCCAGGGGGACCGAGGCGTACATGACGTCGTAGAACCGCAGGAGCCCGCCGCGGACCGCGCCGTCTCTGGGGAACGCGGCCTGCAGGGTCAGCCCGACCACCGCGACGAGCCCGGTGGCCAGCACGAGCAGGATCACCGGCGCCAGGAGCCGGCGCATCAGCAGGCGCCCGGTGATCCAGCGGCGGAGGAGCACGACGACCAGCCCGGCGGCCACGACCACGGCGGCGGCCTGGGAGGTGTCCTCGGCCAGCCCGCCGACCACCGGGTGCTCGCGGACGAACAGCATGCCCGGCGGGGTGTGGTCGTCGTCCGACGTCTGGTCCATGAAGAAGGCCACCGCGACGCCCATCTGGGCCGCGAACGCGTAGGCGACGGCCATCAGGGCCTTCTGGACCCGCGTCTCCAGCCGCCCGGTGGGGAACATCAGGAGCAGGTGCGTGACCACGGCGCCGGAGAAGGCGACCAGGAACTGGCCGATCGTGTGCGGCCACGCCTCGTCCGACAGCTGGAGGTCCTCGGCGAACATCGCGATCCCGGCGACCAGCATCAGCGGGCCGATGGCGTTCGCGCTGTACCTGTAGTGCGCGACGACGCCGGCCGACAGGTACAGGACGCCGGTCACCGCGTGCATGACGACGCGGAAGGGGTCGGACACCGGGTACAGGGCGGCGGCGGTGGTCGTGTAGCCGCCGAGGAGGAGCCCGGCCGCCGCGACACACCAGATCACCGTGTCGGACTCCCACCACCGGGGCCGCTCCTCCACCTCAGCCACCCGGCCCGCTCTCCCCGAGAACCGCGGAGAGAGCCGCGACGGACAGGTGGTCCTTGAGGACGAAGCCCCGGGCCCCGCTCCGCCCGACGAGCGACCCGTAGGACGAGGCGTCCCTGATCGAGGTCAGTACGACGGCCGCGCCGGAGTCCGCCATCGCGGGGCAGACGTCGAATCCGCTGGCGTCGGGCAGCTGAACGTCCAGGAGGACCACGTCCGGGCTCAGCCGCCGGGTCGCGTCGAGCCCGCCGGAGCCGCTCGCCGCCTCGCCGACGACGGCGAACCGTTCGCCGTCGAGCAGGTCACGGGCGACGGCGCGGAAGACCGGGTCGTCGTCGACGATCAGCAGGCGTTCTCGGGGCACAGCGTAACTGTGACGCGTTCCGCCGTTTCGTGCATCCGTGCTGGCCCCGATACCGGGGATGCCGGGGATGCCGGCCGGGGCTCGCCCGGTGGGGGCCGCGGCGCGGTGGCCGGGATTTTCTCGATCTTGTAGCGGCCACCGGTGAGGAGCGTCCATGATTGCAGCGTTGATCATCCCGATGTGACGGGCAGGCGGTGTTCGTGGTGGGGTGGGTGGGTTCGGTACGGTGATCGCCGTTCGTGCCGGAGCCGTCCCGTGGCCTCGCGGGCGGGCCGGGTCGCCGGGGAGCGTCCCCGTTTCCAGTGACGTCAACCTTTGATCATCAGTAGGCGTCATCTCACGAGTTTTCATGTTTTTGATGGACTAATGGACTAATCGTCTGTCGACCCCCGGAAAGGGAGACGAGTCATGAGGATCGGTATCAGGCTGACCGCCGGGCTGGTGGGCCCGCTGGTCGTGGCCACGGGGCTCTGGCCGGTGGCCGGCGGCGAGGGCCTGGGCCTCGGGAACGGCACCGGCGGTCACGGGAACGGGGAGGCGAGCGACCTCGGGGGCCTGAGGACGGTGTCCGCGTCCGCTCCCGCACCGGTCGCGGCGGTGCCGACCGGCCCCGGCGCGGTGCGCTGCCCGCCGCCGACCAAGATCGTCGGCAATGCCGACGAGCTCCGGCGGGCGATCGGGTCGGCACGGCCGGGCGACGTCATCCGGCTGCGGCCGGGCACCTACGACGGCAGGTTCGTCGCCCGGAGGCCGGGAACCCGGGGTAAGCCGATCTTCCTGTGCGGCAGCGCCACATCGGTCCTGGACGGCGGCGGCATCAAGAAGGGCTACGCCTTCCACCTCGACAGGGCGAGTTTCTGGCGGTTGGTGGGCTTCACCGTGCGAAACGCCCAGAAGGGTGTGATGGCGGACAGGAGCAACGGCTCGATCCTCCAGGGCCTCACCGTGCGCGACATCGGCGACGAGGCCGTCCATCTGCGCAATTTCAGCAGCGGCAACACGGTGCAGTACAACAAGATCTACAACACCGGCCTGCGCCGCGCGAAGTTCGGCGAGGGCGTCTATCTCGGCTCGGCGGAGTCGAACTGGAAGCGGTACTCCGGCGGACAGATGGACAAAAGCGACAACAACCTGGTGCGCGGAAACGTGATCCGGGCCACGGCCGAGGCCGTGGACATCAAGGAGGGCACCAGCGGGGGCCGCGTCGTCGGCAACGTCTTCGACGGGTCGGCGCTCGGCGGGGACGAGCTCAACGACTCCTGGGTCGACGTCAAGGGCAACGGCTACGTGATCGAGGGCAACACCGGGAAGAAGACGCCGCAGGACGGTTTCCAGACCCACGAGATCGTCGACGGCTGGGGCACCGGCAACGTCTTCCGCAGGAACACCATCGACCTCGCCGGTGGCGGGGGCGTCGGCATCAACGACACCGTGGGCGGCAACACGATCACCTGCGACAACAAGGTCATCGGTGGCCGGCTCACCAGGAAGGGCGGCTGCTCCTGACGCTCCGGCGGCGGCACGGGGGGCCGGCGTCGCCGGTGTCGACGGGGCATCGTGGGATCGGCGGGTTCTCACGAACACCGCGAGGTCGCCGGTGTTCCCACGAGCACCGCGAGGTCGGCGGTGTTCTCACAGGCACCGCGACCTCCCCGGTGTTCCCAGAAGCACCGCGACGTCGGCGGCGTTCCCACGAGCACCGCGAGGTCGGCGGTGTTCTCACAGGCACACCGGCGCCCCGCGCGCCCTCGCTCCCGCCGCCGGCCCCCCGCCCCGCCCCCGATCTGACCGGCCCGCGCCCCCGGTTCGGTCGTCACCCGGTCGTCACCCGGTCGTCATCCGGCCGGACCGGACGGTTCACCTCGCCATCGACCCTCGGTAAGCGGTAACACGTATCGGCCGAGGAGACCGAAAAGCCCGTCGCGCGTTTCGGCGGACCGAATTTCCGGTCGGCGAAAGGCGAGATCGGCACAAAAATATCGTTTCTCATAACATGCTGGGGTTATTACACAAGGTGATAAGCACCTAATTGGCCATTTATGTCACCTCGCGTCAATGGCTTGTGATAAATGTTACAGTCAGCCGTATTTACATACTTCTGATGTGATCATTACCGATGAATCGTCCATATCGGACGTATCCGTACCGATCGGAGTTCATCGGAATGCAGCTCAGGCGAAAACTCTCTCTGGCCGCCGCGTGGTTGCTCGTCGCGGCCGGTCTGGTCGCCTCACCCCCCGCGGCGTCTGCCGCAGAACCCCCCGGCAAGGGCCCCCAGGTGGTGTCCGACGTCTTCCCAGGCGCCAAGATCGGCCAGCGCGTCGGCCCCGAGGCCATCGCGCAGAGCCAGTCCCAGGCGAAGGTCAGCCCGCAGCTGGTCGCCTGTGACGGCAACGGCACCAGCGGCAAGCGGGTCGAGGTCCTGTACGTGCGCGAGGCGTCGATGCCGGACCGCTACACCCAGTTCCTGCCCATCTTCCGCGCCTGGCTGGCCAACGCCGACGACGCGTTCAACGACGCCGCGGCCACCTCCAACCGCAGCAGGCACATCCGGTACGTCACCACGGCGGTGTCCGGCGGCTGCGCCGCCGTCGTGCGCAACCTGGTCGTGCCCGCCGGTTCGCTGGTCGACTTCTACTCCAGCGTGAGCGCCGTGCAGGCCCTCGGCTACACCAGCACCGACCGGCACTACCTCCTGCTCACCGAGGCCACGGCGATCTGCGGCATGGGCGAGATCCAGGGCGACGACCTGACCACCGGGTCCACCAACCTCAACAACGGCCGCGCCTACGCCCGCGTGGACGCCATCCCGGGCTGTTTCGGCGCGAACGCCATCGCCCACGAGCTGGGACACACCTTCGGCGCGGTCCAGCTCAGCGCGGCCCACTCCGACGGCAGCTGGCACTGCCTGGACCAGTGGGACCTCATGTGCTACGGCGGCACGCCCTCGTGGAGCTGCCTGCAGTGGAACGACTACCGGCTGCCCGACTGCAACCGGGACGACTACTACAACGCCGCCCCCACCGCCGGAAGCTACCTGGCCACCCACTGGAACGTCGCCAACAGCGCCTACCTCATCGCGGGCGGCACCGCCGACAGCGATCCACATCCGAAGGTCGGCAACACCTACGTCATAACGAACGTGTCCACCGGAGGCGCGCTGGAACCCATCGGCGCCTCCACCGGGACGCTGACCGAGCTGAGCCAGCGCACCCGCGTCGACACCCCCAGCCAGAAGTGGCTGATGGGCTACACGACCGGCCTGCAGTTCATCAACGTCGGCAGCCGCCTGTGCGCCGACAGCGCCTACAGCGGCACGACCCCCGGCACGACACTCCTGCAGTACATCTGCGCAGGCCAGGACGGCATGCGCTTCGCCTACCTGTCGACCGGCGGGAACACGTACGCGATCTTCGACTGGCTGTCCGGGCTGGCCCTGACCGCGGGAGGCGCGTACCCGGCACCCGTCACCCAGCAGACCTACACCGGCGCCACCAACCAGCAGTGGGTGTTCAACCAGGTCTCCAACACCGCGCCGGTCAACAACGGCGTTTACTACCTGCAGGGTCTCGGCAGCCGCGACAACGCCGAACCCGTGGGCGGCTCGACCGCCTCCGGCGCGCTGGTCACGCACAACGCGCCGTCCGCCGCCACCAGCCAGCGCTGGCAGCTCCAGGCCACCGGGTCGTACTGGAAGCTGGTGAACGTCAACAGCTCCAAGTGCCTGGACCTCGTCTCGGCGAGCACGTCCAACGGCGTCCAGATCAGGCAGGCGAACTGCGGTAGCGCCAACAGCCAGCAGTGGACTCTCAAACGGGTCGCCGACGGAACGTTCTACCTGGTCAACCGGCACAGCAGCAAGGTGCTGGACCTGCCGCCGGGCAGCGGCACCACCCTCGACCAGCAGACGATCACCGGTAACACCGACTCCGGTCTCGGCATCGTGGCCGGCAACCAGATCTGGTACCTCAACCCCGTCTGACCCGTACGGCCGCCCGGTCCCCCCGGGCGGCCCCCGGTCTCGGGGAGTGCCCATGCGGCACTGGTGACACCAGCTGTGAAATGTGAAGATTGCAGTCATTTGTCCCCTGACCGACGGGTGAAGACATGACAGGCGATCACGCGCGCAGAGCCCTGCTGGTCCGGGGCGGCTGGGAAGGACACGCCCCGGTGGCCGCCACCGAGCTCTTCGTCCCCTTCCTCCAGAGGAACGGGTTCGAGGTGCACCGGGCGGACTCCCCCGCGCCGTACGCCGACACCGCGTTCATGTCCGGTGTCGACCTCGTCGTGCAGTGCCACACCATGGGCACGATCGAGCCGGACGAGCTGCGCGGGCTCGAGGCCGCGATCCGCGCCGGGACCGGCATGGCCGGCTGGCACGGCGGCATCGCCGACTCCTTCCGCGGCTCCTCCGACTATCTGCACCTCATCGGCGGGCAGTTCGCCTGCCATCCCGGCAAGGACCCGGCCGAGCGGGACGGCTCGCAGGCCGACAACTTCGTCCCGTACACCGTCACCATGCTGCCCGGGGCCGGAACCCATCCGATCACCGCGGGCGTCGCCGACTTCGACCTCGTCACCGAGCAGTACTGGGTGCTGACCGACGACTACGTCGACGTGCTGGCCACCGCGACCCAGAAGGCCCGCCCGTGGGACCCCTGGCACAGGGAGGTCACCTCACCGGCGATCTGGACCCGCGACTGGGGCGACGGGAAGATCTTCGTCACCACCCCGGGACACGACCTCGGCGTCCTGCGCGACGACAACGTGCGCACCGTCATCGAGAGGGGGATGCTGTGGGCCGCCCGGTGAACGCCGGCGTCGCGCCGGGCCCGACCGGCCCCGAGGACGACGGCGTCGCAGGCGTGGCCGCCCGTCTCAGTCCCCCTTCGCGGCGCGGCCGAGACGGAGGGCCGAGATGAGGAAGAAGACGCCGCCGGGGATGGCGTAGCCGGCCACGTTGGTCAGCGTCGCGCCGGCCGCGGAGGCACCGGCGACGAACGACGCGCCGGCGAGCACGGAGACGCCGCCGCTGATGATCATCGGCCACTGGCCGCCCATCTTGCGGCGGGTGACCCCCACGATCAGCTGGACCAGCCCGGCCACGACCGCCCAGGCGCCCCACACGCGCAGCACCGCCGGGATCCCGGACGCGCAGGCGACGGCCACGCCGACGGCGGTGATCAGACTGACCGCGACGTTCACGTAGAGCAGGGCGGGTGATCCGGTGGCGCGCGTCGCGCAGGCGTCGACGACGGCGGCGGCCACGTCGAACAGCGGGTAGAGAACGAGCAGGGCGACCGCGACCGGGCCCAGGTGCGAGGCGGTCGTGAACATCACGAGGGCCCAGGCGACGGCGAACACGAACCGGACGAAGTACAGCCGCCGCAGGACGGAGGCGGTCCCGGAGACACCGGGCGAGGCAGCGATGGCGCTCATGACGAGCCTTTCGGTGGGTGAGTGACGAGGAGAGAGGTTCGGCGCGTCCCGCGGCCGGGCCTTCCCGGCCGGGTGGGTGGCCAGGCCGGCGTGGCCGTTTCATGACAGCGGGGCGGCGCGTGCACGGGCCGCCGGAGCGGTTCTCCGGCAAGACCGAACGTTCTATCGCGACTCAGCATGGCGGCCTGTGGCGCGAACTGTCAAGACCGAACGTTCTACCCGCTAAGATGGCGGCATGCGCAGCCAATCCGAGGGCAGGCCGTCCGAAGCGCGATCCCGGCTGCTCGACACGGCCACCCGGCTCTTCTACGCGGAGGGCATCCACTCCGTCGGCATCGACCGCATCGTCGCGGAGGCGCGGGTGACGCGGGCCACCCTCTACCGGCACTTCCCCGGCAAGGAAGACCTCGTCCTCGCCTACCTGAACCAGGTCGACCTGGCCATGAGAGGCCAGGCGGACGAGGCCCTCGCCGCCGGGCTCCCGGCCGACGGCACCCTCCGGGCCATCGGCGAGTCCATCGCCCAGGGCATCGGGTCCCCCGGCTTCCGGGGATGCGCCTTCCTCAACGCCGCCGCCGAGTATCCCGACCCCGAGTCCCCGGTCCGCAAGGCCGTGCTCGCCCACCGCCGGTGGTTCCTCGAAACCGTCACGGAACCGCTGGCCAGGATCCGGGAGACGGGCGCCGAGCCCGCCGCCCGCCACTTCGTGATGCTGCGCGACGGCGCCATGGCCGCGGGCTGCCTGTTCGACCCGGCGCTGATCTGCGAGACCTTCCTGCACGGGGTCGACAGGCTCCTGCGGGTGCACGCCGCCGCCGGCGACCTCGGCCCGGCGAGCCCGGAAGACGCCGTCGACGCGCCCGTACGGTGACCGGGTGGTGTGAGACGTCAGTACGGCCGAGCACGCGGCT
The DNA here is from genome assembly GCF_040295985.1 of Streptosporangium sp. NPDC002524. Taxonomy (NCBI): domain Bacteria; kingdom Bacillati; phylum Actinomycetota; class Actinomycetes; order Streptosporangiales; family Streptosporangiaceae; genus Streptosporangium; species Streptosporangium sp. NPDC002524. Next base: position 239,903 of record NZ_JBEOWK010000013.1, on the reverse strand, counting down.
ACCGAGCACGCGGCCACCGGCCCCGGCCCGGCCGGGAGCGGTGGTCACCGGGCCGGGCACTTCCCGTCCGGGCGCGCGCCGGCCCGCGGCCCGTCCCGGACCGGAACCCACCCGGCGGGCGGGGACGCACGGCGTTCACGAGGCGAGCGTGGTCTCCGCCAGCTCACGCCAGTCCGCCCGACGGCCCGCGCGGGTCGCCTCGGCGAACGCGGCCTCCCCGAGGTGCTCCCGCGCGTCCGCGGCGATCCTGGAGGCATCCGGCTGCGAGCGATCCGGCATGCCGCGCACCTCGTCGCTCGCCGCGAGCAGCCGCGTGGCCTGCTCGTACCGTCCCCGGCGCAGCGCGAGATCGGCGATCCCGATCAGCACCTCGGCGACCAGCGGCGGATACGCGTACTCCGCGACCGCGCGGAACGCCTTGGCCCGGTACGCGCCGGCCTCGCCGGGATCCTCGCTGAGGTAGCCGTACAGGTCCAGGGCCCTGGCCTGGACGGAGTCGCCCAGCTCCGCCCGCGCCGCGGACAGGTGCCGGCGTGCCTCGTCCGGCTCGCCGCGCCAGCGCGCCAGCTGCGCCTTCGAGAGCGCCAGCTCGGCGAGCGCGTCCGGCCAGGTGATCCCGCCCGCGCACCGCTGCGCCTCGGCCATGGCCGAGGCGCTGGACCGCTCGTCGCCGAGCAGCCAGTACAGCTGGGCCTGCCGCGCCCGCAGGCCGACCACGTCCTCGTCCGCGCCTATCTCGGCCAGCGCCGCGACCGCCTCCTCGTAGTGCTCACACGCGCGGGCGAACTCCCCGCGCATCGCGAGCCGGTCGGCCAGGAAGGTCAGCGCCATCGAGATCCCCCACCGGTCGCCCAGCGCGCGGAACCCGGCGAGGGCGATCTCGATGTCGGCGTCCACGTCGGTCTCGTCACCGCCGAGCGTGAGCCGCAACCGGCCACGGGTGAGCCTGGCCTGCGCGCGCACCCACGGGTCGCCGTCGGCGATGAGCGGCTCGAACGCGGGCAGGAAGTCCTCCGGCTCCCGCAGCATCCGCTCCAGCGGCTCGACGAACCCCAGCAGCGGGTTGCGGTACCCGCCGCTCCGGGTGAGCCGGTGCGCCTCGTGGATCCACTCCCGCGCCTGGTACTGGTCGCCGACCCCGGAGGTCACGAAGATCGCCACGATGGTGTACGCCATCGCCCGCACCTCGTCGGACACCTCACCCTCCAGCGAGGTCGCCGCGATGCCCAGCTTGGTGCCCTCGGCCCGGTACCCGCTGAGGAACCAGTACCAGCCCGCGGCCGCGACCAGCCGCATCGCCTCCTGCGCCCACCCCTCGGCGATCGCCCCGCGCAGTCCCACGCCGATGTTGTCCTTCTCGGCGTCGAGCACGGGCAGCCACTCCAGCTGCGCGGCCCGGCGCAGGTGCGGGTCGGCCGTCTCGGCCAGCTCGGTGAAGTAGGCGAGGTGCGCCCGGCGCGCCCCCTCTGTCTCCCCGGCCTCGGCGAGCCGGTGCGCGGCGTACTCCCGGATGGTGTTGAGCATCCGGTAGCGCGGCGTGCCCTCGCCGTCGGCGAGCAGCAGCGACTTCTCGATCAACGCGGTCAGCACGTCGAGCGTCTGCTCCCCGCCGGGCGCCTCGTCCCCGCACACCCGTTCGGCCGCCTCCAGGCTCGCCCCGCCGGAGAACACCGACAGCCGCCGCAGCACGGCGCGTTCGGCCTCGGTCAGCAGGTCCCAGCTCCAGTCCACGACCGCGCGCAGCGTCTTGTGCCGGGGAAGCGCCGTGCGGCTGCCGCCGGTCAGCAGGCGGAACCGGTCGTCGAGCCGGCGGGCCAGCTGGTCGACGGACATGGTGCGCAGCCGGGCCGCGGCCAGCTCGATCGCGAGCGGCATCCCGTCGAGCGCCCGGCAGATCCGCGCCATCGCCGACAGGGTGGGCGCGTCGGAGCCGATGTCCTTGCGTACCAGCTCCGCGCGGTCCCGCAGCAGCCGCACCGCGGGCGAGGACCCGGCCTCGGAGGGGGCCGCGCCCGGCGCGGGCAGCGCGAGCGGCTCGACCTGCCACAGCACCTCCCCGGTGATGCCGAGCGGTTCCCTGCTCGTGGCCAGGATCCGCAGGCTCCGGCACTCCCCCAGCAGCCGGTCCGCGAAGGCCGCGGCCGCCTCGATCACGTGCTCGCAGTTGTCCAGGATCAGCAGGATCGTGCGCCCCCGGGCCGCGGCGACGAGCCGGTCCATCGGTTCCCCGCCCCGTGCGCCCCCGAGCAGTGCCTGGTCACGCAGGCCGATCGCGGTGAGGGCGGCCTGCGCCAGCTCGCCGCCCGCCCGTACCGAGGCCAGCTCGACCAGCCACGCCCCGTCGGGCAGCTCGGCGAGCATCGTCCGCGCGGTCTCCGTGGCCAGCCTCGTCTTGCCGGAGCCGCCCGCCCCCGTCAAGGTGACCAGCCGGTGCCCGACGGCGAGGGCGGCGACCGCGGAGACGTCCTCGTCCTTGCCGACGAAACTCGTCAGCTCGGCGCGCAGGTTCGTCCTGCGGCTCTCCGCCCGCTCGCCCAGCTCGCCCCGCAGCAGCGCGGTGTGCAGCGCGGAGAGCTCGGCCGACGGATCGGCGCCCAGCTCCTCGGCGAGCCGCTCGCGCGTCCGCTGGTAGGCGGTCAGCGCCTCGGTGCCGCGCCCCGCCTCGGCGAGCGCCCGCATCAGCGCCGCCACGAACCCCTCGCGCAGCGGGTGGGCGGCGACCAGCTCGGTCAGCTCGGAGACCAGCTCCGCGCCGCGGCCGAGGCGGATGTCGGCGTCCACCCGATCCCCGAGCGCGGCGACGTGGAGCTCGTCCAGGCGCGTGACCACGGCGTCGAACGCGTCGCTGTCGCGCAGCGCGATGTCGGCCATGGCCGTGCCCCGCCACAGGGCCAGGGCCGAGCGCAGCAGGTCCGCCCGCGCCGCGGGCTCGGCCGCGCGGGCCTGGCCGATCAGCCGCTCGAAGCGGTGCACGTCCACGGCGTCGGGGGGCACGGCGAGCCGGTATCCGCCGGAATCGGCCTCGATCACGCCGTCCGGCACCACCCTGCGCAGCCTGGACACCAGCGCCTGCAGGGCGTTCGCCTCGTCCGCGGGCGGCCGGTGCCCCCAGATCCAGTCCACCAGCCTCGCCCGCGAGACGCTGCGGCCGGGTTCGAGGGCGAGTGCGGCCAGCAGCGCGCGCAGCCGGACCCCGGGAACCTCCACCACGGCCCCGTCGCGGTTCCGGACCTCGAACGGACCAAGCAGTTCAACTCGCACATCAGTCATTGTGCCGAACCGTGGCGACGCCCCGAGCCGGTCCCCGGGCCGGCCGGTCCCGGCCCCGGCGACCACGAGGCCGATCACGGGGGCCGGCGGTGCCGGGAGGGACGGTGCCGACGCGGATGCCGCGCGGGCGTGTCCGGGGACGGCGCCGCCGTTCAGGCCGGCGATCCCGTGTCCGGGCCGGGTGTCGTGGTCGTATCAGTGGCCGTGTCAGCACGGCGACGGTCCCGTGTCAGCGCGGTCGGCGAGGGTGGACGCCATGAACGGTTCGGCGGGCGTGGGGTGTGCGGGGTGTGGCGCGGGGTGCGGGGTGCGGGTGTGCGGGGCGCGGGTGTGCGGGGTGCGGGTGTGCGGGGTGCGGCGCGGGGTGCGGGGCGCGGCTTCATCGCCTCGACGGCGTCTCCGTGCCGCCTCGACGCCGCTTCCGTCCCGCCTCGGCGTCGCTCTGACATCGCCCGGTGTCGCCCGGTGTCGCTCGGTGTCGCTCGGTGTCGCTCGGTGTCGCTCGGTGTCGCCTCGATCCGTGCTGATCACCTGCTTGAACGCGCCCGCTGCGACCGGCCCGGAACTCCGAACGCGACGCGGCCACCGAGCCGCGTCGAACCGCACCCCATCACGTCCTGTACGTCCCATCTCAAGACGGGGAACGACCATGGAACACACCGTCACCACGCTGCCGGCCGTACGTGAGCCCGGCTGCCCCTTCGACCCGCCCAAGGAGCTGATCCGGGCCCGCGAGCACGGCCCGATCAGCCGCTATCCCTTCCCCGACGGGCACCGGGGCTGGCTGATCACCGGATACGACCTGGTCAGGGCGGTCCTGGCCGATCCACGGTTCAGCTCCCGCAAGGAGCTCATGCGCCACCACCCGACCATCGACATCGGCGACTTCGAGGTCCCTCCGGCGGCACCCGGCGAGTTCCTCCTCATGGACGAGCCGCAGCACGGCCGCTACCGGAAACCGCTGGTGGGCAAGTTCACCGTCCGCCGGATGCGGCTGCTCACCGAGCGCGTCGAGCGGATCACCGCCGAGCACCTGGACGCGATGGAACAGGCCGGGCCGCCGACGGACCTGGTGACCGCGTTCGCCAAGCCCATCCCCTCCATGGTGATCTGCGAGCTGCTGGGGGTGCCGTATCGGGACCGGGGCTCCTTCCAGGAGAACATCGACAAGTTCCTCGGCGGGGAGGTCGGCGACGAGGAGCTGATCGCGGCCTACACCGCGACCCAGCACTACCTCGCCGAGCTGGTGGCCGCCAAGCGCGCGAACCCCACCGACGACGTGCTCAGCGACCTGCTCGACAGTGACCTCACCGACGAGGAACTGAGGGGCGTCGCCCTGATCCTGCTGGCGGCCGGGTTCGACACCACCGCGAACATGCTGGCGCTGGGCACCTTCGCGCTGCTGAGCAACCCGGCGCAGCTGGCCGCGCTGCGCGCCGACCCCTCGCTCACCGACAAGGCCGTGGAGGAGTTGCTGCGGTATCTGAGCGTCGCCAAGACCTTCATGCGAACGGCCCTGGAGGACGTCGAGCTGGGCGGCCGGACCATCGAGGCCGGAACGACCGTCATCCTGTCCTACAACACCGCCAACCGCGACCCCGAGCGCTTCACCGACCCCCACACGCTCGATCTCGGCAGGCAGGAGGGCGGGCACCTGGCCTTCGGCCACGGCATCCACCAGTGCCTGGGCCAGCAACTGGCCCGCGTCGAGATGCGAGCCGCCTTCCCCGCGCTGCTCACCCGCTTCCCCAGCCTGCGCCTGGCCGTACCGGCCGAAGAGGTCGGCCTGCGCCCGGAGACCGCGGACATCTTCGGCGTGAAGAGCCTCCCGGTCACCTGGGACGCGTGACCGGGAGGCGGTGACGGGCGGGGTCGCGTACAGGGTGCGACAGGGGTCGCCACTGGAATCAGCCGGGATCAGCCCGGCCGGTCGAGGAGAGATGAGGCCGGGGGCCGGGCCCTTGGGTAAAGAAAAGATGCACGTTGTGCATCGATGCTCGTCGTGCATGTTCTCCGTGTAGGGTGGCGGCGAACCCCGCCAGTGATGGGCGGCGCGGCCCGCCGCCCAGGAAGAGGATGTGGTGATGACGACTCGCGACGAGCCGGTGACGAAATCCCCGACGCAGATGCGCAGGATGCTGCCCGCGGACCTGGTGGAGCGGGGCGGCTGCCCGTTCGACCCGCCCTCCGGGCTGCGGCAGCGGCGTGACCAGGGGGCGATCCAGCCGCTCAGGCTCCTCAACGGCGCTCCCACCTGGCTGGTCACCGGCCTGCAGGAGGCCCGCGCCGTCCTGGCGGACGCGCGCTTCAGCGCCGACCGGGTGCGCTATCCCGACGTCACCAGCCTGCAGCCGCACGAGGTCGAGCAGCTGGTCGCGGCACAGGGCGGCCAGGGGGCGGCCGGCCTCGCGCCGAAGGTGGAGAGCCGCGCCGACGGGATGTTCGTCTTCATGGACCCGCCGGAGCACACGCGCCTGCGGCGGCTGCTGACCGGCCAGTTCACCGTACGGCGGATGAAGGCGCTGGAGTCACGCCTGCGCGAGATCGCCGTGGAGCACATCGAGGCCATGCGGGCGGCCGGCACCGAGGCCGACCTCGTGCCGGCCTACGCGCTGCCGATCCCCTCGCTGGCGATCTGCGAGCTGCTCGGCGTCGACTACGCCGACCGGGCCGAGTTCCAGGAACGCACCTCCATCGCGCTGAACTCCACCACCCCCGAGGAGGAGCGGATCCGCTCCGGCCTGGAGCTGTACGGTTTCATCCAGGAGCTGGTGGCGGCCAAGCGGGCCCAGCCGGCCGACGACATCCTGTCCGGGCTCGTCCACGACGCCGACCCGCCGCTGACCGACGCCCAGCTGACCGACATGGCGCTGGTGCTGCTCGGCGCCGGGCACGAGACCACCGCCAACATGCTGGGCCTGGGCACCTTCGCGCTGCTGGAGCACCCCGAGCAGCTCGACGCGCTGCGCACCGACCCGGCGCTGATGGACAACGCCATCGAGGAACTGCTGCGTTATCTGTCCATCATCCAGATGGGCGTCAGCCGGGTGGCCGTCGAGGACGTCACGCTCGGCGACGTGAAGATCCCCGCGGGTGCCACGGTGATCATCGCCACGCCCGAGGCCAACCGCGACTCCCGCCACTGGGACGATCCCGACCGGCTCGACGTGCGGCGGCCCCGCGCCGCGCACCTGGCCTTCGGGCACGGCATCCACCAGTGCCTGGGCCAGCAGCTCGCCCGCGCGGAGATGAAGGTCGGCCTGGGCGAGCTGATCACCAGGATGCCGAACCTGCGCCTGGCCGTGCCCGCCGAGCGGGTGCCGCTGCGCAACGAGATGCTCATCTTCGGCGTGCACTCCCTGCCCGTCACCTGGGCCTGAGAGGATCTGCTCCAGACTGGGTTCACCACGCCCCGGCGGGCCCGGCCCGGCCGGGCCCGCCGACCCCGCGAAAGGGGACACCATGGCCCGCCCCGAGGCGCCGCTCACACCGGTGAGCGCCGAACCCGGCACGACCACCGGGACAGGGGCCAGGACCGGGGCCGGGGTCGTGACGGGGCGCCGCGAGCGCAAGAAGCTGGCCACCCGGGCCGCCGTACGGGAGGCGGCGCTGCGGCTGGGGCTGCGCCACGGCGTGGAGAACATCACCGTCGAGCAGATCGCCACCGAGGCCGACATCGCGCTGCGGACCTTCTTCAACTACTTCTCCAGCAAGGAGGAGGCGGTGGTGGCGGTGCTGGCGGCCGGTTCCGAGGCGCTCACCGCCGAGTTCCGCGCCCGGCCCCGGACCGAATCGGTGCTGTGGGCGCTCCGCCAGGCGGTCCTCGCCGTCGTCGACCACGACGACGAGACCAGCCGTGACTACGTGAGGGCGACCCGGCTCATCTCCAGGACGCCGTCGCTGCTGCCCCACCAGCTGGCCCTGCTGGCCTCCCAGGAGAAGGCGCTCGCCGAGGCCATCGCCGAACGCCTCCGGTCCGGCGCCGACCCCGCGCCGAGCGGGATCTACCCGGCACTGTGCGCGGCGACGGCGCTGACGGCGCTCCGCGTGGTCCTGGGCCGGTGGCTCCAGCACGCGGACGGCCTCGACGAGACGCCGCCCATGGACATCCTGCGCCGGGAGATCGACCAGGCGATCGCCGACCTGGCCGCCGGGCTGGACCGGCCGGGTTCGGCCGGGACCGGCGATCCCCCGCTCACCGCCCCTTGAGCCGGACCCCCGCGCGGGACAGGGACCGCGCGCCTGCTTCACGCGCGTCCTCTTCACGTGTGCCCGCTTCATGCGCGTCCTCTTCACGTGTGCCCGCTTCACACGCGCCCGCTTCACGCGCGTCGCTTCACGCGCCCCGCTCCTCTCATCGCGAGCGGGCCCGCTCCTCATCACCGCGGGCGGTCGGGCGGGGACGCCGGTGAGGCCCGCTGGCGGCCTCCGGCGGCGCCGGGCACCTCGGTGCGCGAGAGCGGGGCTAGCCGTCGACGATCACACCTCCGATCGCGGTGCGGCCGGCCGGGGTCGCGACGAGCTCGACCGTGACGGTGTCGCGCAGGTGCGCTCCGAGGACTCCGGCGGTGGCGTCGGTGACGTCTCGCACCAGCCTGGCGACGAGCTCGCCGCTGTCGGGGCGGGCGAACGCCGCCTCGCGGATACCGAACACGATCACGGGTGGGGCCTCGCCGACCGGCTTTCCTCGCAGGCCCCAGCGTCCGGCGGGCACGCCCTCGAGGTGGACGACCGCGACGTCGCGCGCCCACTCGCCGTACACGCCGACGACGGCGTCGGTCAGCGCGGCGATGAGGGCCGGCTCGTTGCCTTCGAGCTGCGGCTCCAGGACCCGGACGGTCAGATGTGGCATCGTGGACCTCTCGTTTGCTTCCAAATTAGCTTTATGTTCAAAGGTAATAGGTGAAGTGCCATATGGTCAACGACGCGGACGGCATGACGTCCCAGCAGGCGGTGCGGTCGATGCTGCTGCTGATGCCCAGGCTCGTCGGGCGGGCCAAGCGGCTGCCCGTCCCGGAGCCGCTGCGGACGCTCGACCTCGCGCCCCGCCACCTGTCGCTGCTCGCCTACCTGCAGTACGACGGCCCTCTCACGGTGAGCGGGCTGGCCGAGCGGCTGGAGGTCGCCCCGACGACCGTCAGTCTCATGGTGGGCGACCTGTCCCGGCGCGGCGTCCTGACGCGGGAGGAGGACGACGCCGACCGGCGGCGGCGGGTCGTCGCGATCGCGCCGAGGTACGCCGAGCCGATCCGCGAGTGGCTGTCGGGCAGCGCGCTGGCGTGGGCCGAGGTCCTGGCCGACCTCACCCCGGCCGAACGCGCCACGATCGTGCGGACGATGCGCGCCTACGAGACCGCCCTGGGCAGGCGGATGCCCGGCTGAGGCGAACAGGCGCCGGACCGGCTCGCGGCCGACGCCGGGCACACGGCGCTCATGCGGGACGCGCCGGTGCCGGTCACACCACGCTCGCACGAAGCACGGCCGACGCCGGGCACACCGCGCTCGTACGGGAGCGCGGCCGGAGGGGTGGGCACCGTCGCCGTCCGGCTCGCGGGAGGGTCGTGCCGGTGGACCGGCGGGTTACGCGGGTTCCTCCTCGCGGGCGCCGGCCCGGAGCTGGGCCACCGCGCGGGCGATGAGGTCGCCGCGGCGGCGGTCCTGGCGGGCGTGCACGACGACGCGCCGCAGGACGGCGGGGCGGACCAGGGGCCTGGCGACGACCCCGCCGGGGAGCTCCGCGACGGCCAGGCGCGGCAGGACGGTGACGCCGACGCCCGTCGCCACCAGCCGCAGCGCCGCCCGGTGGTCGTCCAGGCGGGCGGCGTGGCGCGGCGTGAACCCGGCGGCCCGGCAGGCGGTCTGGATGATCTGCCCGATCGGGCTGTCGTAGATGTCGTGGTCGATCCAGGGCTCCCCTTCGAGGTCGCGCAGGGTGAGCTCCCGGGCGGCGGCGAGGGGGTGGGCGGCGGGAAGCACGGCGACGAGCTCCTCGACGGTGAGCTCGTGACGCCGGTAGCCGTCGAGGTGCACCCCGGCTCCGCCCGCGGGCTCGGTCCGGATGTCGAGGTCGGGCCGCCGGCGTCCGCGCCCGTCGACGGGCTCGTTGAGGCTGATCTCGACGGTGAGGTTCGGCTGGTGGCGGCGAACGGTCCGCACGACCTCCGGGATCCACCGCTCGGCCGCCGAGGCGAAGCAGGCGATCGCCAGGTGCTGCGCCTGACCGCCCCGCAGGTCCGCGACGACGCGCTCGAGGCGCCCGAAGTCGGCCAGGAGCGACTGGGCCTGGTCCGCCAGGTGCCGGGCGGCGTCGGTGGGGCTGATGCCGCGCCCCTGCCTCTCGAAGAGGACCAGCCCGGTCTCCCTCGCCAGGGTGGTCATGTGCTGGCTGATCGTCGCCGGGGAGTAGCCGAGGTTGCGTGCCGCCCTGTTGATCGACCCGGCGGCCAGGACCGCGCGCAGGATCGCTAGACGTTGCGGGTTGAGCATGGCGTCAAACATAAGGCAGTACCGAACGGTGAGGCGTATTTGTTTGCTTGTTACGAGCTTTGCCGCCGATGGAGGATGGCGAGGAGGCGGCATCGAGCGGGACATCCGGTGTCCTGCCGGGCGCGGTGGGAGAGGACTGGCGATGGACGACACGACGTTCTGGGACGAGGCGGACCGCCTGCTGGTCCGCTACGGAGCCCGTTTCACCCCCCGGGTCATCGAACGCGCCTCCGGCGCGTACGTCTTCGACCGCCAGGGCAGGCCGATCCTCGACTTCACCTCGGGGCAGATGAGTTCCATCCTGGGCCACGCGCACCCGGACATCGTGGCGACGGTCTCGTCCGCGGTCGCGTCGCTGGACCACCTGTTCAGCGGCATGCTCAGCACGCCGGTGCTGGAGCTCGCCCGCAGGCTCACCGCGACCCTGCCCCCGGCGCTCGCCAGGATGCTGCTGCTCACCACGGGAGCCGAGGCGAACGAGGCCGCGATCAAGATGGCGAAGCTCTCCACCGGCCGCTTCGAGATCGTCTCCTTCGACCGCTCCTGGCACGGCATGACCCAGGGGGCCGCCGCGGCGACCTTCTCCGCCGGGCGGCACGGCTACGGCCCCCCGATGCCGGGAAACCTCGCGCTGCCCACGCCGAACGCCTACCGTTCGCCGTTCCGCTCCTCCGACGGCTCCCACGACTGGGAGGCCGAGCTCGCCTACGGCTTCGCCCTGGTCGACCGGCAGTCCGCCGGCAGCCTCGCCGCCTGCCTCGTCGAGCCCATCCTGTCCTCGGGCGGGATCATCGACCTGCCGCCCGGGTACCTGCGCCGCCTCAGGGAGATGTGCGACGAGCGCGGGATGCTGCTCGTCCTGGACGAGGCGCAGACCGGCCTCGGCCGCACCGGGACCATGTACGCGTTCGAACGCGACGGGGTCGCGCCCGACATCCTGACGTTGTCGAAGACCCTGGGAGCCGGGCTGCCCGTGGCGGCCGTCGTCACGACCGCCGAGATCGAGCGGGTCTGCCACGAGCGGGGGTTCCTCTTCTACACCACCCACGTCTCCGACCCCCTGGCGGCGGCCGTCGCGCTGACGGTCCTCGACGTCATCGACCGGGAGAACCTCACGGAGCGCGCCGCGAGGCTGGGCGAGCAGCTCACCGGCCGGCTGCTCGCGCTGCGCGACACCTACGAGGTCGTCGGCGACGTCCGCGGCCGTGGCCTGCTGCAGGGGGTCGAGCTCGTCAAGGACAAGAGGAGCAAGGTGCCCGCCGACGCGCTGGGCCACGCGATCACCTCGGCCTGCCTCGAACGGGGCCTGCACATGAACATCGTCCAGCTGCCCGGGATGGGCGGCATCTTCCGCGTCGCCCCGCCCCTCACGATCGGCGAGGACGAGCTGCACGCCGGTCTGGACATCCTCGAGACGTCTCTCGAAGCCGTGCTCCGCGCCGGGTGAGGACCCGCCGGCCGAGGTGGGGGCGGCCTTCGCCGGCGTGTCCGGCGCGCCTGTCTCCCCGGACGCGGCGGGAGCCGCCCCCTGACGCGCGGGTGTGACCCCTGGTGCGCATGTTACGAATATGCCCCGTTTGCCGTCAGACGGTGAATTCTCCAGTATTCGCCCGGTATTCGCCTGCCCCAAAAGTGCTGTCCGAAAAATGGCATTTGCTTATGGGGGCAATTCACGGCCGATGACCGATCCGAATAGACCACCCAGTTGAGAGGCTATGGCTATCCTCGTACGAGGTTGATACTATTCGTCCGCTTAGCTTACGCATGCATGATCTTTCGCTCGGGGATCCGAGGTCGGCTGCGGTTTTTCGCACCACGGGGGACCCGCGGCAGCACCCGCAAGGACGGCGCGCCGATACGTCCTGCCCGAAACGCACGGCAATTCCCCTGCCCGTTCCATGCCCATGTGAATTCCGCACGCCCGCGGTCTCGCGGCCCGCCCAGGAGGATCTATGCAGCCGGCCGACTCTCTCCCCAGTTACGAGCAGTTGTTCGGTGACCTCGACTTCCGCGAGCTGGACGAGTCCCGCTCCGTGTACTCCCCCGCCGCCTACCTCGCCGAGCTGATCCAGCTCCTCGGCGACGACGCCCCGGCCGGGCTGCTGGGCGACCTCCTCTCACGCCGCCCCGCCATCGGGAACGTTCCACTGGACGGCGCGAACACCTACACCGAGCTGCCCTACCTCGACGTGGTCAACGAGGTCCTGGAGAAAGAGCTGACCCGGGGCCGGACGGTCGGCGCCGACCAGGTGCTGCGGGCGCTGCGGCACCCGTTCACCATGCCGTTCTCGCTGCGGCACGAGCGGCTGCGCCGGCTGCTGCACCACCTGCGGGTCGAGCCCGCCGAGCTCTACCGCCACCTCGCCGACGTCCCCGCCCCCGACGTCGTCGCCCGCGAGTACCTGGGCCTCACCCCCGACGACGTCGAGGTGCTCACCACCCCGCTCGGCGACGGCCCCGTACTGCGCGGGCACTGGGGGCTGGACGCCGAGGCGGAGGAGAGCCTGCGCGTCCTGGAGGCGGTCCCCCGCTTCCGGCAGGCCGCGTCGATCACCGGCGCCGAGCTGCGGGACCTGCTGTACGGCGGCCTCGGCGCGGCCTCGAAGGGCGGGGTGCCCCCGGAGCGGGCCGCGGCGTCCGCGCTCTTCGTCCACCACGGCGGCCCGGTGGTCGTCCTGGACACCGAGGAGGAGGAGCTCGTCCGCGCCGACGGCGACGGGCCGATCCCCGCGGACTGGTTCGACCGCGTCTCCCGGTTCGTCCGGCTGGCCCGCCGCACCGGCCTGGCCTTCACCGACCTGGACCTGGTGCTGCGCGACTGCTGCGGCAACCGGATCGACGCCCGCGCGCTGCGCCACCTCGCCGTGCTGCTCCACCTGCACCGCGGCCTGGAGGTGCCGATCGACGTCGCCGTCAGCCTGGTCGCCCCGATGAACACGCTCGGCGCGGGCGACGGCGAGACGCCGCGCGACCTGTTCGACCGGGTGTTCAACGTGCCCTTCGCCACGGCGGGCGCCCCGGTGGTCCTCGGGTCGGCGCGGGTGCCGCACGGCTACGCCGACCGGCCGGTGCTCGCCTGCTCGGGCGACGTCCTCGCCACCCGCAACAGGGACTACCGGCGGCGGATCACCGCGGCGCTGTCCCTGACCGAGGACGAGCTGGCCGCCCTCGTCACCCGCTTCCGGGAACGGTCCACCCCGGACGGCACGGCGCAGCCGCGCCCCTTCGACCGCGCGACCGGCCCGGCCGAGCTGTCGCTGCTGCACCGGATCCACCGGCTCTCCACCGCGCTCGGCGTCTCGGCCGCGGAATTGCTCGACGTGCTCGACGCCCTGGAGAGCGACCCGGCGCTGCGACGGCACACCACCTTCCCGCTGCTGATCGACACCGGGGCGACCACCGGCGACTACCACGCGGTCCTGGCCGGCGGGGATGTCGCCTCCGGCCTGTGGCTGGCGCAGACCCTGCTGGCCGTGGTGCCGTGGATGCGCTCGGCCGACCTGAGCGGCCGGGAGCTGGCCACCGTGCTGGGCGCCGCGGCGGCACGGGCCCGGGCCGGAACCGCCGGGCGGAACGGATCCGGTGGCGGGCTCGGCAGCGGGACCGGTGGCGGGCTCAACGCCGGTGCCGGTGCCGGTGCCGGTGGCGGGGCCGGGGCGCGGGCCGTCCTGAACGGGCAGGCCGTCCCGGGCGCGGAAGAGGAGCCGGACGCCGACGCGGCCCTGCTGGCGCAGCTGCGCCTGCGCTTCGAGGAGCTCGCCCCCTCCCCCGACCTGTTCGTCTCCCCCCGGTTCGGCCCGCGCGCCGCCGCGGTGATCCACGACATCGCCGTCGCCCACCCCGACGGCGTGGTCTCGCGCCGCGACGCCCGGCTGCTGCGCGTCGAGGCCGCCCAGGCCGCGGCCGCCGCCTACAACGCCCTCACCGAGCTGGACATGGTGGTGGGCGGCGACCTGGAGGGGATCGGGCTCGGCGACCGCCTCGCCGTCAAGGTCTACACCAACCTGGTCATCGCCGGCCATCTGGAACCGGGCGGCGCCCTGGTCGCGGACCGGCTGCCGGACACGCCCGCGCGGCTGCGGCTGGCCCGCGACTTCGGCGGGTACCGCGACGCGCTGTTCGGCCTGCTGCGCGACCTGTGCCCGGTGCCCGTCCCCGGGCGGCCGCTGCCGGAACCGGCCGTCTTCTTCCCCTCCGACCTGGCGAAGCTGGCGGGCCTGGACGACGCCGGGCGCGCCGAGCTGTACGACAACCTGATCTTCAACGGCCACCTCGACGAGGCCGGGACCGTGCTGCGGCCCGGCTTCTTCGCCCTCCCGCACAACCGCGCCGCGTTCACGGTGAACGCCGACCTGGGCGGCGTCGCGGCCGGAGTGCACGCCCGCCTGGGCGAGCTGGCCGCCCGCTTCACCGCCGGCGCCGTCGTCTTCGACCCGGCCGCCCTGGCCGCGCTGCCGCTGTCGCCGCAGCAGATCACCGCCCTGGTCGAGAGCCTGCGCTTCAACGGCCACCTCGACGCCGGCGGCTTCTTCGCCGACCCGGCGGCGCTGCTCGACCCCGGCCTCGGCGAGCTAGCGCTGGCCCTGGAGTTCTACCCCTACCGCCGCCACGTCCTGACCGCCCTGCGCGGCCAGCTCACCGGGGCCCGCGCCAGGCTCCTCGCCGTCACCCCGGCGGACTTCCTGGACATCACCGACCCGGCCGCCGCGCAGCGGGCCGCCGACCTGCTGGACGGCGTCCACCTGGCCGACGACCGCGTCCTGCAGGGCAGCAAGGCGTTCTTCGCCGACCCGGCGAACCGGCTGGAGCTGGCCGGGTTCACCGCGGCCGAGAACTCCGCGATCTTCCAGCGGATCGCCACCGCCCTGGCCGACCACCGCCCCTACCGGGTCGACCCGGTGGCCTCGGCCGAGTTCGGCTTCGACCCGGACGAGCAGGCCCAGCTCGTGGCCAGGCTGGTCAAGGCCGGGCACCTCACCCCGGAGCTGGGCGTCCCCGAACACCGGCTCGGCTACTTCGCCGAGGTGTACAACGCGCTGGACTTCGCCCTGCCCGGCCTGGAGGACTTCGCCAAGGACGTCTTCTTCCTGCTGCACGCCGTCGCGAAGCGGACGAACGCGGCGATCGCCGAGATCACCGCCGGGCTGGAGGCGCTGGCCGTCCGGCAGAGCGCGGCGCTGCTCGCCGTGCTCCAGGACGAGCTGGGGATGAGCGCGCCGATCACGGCGGCGGCCTGCGCGGCGGTCACCGGCGGGGCGGCCGGGGCGGTGGAGCTGCTCGCCGCCCCCGCGCTGGCCGGCGCCGGACGCGGCGCCGACCTGCCGCCGGACTCGCGCGCCGCCCTGCGGCGGATCCGCGCCGTCGCCCTGCTCGCCGCGAAGTTCGGCCTCGACGCCGGCCAGATCGCCCTCGCCTTCCGCGACCAGGACCTGGCCGGCAAGTTCCCCGAGCCGCTGGCCGCGCCCCCCGGCGTCGACCGGATCGACGCCCTGCTGGAGAGCTCCGACGGCAACGTCTACCTGTTCCGGGACCGGGGGTGCTGGGTGTACGGCCCCGGCTACGTCCGTACCGGCGAGGAGGCGGTGCCGCTGGCCACGCTGTCGGCCCGCTTCGCCGGCCTCGCCGGCGTCGACGCCGCGTTCAGCGACGTCACCGGCACCGACTGGATCATCGGCCGCGACACCGGCGGGGTGGCGCGCACCTTCACCCGGCAGCGCGGCGGCGCCCGGTGGGCCCCGAACCAGCAGGAGTGGGGCGTGGTCGAGAACGCCTTCGACGCCCCCGCGGCGATCGACGCGGCGTTCACCGACGAGGAGGGCCGCGTCTACCTGTTCTGCGGCGACCAGTACGTGCGCTACTCCGGGACCGGCCGCGAGCACGTCGACCCCGGCCACCCCCGCCGGATCGGCGAGTGGTGGCAGGACGGGCAGCGCGGCGCCGAGCTGCCCGAGCGGTTCCGCCGCTCGCTGGACGCGGCCTTCCGCGGCACCGACGACACCACCTACCTGTTCTCCGGCGACCGGTTCCTGGCCGTTGACAGCACGGCCGCCGTCGTGGACGGCACCGCCACCGAGCGGCCGGTCGCCGACGCCTGGGGGCGGATCCGCAACGCGTTCGCCGAGACCGGCCGCGTCGACGCCGCCTGCGCCGACGGCGCCGCCTACCTGATCTTCTCCGGCGACCAGGTGTTCCGCTACAGCGGCGACGTCGAGAGCGGCGAGCCGCAGGCCGACGCGGGCTTCCCGCGGCTGATCGAGACGTTCCTGCCGCAGGCCCCCGCGGAGTTCACCGGCGGCCTGGAGGCGGCGTTCCGCGACCCGGCCGGGGTGCTGCACCTGTTCAAGAACGGCAGGACCGTCGCGCTGCGCCCGGACGGGCCCGACATCGCGCCCACCGCGCAACGCTGGGGGTCCCTCGGCGCCGCCCTGCCCGGCGGCACGGTCGACGCCGCCTTCGTCGGCCTGGACGGCCGCACCTACCTGTTCTCCGGCGACCGCTACCTGCGCTACTCCGGCGCCGACTACTCGACGGTGGACCCCGGCTACCCGCGGCGCGTCGCCGACGACTGGGGCGGGCTGCTGCGGGTGGACGCCGCGTTCACCCTGGGCGGCGCCACCCACCTGTTCGGCACGGCCGGGCTGATCACCACCCTCCCGGTGGAGCACGCCGGCGACCTGGACGCCGGACGGCTGCCGCACCCGGTGCGCAGGCTGCTGCTGGAGCACGGCATCGCCGCCGCCGAGGACGCGCCCGTGTCCGGGACCGGCCCCGAGTGGCACGTCGGCGCCGACCACGGGATCCGGCTGACGCTGCGCCGCGCCGCCGACCCGGCCGCCGTGGACCCGATCACCGGCAAACGAGCCTTCGGGGAGCGCATCGAGGTGCACTACACCACCGGCTCCGAGGAGTCCGACGCCTCCTTCCACGTGCGCTACTCGACCAGGGACTACACCGTCCCCGACGCCGCCCACCCGCAGGCGCTCGCCGCCGGCCGGTGGAACCTGCCGGACGCGCTGGCCGACGCCCCGTTCACCCGGGTGGACGCCGTCTTCACCGGCCGCGACGGCCTGGTGTACCTGTTCTCCGGCGGGCACTACGTCACCTTCGACAACAAGCGCCGCTGGTGGTCGGAGCCGCGGCCGCTGCGCCGCCACTGGGACGACCTGCCGTTCGACCGCGTCGACGCGGCCCTGCTCGGCAAGGACGGCCGCACCTACCTGTTCTCCGGCACCCGCTACGTGCGCTTCTCGACCGGCGACCACACCAGGATCGACGACCGCCACCCGGCGACGATCACCCGTTTCTGGGGCAACGTCGTCAACGCCATCGCCCGCACCGGGCGCGTCGACGCGACCCTCGTGGCCGACGACACCGGCACCGACGGCGTCGTGCGCACCCGCACCTACCTGTTCTCCGGCAACCACTACGTCCGCTACACCGGCACCGACCTGTCCGCGCCCGACCTCGGCTACCCGCAGGTCCTGGCCGCGCTGCCGCGCGAGCCTCGGCTGGGCGCCCTCAAGGAGGCTCCGGCCGCCCTGGACGCCGCGTTCGCCGACCGGGGAACCGTCTACCTGTTCGGCGGCGGGCGCTGCCACGCGGTCTCCCAGAGCGCCTACCGCCGCTACGGCGACGCCCTCGCCGAGCCGGTCGGCTGCGCGTTTGACCAGGACGGCGCCCTGCTCGCCGAGCACGGCGGCGGCTGGTACCTGCACGGCCAGCCGGAGCGGGGGGCCGTCGCGCCGAGGCGGGCCCGGCCGAGGTTCCCGCGCGCGGTGCCGCCGGAGTTCCGCAGCGACCTGGACGCCGTGCTGCACGGCGCCGACGGCAACACCTACCTGTTCAAGGGCACGTCCTGCTTCGACGCCCGGCTGGGACGGGCCTACCCGCTGGCCGAGGAGTGGGGCCGGGCGCGCAACAACGTCTACCACGACAACGCGGTGGACGCCGCGTTCGTCGGCGCCGACGGGAAGACGTACCTGTTCAGCGGCGACCAGTTCGTGGCCTACGACGGCGCCGCCGCGATGGACGCCGACGTCGAGGGCGCGCCGCTGCCGATCGCGGCGCACTGGGGCGGGCTGACCCGGGTGACGCTCGCCTACGTCCAGGACGGCACCACGTACCTGTTCGAGCCCCCCGGGCCCGACGGCACGATGCGCTACGTCACCTACACCGGACGCGACTACACCCGGGCGCCGCAGGGCGGGGTGCCTCGGGTCGCCGACGCCGGGTTCTGGGGCGTGCCCGAGGAGCACCGGCCCGCCGGGTTCACCGTGCCGGACGCCGTGCTGACGGTCGGCGAGAGCACGCTGCTGCTGTTCGACGGCCAGTACGTGCGCCGGGACCCGGCCACCCCGGCCGGTACGACGACCGGCGGGCCGGTGACCGGGGCGTGGTCGCAGCCGCGCCCGCTGGAGCGCGTCTGGCGCGGGCTGGCCAAGGCCGACGGCCTCACCAGCGCGTTCGTCGGCCGCGACGGCGCCGCGTACTTCTTCTTCCCCGGCGAGTTCGCCCGCCACGACGGCACCCTGGCGGCGCGGCGGCCGATCAGGGACGCCTGGGGCCGGACCCGCAACAACTTCCTGGGCACCGGCGACGACGTCGTCGACGCCGCGTTCGCCGACACCGCCGCCGACGGGAGCCGGGTCACCTACCTGTTCTCCGGCGACCAGTACGTCCGCTACACCGGCACCTCCTACCGGCACGCCGACCCCGGCTATCCCAGGCCGATCGCCGGCAACCTGCGCGCCGAGGAGGCGTTCACCGGCCTGCCGGTCTCCTTCGACGAGGACCTGGCCGACCGGCTGGAGACCGGCGGGCGCTCCATGGTCGACGCCGTGACCGGGAGCGGGCGCACCGTGCGGATCCTGTCGGGCACCGTCTGCCACGTGCTGTCGCGCGGGCTGAGCGCGCGCTTCGAGCAGACGGCGCTGGCCCGGGTCCGCAACACCGTCGCCGAGCGGGGGCGGGTCGACGCCGCCCTGGTGATCAGCGGGACGATCGGCGGGACGACCGGCGGGGAGAGCCGCCGGAGCACCCTGCTGTTCTCCGGCGACCAGTACGTGCGCTACTCCGGCGCCGGCGGCTACGACCGCGCCGACGAGGGCTACCCCCGGAGCATCGCCGAGGCGCTGCCGGACGAGCTGGGGATCGCCGAGCTGCCCGAGGCCTTCCGCGACGCGATCGACGCGGCCTTCCAGGACGGCGACGGCGCCGTGTACCTGTTCGCCGGATCCCGCCACCTGCGCGTCCACGACGGCCGGGTGAGCGAGGCGGCGATCGCCGGAACCTGGGGCGTGGTGGACAACGCCTTCCGCCGCCCCGGGGCGGGCGTGGAGGCGGCGTTCACCTCCCGCGACGGCGACCTGTACGTCTTCTGCGGCGGCCAGTACGCCCGCTACCGGATGACCCGGCTGAAAACCGTCGAGGACGGCTACCCGCGGCCGGTGGCCGGCGACTGGGGCAACCTGCCCGAGGCGTTCGACGCCGGGCCCGACGCCGCGTTCTCCTTCGAGGGCCGCGCCTACCTGTGCCGGGACACCGAGCACGTCCGCTACTCCGGCGAGCGCTACGACACCCCCGACCGGACCTACCCGCAGCCGCTGCGGCACCGCTGGTCCGGCACGGCCGACTTCCGGCTCGGCGACGTGCGGACGATCGCCCGCTTCGCCGAGCTGGCCCGCGCCCACCCCGGTGACCTGGCCGCCTTCCTGCTGCCCGGCGAGAGCGCCGTCGAGGACCCGTACCGCTACCTGGCCGACCTGTTCGGCTGGGACGCCGACGAGATCCGGTGGTGCCGGCGGCGGGTCGGCCTGCTGACCGACGGCGCGGCCGACGAGTCGCTGTTCGAGCTGGAGTTCCTGATCCGGATCGCCGGCCTGTTCGCGTTCACCGCCCGGCTGGGCACCGTGCCGTCCGCGCTGCACGCCGACGTGTGGTCCCGGCTGCACGCCGACGACGCCGACAAGGGCGGCAGTGGCGGCGATGCCGCGCTGGACGCCGCCGCCGAGGCGTTGCAGGAGCTGCTGATCCGCCGCGAGGACCCGGCGGACCGGCCGGCGCTGCGGCGCGTCCTGCACGACGAGCTGAACGTGCTGCGGCGCGACGCGCTGGTCGCGGCCCTGCTCGCCCGCGGTCCCGGCGACGGGTTGCGCACCCCCGGGGACCTGTTCGACCGGTTCCTGATCGACGTCGAGATGGGCCCCCGCGGCACCACCTCCCGGGTCCGGGAGGCGATCGCCGCCGTCCAGCTCTACGTGCACCGCTACCTGCTCGGCCTGGAGGCCCCCGGGGCCCCCGGGGCCCCCGGGGCCGCCGCCTCCAACGGGGCCACGCCGAACGGGCCCGGCGGCACCGGTGCCGCCGCTGCCGCCGGTGTTGTCGCTGTCACCGGTGCCGCCGGTGCCGCCGGTGCCGCAGGTGCCGTCGAGACCGCCGAGGAGGTCCGCCGCCGGATTCGCGAGTGGTGGCAGTGGATGCGCGGCTACCGGCTGTGGGAGTCCAACCGCAAGGTCTTCCTCTACCCGGAGAACTACATCCGGCCCGAGCTGCGCGCCGACCGCACCCCCGCCTTCCGCGCGCTGGAGGGCGACCTGCTGCAGAACGAGATCACCGCCGTGACGGTGGAGCACGCCTACAAGCGCTACCTCGACGAGTACACCGAGGTCTCCCGCCTCACCATCGCCGGCGGCTACGTCTACACCAAGGACCGGGCGGCCGACGGCCCGTACCGGCTGGCGCTGTTCGGGCGCACCAAGACCGACCCGCGCCGCTACTACCACCGCCGGGCGGAGTTCACCAGCCGCGAGCGGCTGTCGGCGTCCTGGGAGCCGTGGCAGAAGGTCGGCCTGCAGATCGACGCCGACCAGGTGCACCCGGTGCACGCCTTCGGCCGGATGTTCGTGTTCTGGGCGGCCGTCGAACCGGTCGCCGGCGACGTGGCCACGAGCACCGTGGTGTCCGAGTCCAGGGGCGACGGCCAGCAGGTCAGCGGCAAGCCGCCGACCCGGCAGATCAAGATCTTCTACTCGTTCGAGAACCTGAACAAGGAGTGGGTGGCGGCCCAGACGCTCGGCGTGAGCGCCCCGCGCGGCGGCACCATCGACAACGTCACCCTGTTCATCCAGCCGGTCGCCGCCGGCGAGGACCGCACCTCCGTCGTGGTCGCCTGCGCCTACACGCTCACCACGCCGAACCCGCCGGACAAGGACGGCAAGCCGCGGAACCCGACCGTGCGGCGCATCGGCCTGATGTTCTCCCTCAGCCCCGAACTCGTCGCCGAGGACCTCACCGAGCGGGCGCTGGCCGACATCCCCGGCATCTCCGACCTGCCCTTCGGGATCTTCCACGGCCCCGTCCTGGAGGTGCTGGCCGGGGCGTGGGTCGCCGGCGAGACCGACGACAAGGTCGCCCAGGCCCTCTCCGCGGCGGCCGAACGGGTCGCCAAGATCTTCGTCGACCCGGTGAGGCCGGCCGACGTCGTCCGCTTCGACACCCCGGTCGCCGCGGAGTCGGGCTCCTGGTTCAGCGTGGACGTCCAGGGCGGCAGCTTCCTGTGCCGCCCGGCCGACGCCGGCCCCGACACCTCGGCCGGCCTGCTGCCGCTGGCGGGCAACGGCGACGGCCTGCCGGAGTGGGGACAGGTGGACGCCGCGGTCGAGCTGCCCGGCGGCGCCCGCTACTTCTTCGACAGCGCCACCGGCCAGTACGCGGAGTCGGTGCCGGGCGAGGTCCCGGCCGGAGCCCCGGCGGGCACGCCCGCGGGCGCGCTGAGCGGGCGGCTGGCCACCGCCTCCCGGTGGGGCCTGGTCCCCACCGTCCTGCCCAGGGCCGACAAGGTCGACACCGTGCTCACCCGTGGCCGGCACACCTTCGTCTTCTCCGGCCAGCGCTACGTCCGCTTCACCGGCGTCCCGTTCCAGGTCATCGACGAGGGCTACCCGAAGAACATCAAGACCAACAGGGACGGCCTCCCGCCGTGGACGAAGGTCGACATCACCTTCACCACCCCCGACGACGTCGAGTACTTCGTCTCCTACGGCCTGGGCCGCTACACGACGTCCGAGGACATCGCCGCCGCCGCGGCCAAGAACCCGCCCGAGCCCCCGGCCGACCACCGGCTGGAGGACCTGTGGATCTTCAAGGACCTGCCGGCCACCTTCAAGCCGCTGGACGCGGTGCTGGTCGGCAACCGCTTCGCCTTCGCCTTCGCCGGGAACTTCTACGCCCGCTACACCTGGAAGACCGACCCGGACGGGCCCGGCAGGGGACACGGCGCGGGACAGGGCGGCGGGCAGGGCGGAGGACAGGGCGGTGGACAGGGCGGTGGACAGGGCGGTGGACAGGGCGGGCCCCGGCGCAGCCGGTTCGTCCTCGACGAGCTGGAGGGGCAGAGCAAGTACCCGCTCCCCCTCGCCGGCAACCGGGCGGGCCTGCCGCAGACCCGGGTCAACGCCGCCGCGTGGCGCGACGACACCACCTACTTCTTCGACAACGGCGACAACGGCACCGCCGGCGGCACCGGCAGCGGCTTCTACCGCAAGATCACCTCCACCGGGACCACCACCCAGCACCAGATCAGCGCCACCACCCACCTGGCCTCGACCGGGAAGGCCGGCGCGGCCTACACCGGCGACGGCAAGCTGTACCTGACCAGCGGCGACGAGTACGTCCGCTACACCCTCGGCACCGACGGCCTGCCCGGCCGCCTCGTCGACACCGGCTACCCCAAACCGCTGACCAGGGAGATCGACACCGCCTTCACCCGCGGCGACAAGGTCTACCTGTTCTCCGGCGCCGCCTACGCCCGCGGCGCGACCGGCCACGGGCCCGACGAGGCCGGCGAGTACCTGCCGGTCGCCGGAGCCTGGGGCGGGCTGCCCCGCGAGTCGCCCACCCCGTTCGACGCCGCGATGGACTCCGACGAGGGCCTGTTCCTGTTCGTCGGCGGCTTCTACGCGCGCCGCACCAAGACCGCGGCCGTCCCCCGCCCCTACGAGCGCACCGCCCTGCCCTTCGAGATCATCCGGCTGACCACCGGCACCGCCGCCGCGCTCAACCAGCGGCTGCTGTCGGGCGGGGTGGCCGGTCTGCTGGACACCGCCACCCAGGAGAGCGACGAGGTGGCCGTCACCACCGACCCCGGCGCCACCACCGCGGTCCGGGTCCACGAGGACACCGTCGACGAGGGACGGCTGCCCACCGGCGCGCACCTGGACTTCCAGAGCGCCAACGGCGTCTACTACTGGGAGATCTTCTTCCACGCGCCGCTGCTCATCGCGCAGGCGCTCAACGAGGCCCAGCGGTTCGAGGACGCCAAACAGTGGTACGAGTACGTCTTCGACCCGACGAACCCGCACGGCCACTGGCGGTTCCTGCCCTTCCTCGGCACCGACCTGCGAGCGCTCGCCGACGGCTGCGCCCGCGACCTGGAGGTGCTGCGCGAGCTCGCCGTCCCCCTCACGACGGTCGAGGACGCCGGGCTGCCGGACGTGCTGGCCGCGCTGCGCAGGCTCGCCGCCGCCGACACCGGTGACGGACGGCCCCGCGAGAGCGACCTGCTCACCGTCACCGCCGACGACACCCACCGGGCCGTCGCCGCCGCCGTCACCGCGCTGGCCGCCACCACGGGACTCACCCCCGGGCAGGCCGCCGCCGTGGCCGCGCTGGGCGAGCGCACCGCCGTCCTCGCCGACCTGGAGAAACAGCTCCAGGCCCTGGGCGGCCGGGCCGACCTGCTGCGCGCCTACCGCGACGACCCGTTCGACCCGCACGCCATCGCCCGGCTGCGCCCGGTCGCCTACCGCCGGGCCGTGGTGATGGGCTACATCGACAACCTGCTCGACTGGGGCGACATGCTGTTCCGGCAGTACACGCCGGAAAGCGTCGACGAGGCACGCATGCTGTACATCCTCGCCTTCGACCTGCTCGGCGAGGCCCCCGAACGGCTGGGCACCGCCCTGCCCCCGCGGGCACAGAGCTTCACCGACCTGGACCGGGAGCCCGGCGACCTCGACCTGCTCGGCTACCTGACCGGTGGCGGCTCCCTGCTGGAACAGGCGGGCCGGGTCAACGCGGGCGTGGCCGACTCCTACTTCCACATCCCCGACAACACCGTGTTCACCGAATACTGGGAGCGGGTCATCGACCGGCTGCGCAAGATCCGCGAATCGCTGAACATCCTCGGCGTCAGCCAGCCGCTGCCGCTGTTCGAACCGCCGCTGGACCCGATGCGGCTGGTGCGTGCCGCCGCCGCCGGCACCCCGCTCGGCGAGGCCGCCGCGGCCGCGGCGACCGTGCCGGTACCGCCGCAGCGCTTCCCGGTCGCCCTGCGCCGCGCCCAGGAGCTCACCGACCGCGTACGCCAGTTCAGCGCCGACCTGCTGGGCGTGCTGGAGCGGCGCGACTCCGAGGAACTGAACCTGCTGCAGGTGAGGCAGGAGGGGACGATCCTCGGCCTGACACTCGCCGTGCGGCAGGCACAGGTGAGGATCGCCGAGGAGGACCTGGCCGAGCTGCAGGAGAGCCTGTCGGCGGCGAAGGGGCGCTCCGACCACTACGGCGACCTCGTCGACAAGGGGATGTCGCCGCTGGAGCAGGGCCAGCTCGCGATGATGTCCATCGGCGCGTCCCTGCACGTCGTCGCCGCCATCCTCAAGACCGGCGCCGCGTTCGCCTACCCGGCGCCGCAGGTCAAGGTCGGCCCGTTCATCCTGGGCACCGAGTGGGGTGGCGAGCAGGTCGGCCGCGCCCTGGACAAGGCCGGTGAGGTGGCGGAATCCTCCGCCGAGGGCCTCAGCATGACCGGCGAGGCGATGGGCGTGCGCGCCCAGCACGAACGTTCCGTCGAGGACTGGAAACTGCAGC
The DNA here is from genome assembly GCF_040295985.1 of Streptosporangium sp. NPDC002524. Lineage (NCBI taxonomy): Bacteria > Bacillati > Actinomycetota > Actinomycetes > Streptosporangiales > Streptosporangiaceae > Streptosporangium > Streptosporangium sp. NPDC002524. Next base: position 215,282 of record NZ_JBEOWK010000013.1, on the reverse strand, counting down.
AGGCCATCGCCGGCAGCGACATGCTCCAGCTCGGCCACCAGATCACCGCGGCGAACCACCGGCTGGAGGCCGCCCGCCAGGAGCTGCGGATCCTGGAGCAGGAGACCGCCCACAACGCCTCGACCGCGACGTTCATGCGCGACAAGTTCACCGGCGCCGAGCTGTACGGCTGGCTGTCGGCGCGGCTGTCCGGCCTGTGCTTCCAGGCCTACGAGCTGGCCTACGAGGCGGCGCGGGCGGCCGAGGCGGCCTACCGGTTCGAACGCGGCGTGCCCGACGGCGAACCCGAGCTGATCCGGCCGTCGTACTGGGAGAGCCGCCGCAGCGGCCTGCAGGCGGCCGAGGGCCTCGGCATGGACCTGGAACGGCTCGGCCACGCCTACGCCACCGGCAACACCCGCGGCATGGAGATCACCAAGAGGGTGTCCCTGCTGGAGGTGGACCCGGTGGCGCTGCTGCGGCTGCGCTCCGGCGGCCGGTGCGAGTTCACCCTGGGCGAGGACCTGTTCGGCCGGGACTTCCCCGGCCACTTCCTGCGCCAGATCCGCACCGTGTCGGTCACCTTCACCGACGCCGCCGGCGAGCAGCTCGGGCTGAACGCGACGCTGACCCAGCTCACCAGCAAGACCGTGCTGGAGGCCGACCCCAAGGCGGTCAAGTACCTGCTCGACCCGCAGGGCGACGCCCCCGCCACCCTGCGCGGCGACTGGCGCCCCGGCCAGCGGATCGCGCTGTCGCAGGTCGAGTACCCGCTGGAGAACAACGGCCTGTTCGAGCTGCGCTACGACGACGAGCGCTACCTGCCCTTCGAGGGCACCGGCGCGGTGTCCACCTGGCGGCTGGAGCTCGGCGGCGGCCCGCGGGGCGCCGCCGCGGCCGGCGCCCTGACCGACGTGACACTCACCGTGCGCTACACCGCCGAGCACGGCGGCGACGTGTTCACCGAGGCGGTCAAGGGCATGCTCCGCCCCTACCCGGCGGCCCACCTGATCGACGTGGCCCGCGACTTCCCGAGGGAGTGGGCGGCCTTCCTCGACGGCGACGGCCCCCTGGTGCTGCCGCTCTCCCCCGAGCTGTTCCCCGCGATGAGCAGCCGCCGGATCACCGGCCTGTACGCGAGGTACGAGTACGCCGGCGAGGGCGGCGCGGGCAGTGAGGGCGGTGGAAGCGGTGGGGGCGGCGAGGGCACGGCACGGCTGGTGCTGGAGACCGGGCGGCGGCTCCCGCTCGCCGACGGCGTCCCGCTCACCACCCCCGGCCTCAGCCTCAACGGCGGCGGCCCGTCCCCCTGGACCTTCACCACCGAAGGCGACCGGAGCGCCCTGGGCAACGTCACCCTGGTGCTCACGTACCAGGCCGCCGTCCGATGACCTTCCCGAGCCGAGGCCCCGGGCGGAGGGCGGACCCCCTCCGCCCGGCCGCCTCGGTCACCGGGAGCACGACGAGACCGACCACACAGGAGGAGGCACGATGAGCGGCTCAAGCTCGAAGAGAAAATCGCTGCGGCGCAAGAGGTCCTCCCGCACCACCACCCCCGACTCGTCCTCCGCCGACTCGTCCCCGCGCTCCTCCCCGGACCTCTCCGAGAACGAGTCCGGCGACGATGACCCCTGGGCCGCGATACAACGCCAGATCGCCGCCACGCAGATCGACGATGACGAGATAGACGATGCCGGCGAGGACTTCTGGGCCGATATAGAACGCCAGATAACCGGCACGCCACCAAACAGGCGGAGCCGCGATGACGACACGAACGAGGAGACGGCCGACGAGACGATCGAAGCGGCGACGCGAGCGATCATGGAGGAGCTGGACGCGCTCAGCCGGGTAGAGGCCGGGCCGTCCCGGCGGGAAGGCCAGCCGGAGACGTCCACCCCCGAGGACGGTGAGGAGGCCGACGCCGCCGAGGAGGCCGAGGACGTCGAGGGGGCCGGCACGCTGACCCTGAACAAGCGGGATCTCCTGACGGACTCCGGCTCGGAGGCGCCCTTCGGCGCTCCCACGTCGTCGGCGATCGAGCTGGTGGAGCACCCCAGGTTCCACGCTTCGGTCAACACCCCCGCCCCCGCCCGTACCCCCATCTACCGGCGGAGGCCGAACGGCGAACTCGGCGACGCCGAGGAGAAGCAGCTGGGATACGGCGACTTCATGTGGCACAGGATCGGTCAGCCGGTGCCCGTCCGCGGCCCCAACGGCGTGCCGATGGTCGCCTCCAAATCAACACTCGACGACGGTGACTACCTCATCGGCCGCGACGCCCTCGTCGAGAAGACGTACCAGAAGACGGTGGACGCGATAGACGCGACCGAGAAGCGGCACGACGCGGACCACTCGGAGTTCTGGACGAGAATGCTCGCGACACTCAAGGAGCTGCCGGAGGTGACAGTCCCCTCCCAGCTGTCCGCGTTCCCCAAGACCGCGGTGGACCAGCGCAAGCTCAGGAACGCGCGGCCCGTCCCCGTCCCGCCGGGAACCTACCCGAAGACCGGGATCCTGGACCGGAGGATGGAGTCCGGCCAGTTCTCCCCGTTCAGCCTGGCCATCACGGTGGGCACGCAGGAAGTGGTGATCAACCCCGACCTGGTCGTCAGCGACCTGATCCCGTCCAGGGACTCCAACACGCCCGAGGGGAACACGCCGCAGGTCGTCGACGCGCTACAGCGGGCCGTGTCGGAGTCCGGGGGCGAGAAGGCCAGGGCGGCGCGGCTGACCGCGGAGCAGATCGTGACCCTCTTCACCGGCAGCGCCACCTTCCAGCAGTACGTGACACTGCCCGCGGATCCCGGCTGGCTCCGCGACGAGCACGTCCACTACGTCACCCAGGACGAGATGGGCGCACTCCTCGTGCTCAACAGGATGCCGGACAACCCGGGGGAGATCGAGAAAGCGCGCTCGGACGACAGGTTCGCCACGTCGGACACCACGAACGGCACCCAGATCGACGACCACATATACATCAAGGAGAACCGCACCGGCATCGGCACCGAGTACCACGAGACGGTCCACAGGCTCTCCAGCCCGGCGGTGCTGGCGGTCTTGGGCTTCTGGTTCAACGAAGGCCTCACCGAGCACTTCACCCAGCTGCTCCTGGAGGGCGGAACGCTCGTCAGGAACAAGAACCAGTACGGCGAGCAGCACCAGGCGATCACCGCGCTCATGGAGTACGCGGGGGTGACCGAGACCGAGCTGGCCGACGCCTACTTCCGGGGTGAGCTCCAGCCGCTCTACGACCGGGTCGCCCGAACGGCCGTCCACCCCCCGTTCAGCCGGAGCGCCCCGTTCAGCCTCGACGGCTACGCGGCGCGCGTCGACGAAAAACGCTCCGCCGCGGCGCGGGAGACGCTCAGGGTCGCCTGCACCGCCCCCACCCAGGACGACTCGGACGACGTCACCACGACCATCGCCACCGACATCACCGACATCACCGACGACACCGCCGACGAGACCGGCCAGGGCGAGGAGCAAGCCGACGACCAGGACGACGAGCAGAACGACGACCAGGGCAACGAGCAGGACGACGAGGGCGACGAGGGCGACGAGGGCGACGACAAGCACTGACCCCTCTTGGCTTCCGGGTTCTGTCCGATCTTGAGGTCGCCGTATGCCTTCACGATGTGGATTTCTGGAGGCCGTCCCGGCCCGCCGGAGCGGTCTGCCACGATAGGGCGCATGTCCGATCTTCGATCCGGCCCGCGCGACGTGGACGCGTGGGCCACCGACGAGAGCCCGTTCCCCCCTGACTCCTGGGGACGTACGGGCTCGGCGGGCGCGGGGGCCGCCGCCGCCCTGCCGTGGGGGTTCGCGCTCGTCGTCGTCCTGCTGGTGGTGGGCCGCCTCGCCCTCGCGCCGCACCTGACGGCGCCCGCGTTGCGGACGTGGGCCACGATCTTCGTGGCGATCTGCGTGCAGGCGTTGCCGTTCCTGGTCTTCGGGGTGGCGCTGTCGGCGGCGATCACGGCGTTCGTCCCGGCGTCGTTCTGGACCAGGGCGCTGCCGAGGCACCCGGCCGCCGCCGTACCGGTCGCCGGGGTGGCGGGGGCGGTGCTGCCGGGGTGCGAGTGCGCGTCCGTCCCGGTCGCCTCGGGCCTGATGGCCAGGGGGGTGGCCCCGGCCGCCGCGCTGGCGTTCCTGCTCGCCTCCCCCGCGATCAACCCGATCGTGCTGGTCGCGACCGCCGTCGCCTTCCCGGGGCAGCCGCTGATGGTGCTGGCCAGGTTCGGCGCGTCACTGACCGTGGCGGTGCTGGTCGGCTGGCTGTGGCTGAGGTTCGGCCGTACCGGCTGGCTGCGGATCCCCTCCCGGCCGCACGGCGACGGCCGTAAATGGGCGCGGTTCGGGGAGGCGATGCGGCACGACCTGCTGCACGCGGGCGGGTTCCTCATCGTCGGCGGGCTGGCCGCGGCCACGATGAACGTCACCGTCCCCCGCGAGTGGCTGACCGCGATCGCCGAGGTGCCCTGGCTCGCCGTCCTGGTCATGGCGCTGCTGGCGGTGCTGCTGTCGATCTGCTCGGAGGCCGACGCGTTCGTGGCCGCCTCGATGACCGCCTTCTCCCCCACCGCGAAGCTCGCCTTCCTGGTGGTCGGGCCGATGGTCGACCTCAAGCTGATCGCGCTGCAGACCGGCACGTTCGGCAAGGCCTTCGCCCTCAGGTTCGTCCCGGTCACCTTCGCCCTCGCCGTCCTGGTGAGCACCCTGTTCGGATGGCTGCTGCTGTGAAGCCCCTCTCCCTCTCGCGTCCCGTCACGGCGGAAGGAACCCGCGTCCCCCGATGAACCGTGTGACCCAGAACCTCGTCCTCACCCTGCTGGGCTGTGCCGTGCTGTGGATCTCGGCGTTCTCCACGACCTACCTCAACTACGTCAAACCCGGCTTCCGGCCGTTCCTGATCGGCGCCGGGGCGGTGCTGGTGGTCCTCGGGCTCATCGGCCTGTTCCAGGCGATCCGGGCCCAGGAGGACGTGACCGGGGAGGGCGTGCGCGAGCACCCGCACGACCACGACCGGCCCGGCGCGAGCGGGCACGGGCCCGCAAACGGCGGCGGCGACAGTGGCGATGACGGTGACAGTGACAGGGACGGTGACGGTGACGGGCACGACCACGCGCACGGCGGCCCCCGGGTCGCGTGGCTGCTGTGCCTGCCGGTGTTCGCGATCTTCCTGATCGCGCCGCCCGCACTGGGCTCGTTCGCCGCCTCCCGCGACGACACGCCGCCGCCCCGCGACCGGACCCCGGGCTCCTTCACCCCGCTCACCGGCACCGGCGCCGTGGAGATGACCGTCGGCGACTTCATCGGCCGCGCCTGGGACGACGACAAGAAATCCCTCACCGGCCGCGAGGTCAAGCTGACCGGCTTCGTCTCCCCCGCCAAGAGGAAGGGCCAGTGGTACGTCACCCGCATGCAGATCGCCTGCTGCGCCGCGGACGCCTTCCCCCTGAAGGTCGCGGTCAGGGGACTGCAGGCACCGCCCACCGACACCTGGGTCGAGGTCACCGGCACCTGGATCCCGCAGACCTTCGGCAAGATGACCACCGGCGTCATCTACCCCCAGCTCACCGGCAAGAGCCTCGTCAGGGTCGACGCCCCCGACGAGCAGTACGAGTAGCACCAGTAGCACCAGTAGTGCGTACGACCCCGGGTTCGCCTTCCACGTCGAGGGAGCCGGCGGGACGGATATGCGGCCGGGTGTCCCGTCCGCTAGCCGGTCATCCCGTCGCGCTCGCCTCTCCGGGCGAGGCGCCGGGCCTGCCCGTCGTGCACGTCGCTCACCCACTCCCAGCCTGGCTTGGCCGCCGGGCCGATCCGCGGGTCGTCGGGAACCCGGTCCTCACGCAGGGCGAGCACGTACGCCCGGTCCCGCTCGATCCGTGCGCGCACCTGATCGGCTCCACCGACCGACCCGTGTCCGGGGACGACGGCGCCGACGTCGTCCGCCACGGCCTCCAGCAGCCGTAGCGCCGCGAGGTAGTCCTCGATCGGGTCGGCGGTGCCGTCCAGGTCGAGCATCGGGACCAGGACGTCGGAGAGCATGTCTCCGGCGACGAGAACCCCGCGTTCCTCGATGAACAGCGCCGCGTGGCCCGGGGCGTGCGCCTGGTGCTCGATGATCCGGACGTGAGGGCCGTCCCACGGGATCCGCGCCGTGCCTGCGGGCAGGGCGGTGATGAGGCCGAGCAGGTCCAGCGGGACCTTCCCGCCGATCTCCGTCTCGAGCAGGTGGTCGGCGATCTCGGCCTTCGCCCCCGGGGCCGACAGCTGCTCCCGGATGGCGGCCGCGCAGCGGGCCGTGCCGTAGCGAGGGGCCGTGCCGAGCCGTTCGTGCCAGAGCAGGTGGTCCCAGTCCGGATGCGTCGAGAAGCCCGCCACGACGTCCTGCCCCGAATCGGACAGGTCGTCCGCGAGGCAGGCCATCTCGTGCTCCTGCACCCCGGGGTCGATGAGCAACACGCCGGCCCGGCCGTGCACGACGACGGCGTTGCTCTGGCAGAACTCGCTCTCGTGGACCAGTACACCCTCCGCTACCTGCCTCAGCACGGGTGACTCCTTCCGCTTGTGGTTTGCAACCGCTTTTCGGGACCGTAGTGCCAAGTGGTGGTAGTTTGCAAGCACTAAGGGCGAAACGCACGAGCCGCGGCCGGAGCGCCCGATCGACGCCGCCGGGATGTTCGGCGGAGGATCGCGCGGATGACGCCGCCGGGTTCCCCCATCGCCGGGCGGGCCGGTTACACGGTCATCCGGCGGCGTCGGCGTACGCGGTGCGTTTCCCGGGAAGCGGCGCGTTTCCCTGCAAGGTGGCCCGTTCACGGCGGGCGAGGAGAGGGAGGGGGAAAGGGGAGAATCCACTCCTTTCCACTCTCAACGTATAGCGGGCCGGGGGGCTTGCGGCAAGACCCGGGGCGTACCGCATAATCGTCCGCCGGGGCCGGAACCCGCGGAAACGGGGGACGACGAAGTGCGCGTGCCGTCGCCGACGCCACTCGACGCGACCAGCCGGGAAAGGCCGCTCGCGTCCGCGTGAACCCCACGCGATCGACGAGCCAGAACCCGGAACCCGCCAACACTCGACCACGAGACCCATCTGACAGGAGAATCCGCGGATTCTGGCGACCCGGACCGGTGACGGCCACGGGGGCCGTGCCGGGGGGGGGCCCCCCCCGCCCCGCTTTGACGGCCCAGCCGCCGTCGCGCCGCGCGTACGACGCCCGCGCTCCGGTCGGCTGGGCCGCGAACATGTCCGGCCGGGGTCATGGCCGGCCGGAGGGCCGCCGGCCCGTGGGACGCACCGCCCCGGGCAGGTCGCAGCCGGAGGGCGGCCGCTCCGTCCCGGGACGCCGCCCGCTCCAGGGCACCCGGAGCTCCGAGTAGAGCGCGAGCCGTTCCGCGCTCGTCGCCGTCACCTCGGCGATCCTGGGCAGCACCCGGCGCTCGTCGCCGACCTCCTGGAACACGTCCGGTATGGCGAGGGGCTCGGGCGCCAGCCGCACCGCGTCGAGGACGCGCATGAAACCGGCGGTCCTCTCCGGCGGCACGAGCAGGCCGGCGCCGTCGCGGATGTGCGCGACGAGGTTCTCCAGCAGGTCGGTCCTGGGGTGGACGACCGAGGTCCCGTCGAACTCGACCCGGTCCTCGGTGTAGGTCAGCCGGATCCGCCCGCTCTCGCCGTGCACGATCAGGTACGGCTCGTGCCGCCGGTCCGCGCACAGCGAGACCGCGACCGTCACCACCGTCCCGTCGTCCATCCGCGCCCGTACGCACGAGGTGTCGTCCGCCTCGATCGCGTTGGCCCGGTAGAGCTCGACCTCGACGTCCTCGACCCCCGCGCCGGAGACGGCCAGCGCGGTCGCGGTCGCGTGCGCGAGCGGGTTGGTGAGGACGCCGTCCATCACGGGAACGCCGCCGACCTCGCGCCTCCCGGCCCACGGCACCCGGTCGTAGTAGGAGTAGGGACGCTCCCAGGCGCCCGCCGCGCCGATCCCGGTGACCCGGCCGATCGCCCCTTCGGCGATCATCCGCCGGACGGCCGGGATCGCCTCCGAGCCCAGGCTCTGGAACCCCACCTGGCAGGCGAGCCCGGTCTCCTCCACCACCGCGACGATCCGCAGGTAGTCCGCGTACGTGGCGGCGGGCGGCTTCTCCAGCAGCACGTGCGAGCCGGCGCGCAGCGCCTTCTCCGCCAGCTCGGCGTGGGTGTGGATGGGCGTGCACAGGATCGTCACCTCGGCGCCGGTACGCCCGATCAGCCCGGCCAGGTCGCCGGAGAACTCCGCCCCCTCGGGCAGGTCGTCGACGGGCCGCACGTCGCACACCCCGGCCAGGTCCACCAGCCCGGCCTCGGACAGCCGCCGGACGTTCGACAGGTGCCACCAGCCGTGCCCGTGCGCCCCGGCGAGCACCACGCGAACCGGTTCCATCACGCCATCTCCCATCGCAGTCCCCGCTCCCCGGGCCGCGCCCGCCGCGCCGTCGCCGGCCGTCCGGCCCGGCCGGGACCGGGCCGGACCCGGCCGGTCCGGCGAGCCCTTCCACGTGTTCGTGTCATCGGCCGCTCACCGCTCCTCGCTCGTCAGGGAGCTCGTCGGAGAGCTCGTCAGGGAGACCGCCGCCACGCGCGTCACCGGTGCCGGGGGCCTCGCCGTCACGGGCGCCGGGGGATCCGCCGTGGTGATCGACATCGCCGTTGACTCCCTCCGAGTCGGCGTTACGAGCTGCAACCGGTTGCAAGAAACATTGAGGACATCTTCCGGCAACGTCAAGGGCCCAATTTGGTAAATCACCTGTCATCTGCGGATTTTTCGGTATTTCTGATAGCCAGGGGTGCACAACCGATCTCGTACCGCTTCGCAAAGCATCCGATTCCAGCGTTGACAGTCACGCAACCGCTTGCACTAATGTGCTTCAGGGCCCGATACGGGTCAGGGCGAAGGAGCATGGTGGCAGCGACGATCAGGGATGTGGCGCGGGCGTCGGGAGTGCACGTCTCGACGGTCTCCCGCACCTTCTCCGCGCCCCACCTGGTGAACACCGACACCCGCAACCGGGTGCTCGCCGTCGCCGAGGACCTCGGCTACCGCCCCAACCGCGCCGCGCGGGCCCTCACCACCGGCAGGACCCACAACATCGGCCTCATCGTCGCCGACATCTCCAACCCGTTCTTCCCGCCGCTGATCAAGGCCGCCCAGGCGCACGCCAGGGCCCGCGACTACCACGTGTTCGTGGCCGACACCGACGAGGACCCGCTGGTCGAGGAGGAGCTGATCCAGACCCTCGCCAAGCAGGTCGACGGGGTCCTGCTCTGCAGCCCCCGGCTCTCCAACCGGGCCATCGAGCGCCTGCACGCCGACGTGCCGTTCGTGGTGGTCAACCGGCGGATGAAGGGCCTGCCGACGATCCTGATGGACGTCGGCGAGGGCGCCCGCCTCGCGATCGAGCACCTCACCGGCCTCGGCCACCGCAGGATCGCCCTGCTCTCCGGGCCGAGCGGCTCGTGGACCAGCGGCGAGATGAGCGCCGCCGCCACCGCGATGGGCGGCGTCGAGCTGGTCATCCTCGGCCCGAACGCGCCCACCGAGCGGGGCGGCCTTGCCGTCGCGGCGGAGGTGATCGCCTCCGGGGTGACGGGCGTGCTCGCCTACAACGACCTGGTGGCCATCGGCCTCATCGAGGGCCTGTACGAGCGCGACGTGCGCGTCCCCGACGACGTCAGCGTGGTCGGCGTCGACGACATCGTGTCAGGGCGGCTGAACCGGCCCAAGCTGACCACCGTGGCCATGCCCACGGCCGCCGCCGGGCGGATGGCGGTGGACCTGCTGCTGCAGTCGTTCGGCGAGGGTGCCACCCCCACCCTCGCCACCCTGGACACCAGCCTGGTCGTCCGTGAATCCACCGGAGAGGTGCGCACATGAGCTTCGGAACCACCCCGTCGGGCGAGCGGGTCGAGCGGCACGTGCTGTCGAACGGGCGGATGCGCGCCGCGATCCTCAGCTACGGGGCGATCCTGCAGTCGCTGGAGGTCTCCGGCGTCGACGTGGTCCTCGGCTACGACAACCTCGGCGACTATCTGACGCGCAGCCGCTACTTCGGCGCCGTGGTCGGCCGGTACGGCAACCGCGTCGCGAACGGGCGGTTCACCCTCGACGGCCGCGACCACGAGCTGCCGGTCAACAACGGCCCCAACAGCCTGCACGGCGGGCCGCAAGGCTTCGACACCCGGGTCTGGCGGATCACCGACGCCTCCGGCACCGCCGTCACCCTGGAGTACGTGAGCCGGGACGGCGAGCAGGGCTACCCCGGCACGCTCACCGCCTCGGTCACCTACACGCTGACCGGCGACGCGATCAGGCTCGACTACGACGCGGTCACCGACGCGCCGACCGTGCTGAACCTCACCAACCACTCCTACTTCAACCTCGCCGGGGGCGGCGACGTCCTCAAGCACGTGGTCCGCATCGACGCCGACCACTACCTGCCGGTCGACGCCACGCAGATCCCGACCGGGGAGCTCGCCCCGGTCACCGGCACCCCGTTCGACTTCACCTCGCCGTACGAGATCGGCGAGCGGATCGCCGACCCCGGGCTGGGAGGCGGCTATGACCACTGCTACGTCCTGCGCGGCGGCATCGAGGTCCGCGAGCCGGCCGGGGGGCTCACCATGGAGGTCACCACCACCGAACCGGGCGTGCAGTTCTACACGGGCAACTTCCTGGACGGCGTCGCCACCGCGTACGGGAAGCACGCGGGCCTGTGCCTGGAGACCCAGCACTTCCCCGACTCGCCGAACCGGCCGCACTTCCCCTCGGTGGTCCTGCGCCCCGGCGAGCGGTTCGCCTCCACCACCACCTACCGCTTCACCTGACGGCCCCGGCTCCCCGGGGCTCCCCGGGGCTCCCCGGGGCTTCCCGGGTAGCCGTGGACGGCCATCGGAACGGCCGTCAGGTGGGCCAGAAGTAGAAGGTCAGCGAGGGGCGGCGCGCGTCGCCGCCCAGCGCGATCAGCCCCAGCCTCACCCCGGTCCCGTGGGCCGCCATCGCCTCCCGCAGGCGCAGCAGCGGGGTGAGGTCGTGCTCGTACGACCTCCGCAGGAACCCGAGCAGCTCCGCGAGCCCCGCCGGGTCGTCCCACCCCCACGCGGCGCAGAGGAAGAAGATCTTCTGCCGCGTGGTGGTCCCGTCGTGCGACAGCTGCAGGAAGAGTGATCGATCGGCGGGCCCCGGCCGCGCCGCGGTGACGAAGAGGTCGTGCAGCCGGGTGGCGGGGAGCAGGTCCGGGTGCGTCCCCGCACGCTTGGCGAGGGTACGGCCCCGACTCGCGGGCAGCCACTTGTAGGTCTTCCACGCCGTGAGCTCGCCCCCCGCCAGGTCGTACCCGATCACCTCGACGGCGCCGGGAAGCCCGCAGCCGTGCAGGCGCTCCGCCCGCCCGAGGGTCTCCGCCAGGGTGGGGAGCCTGGTGGCGAGCTCGTCCGGGCGCAGCCAGCCGGTCCTGAAGTAGACCGTTCCGCGCCCGCCGCCACCGGCTCCGTAGCCCAGGCCGAGCATCAGCGGCGCCGGGAGGTCGGCGGGGGCCCCGGCCAGGTGGGCCTCGAACAGCCCGGCCATCCGGGCGGCCTGCTCCCCGGTGGAGCACCCGGCGACGGACCGGGCACGCGTCAGGGAGTCCGCCCACTCGCCGGGCCGGTGCCCGACCAGGTCCACGACGCAGCGCAGGGACGGGACACCCCGCTCGTCGAGCTTCAGCGAGACCTCGACCGGCACGTCGGAGCCGGTGAGCAGGGAACGCCGCCGGGGCTCCCCGGTGACCCGCAGCAGCTCGTCCGCGACGGCGCCCGCGTCGTCGCGCACGCCGAGCCGCACGGCGAGATCCCCGAACGCGGTGGCCAGCCGGACCGTCGGCGTGCGGCCCGCCGGAGCGGAGGCCGCCGGAGCGCGGCCCGTCGCGGTCGAAGCGGAGACGGTCGAAGCGGAGGCGATCGAGGTGGAAGTGGTCGAGGTGGAGGTGGTTGGGGAGGAAGCCGTCGGAGTGCGGCCCATCGCGTCCGGTACGGGACTCGCCGGGCCCGGTACGGACCCCCTCGGGCCGGGCACGGAAACCACCGGATCCGGAGCGGAACCCGCCGGACCCGATGCGGAGGAACCCGCCGGACCCGGTGCGGAGGCGGGCGGGCCCGGCGGGGGGAGCGCCGGTTTCACCGGGCGGGACGACCGCCCCCCTGTTACGGTGCTGCTGTCCGGAACGGTCAGCGCCTGACCGTCGCCCGCCCCGGCCGGGCCAGGCGATGAGCTGCTCCCGTGGGGAAACGGGGGAGTGGAGACCACGGTTCTCTCCTCAGGACGGGCGGGCACGGTGACGACTCGCATCGGGGGAGCACGGTGAGGGCTCGGGTCGGGTGGAGCACGTGACAGCTCGGGTCGGGCGGGGCATGGTGAAGGCCCGCATCGGACGGGGCACGGTGAAGGCCCGCATCGGACGGGGCACGGTGACGACTCCGACCGGGTGGGTCACATGACGGACGAGACGGACGACACGGCCGACGTGGTGGTCATCGGTGCCGGTGTCGCCGGGCTCGCCTGCGCGCGAGAGCTGACCGCGCGCGGATTCCGCGTCGTGGTGGCCGAGGCCAGGCCCGCGATCGGCGGCAGGGTCCGCACCCTCAGGACGGGACTGGCCGGACCGGTCGAGCTGGGCGCCCAGGTCGTCCACCCGGCCCGCTGCGACGCCTTCGACGACCTGCTCCGCGAGGAGCGGATCACCACCGCGCCCATGGAGCCCGCCGCCGGGTTCGTGGTCGTCTCCGAGGGCGCGCACCACGACGCCGCCGCCCTCGCCGCGCGGGTGCGCCCCCTGCCCTGGGTCGCCGAGGACGGGCTGTACGCGTCGCACCCGCTGTCCGGCACGGTCGGCCGCGCCCTCTCCGGCCTCGCCCCGCCCGCCCGCGCGCTGGCGCGCTCCTGGATGGAACAGGTGGTGGGACAGGACCCGGCGCTGCTCGACCTGGCGGAGACCGCCGCGTCGTACCACGGCCGGGGGCGGGGCGGGGAGCGCGTGGTCGTGGACGGGTTCGACCGGGTGGTCCACGCGCTCGCCGGGGGGCTGGACATCCGTACGGGCTCCCCGGCCGAGAGGTTGCGCTGGGGGACCGGCGGTGTGGAGGTCGCGACCGCCTCGGCGGTGATCCGCGCGCGTGCGGCCGTGGTCACCCCGCCCCCGCCGGTGGTCGCGGGGGGCCTCGTCCTCGACCCGCCGCTGCCCCGGAGCAGGATCGGCGCGGCCGAGGTCCTCGCCTCGTGCGACGCCGTCGTGGTCGTGCTGGTCAGCGCGGCACCCGCCGCCCGCTCCCGCTCGTTCCTGCTGACCGGCCCTCCCGGCGGCCTCTGGACCCGCCGGGCCGGTTCGCGCCTCACGACCGGCCACGTCAAGGGCCCCTCCGCGCGGCTGGCGCGACGGCCCGGATGGGAGAACGACCTGATCAGGTCGCTCGGCCCCGGCCTGGGGGGCGTGGACGACGTGCTCGTCATGGACTGGGGACGCGACCCGTGGTCGCGCGGCGCCTACAGCGTCCCGGTGGCCGGTGCCGGGGCCGCCTCCGCCGCGTGGGCCGAGCCGCTGGGCGACACCGTCTTCTTCGCCGGGGAGGCGTCGGCGGCACCGGAGCTGCGCGGTCTCGTCCAGGGGGCGCTGGCCAGCGGCCTGAGAGCCGCCGCCGAGGTGGCGCTCAGCCTGTCCGGCGGCCCTCACGACCAGCGCACCGGAAGGGACGCGTAACCGCGGGGAACGGTGCCCGGCCGGCGGATGGCGGGCGCGCCCGGCCGGGGCTCGGCCCCGCAGCCCCGGACCGCCGAGACCAGCAGCCGCGCGAGCAGCCTGACCAGGGGCGCGCCGAGGCAGGCGTGCGGCCCCGCCCCGAAGGACAGGTGCGGGTTGACGCGACGGCCCAGATCGAGCCGGTCGGGGTCGGCGAACCTCGCGCCGTCACGGTTGGCCGCCCCGAGCAGCGGCACGACGCCGTCACCCCGGCGGATGACCCGGTCGCCGACGACGAGATCCTCCCTGGCGGTGCGCGCGGTGAACTGGATGGGCGGGTCGATCCTCAGCAACTCCTCCACGGCCCGCCGCTCCGGCGACCGGGTCTCCGATGAGCGGGTCCTCCCCCGTGACAGGCTCTCCGATGACAGGCTCTCCGGCGACCGGCCGGGGCTCGTGAGGTCGTGCCAGCGGCCCGGTTCGGCGAGCAGGGCGGCGACGGCGTTGGTGATCATGTCGGCCAGGGGCTCGACGCCGCCGACGACGAGGAGACCCGCCGTGGCCATCGCCTCCGCCGGGGCGATCAGCCCTTCGGCGTGCCCCCGCGCCAAGACGGTGAACGCGTCCTGGCGCGGGTCGGCGATCCTGGCGAACAGGTGGTCGGCGAACCGGTCGCACATCGCCGCCATCGCCGACATCGCCTCCTCCCCGCGTCCCGCCCGATCGGCGAACGGGTCGAGGTTGCCCGCCACGGCGTCGGCCCAGCCGCCGAAGTCGGGCAGGTCGTCGTCCGGCAGCCCGAGGAAACCGGCGATCACCCGGACGGCCAGCGGGCGGGCGAACCCGGCGGCGAGGTCGATCTCCCGGCCCGAGCCGGCCGCCTCGCGGACCCGCGACACCCACGCGGTGACCAGAGGGGCGAGCCCGCGCTCGTACTCGCGAAGCGCCCGAGGCCGGAACGCGGGCGTCGCGGCCCGCCGGAGCCTCGTGTGGTCGGGCGGGTCGGTGTTCAGCATGGACACCGGCAGCGCCGCGTGCCCCTGCCGCAACCGCTGCCCCTGCCGCGCGGAGAAGCGGGCGTCGCCGAGCACGGCCAGGCAGTCGCGGTGCCGGGTGAGGAACCACAGGCGGGCCCCCGGCACGAGACGCATCGGATCGTGCTCGCGCAGGGCGCGGTAGGCGGGATAGGGATCGGCGTGGATCTCCGGGGCACGGGGGTCGTACGCGGGCTCTGTCATCGGCGTCAATCAGCGTCAATCAGCGTCGCTCGGTGTCGTCGGGGGCCGTCTTCGCCGGGCACTCGCCCCATCCGGTTTCGAGGCACGGAGATTCGAGGCACGGAGATCAGTGCATGGATCAGTGCATGGTCAGGCCGCCGTCGACCGTCAGGACCTGGCCGCTCATGAACTCCGAGTCGGGGGAGCAGAGGAACAGCATGGTGCCGACGAGGTCGCGGGGGTGCTGGTGCCGTTTGACGGACTGGTACTGCAGGATCTCCTGCACGGCCTCCTGGCCCGCAGGAGTGAGGCGGCGGTCCGGGAGGTCGGGGACCACCGCCCCCGGGGCCAGCGCGTTCACCCGGACGCCGTGCTCGCCGTACTCGCGGGCGAGGGCCTTGGTCAGCCCGATCACCCCCGACTTGGCCGCGATGTAGTGGGCCATGTTGGACAGCCCCGACCACACCAGGTTCGTCGTCACGTTGACGATCACGCCGTGCCCCTGCTTCCGCATCACCGGCAGCACCGCCCGGCAGCACAGGAACACGCTGTCGAGGTTCAGGGCGACCACCCGCCGCCAGGCGTCGTGGTCGATGTCCTCGAACGCCACGTGCGGGTAGCTGCCCGCGTTGTTGACCAGCACGTCGACGGCCCCGAACCGCGACAGCACGGTGGCGGCCATCCCGGAGGTCTCGTCGGGGGAGGTCACGTCGATGCCGAGGGGGTGCGCGCGTTCCGCGCCCGCCCGCTCGTTGAGCCAGGCGGCGAAACCGGCCGCGCTCTGCTCGTCGATGTCGCACACGACGACCCGGGCGCCCTCCTGGACGAGGGCCGTGCAGTACCAGCGGCCGATGCCGTTGGCCCCGCCCGTCACGATGACGACGCTGTCGTCCAGCCTGCCCATCAGATCCTCTTCCGGTCGTCGTCCGGCTGGTAGAACATCAACCGGTTGCCGTCGATGTCGCTCGCCTCCAGGAACCGCGCGACGCCCGCGACGTCGCGCGTGCGGGCCGGCGGGGTGGTCCCGTCGCCGTCGAGCAGCTCGCGGACGCGCTCCAGGTCGTCCACCCGGAAGTCGAGCACCGCCCCGCGGCTCACCCCGTCGGTGGGGATCTCCGACAGGCCGATGCTCACCCCGGGCACCGGGGACGCCAGCTCGATCCAGCCGAACTCCGGGATCGCCGCCAGGACGCGGCAGCCGAGCATCCGCTCGTACCAGCCTGCCGCGACCTCGGCGTTCGCCACGGTCAGCACGCACTGCAGCCTGCGGTCGTCCGTGCCGGTGACGGCCGGGGGCTGGGCGGCCATCCGGGCGGCGGCGCTGCCCGGGGAGGCGGAGGTCGCCGCCGCCAGCAGGGCGCCGTCCAGCGGGAGCGCCCTGAGCGCGTCGATCAGCTCCTCCCGCCGCTCCGCCAGGAACCCGGCCACCGCACCCGCCACCGCACCCGCCACGTCACCCGCCGTCCTGCTCGTCGTGTCGCCCGCTGCGCCCGCTGCGCCCGCTGCGCCCGCTGCGCCCGCTGCGCCCGCTGCGCCCGCCGCGCCCGCCGTGCCCGCCGTGCCTGTCGCGTTCGTCGTGCCGCTCGTGTCACCCGCCGCCGTGACGTACGCCTTCCCGGTGTTCTCCCTCGACGGATCCCCGACCGGATCCCCGACCGGATCCCCGACCGGAGTCCCGGACAGAGCCCCGGACGAACTCCCGGACGGAGCCTCGGATGGCCTCCCGGTCGTTCCGCCGGTCGCGGGTAGCCCGGAGCGCCAGGTCTCCCGCTCCTCCAGGCGGGGCCTGACCGCGTCGGTGAGGAGTTTGAGGATGTCGGCGGGGGCGAACGCGATGTTGACGGCGAGGGAGTGCCCCACCGCCTTCGCGCTGTGCCAGGTCCCGGCGGGCAGGCACAGCACGTCGCCGGGACCCAGCAGGACCTCGGCGAACGCCTCCTCGGCGATCTCCGGGCGTTCCCAGGGACGGACCGAGCTGGGGGCCCGCCCGATGTAGCGCACCCCGCCGTCCGGGCCGGCGAAGGCGTTGCCCAGGGGGAACGGCACACCGGGTGCCCGTGACAGGCGCCAGCGCTTGTGCCCGTCCAGCTGCAGGGTCGTCACGACGTGGGCGTCGAAGTGGGTGTTGAAACCGTAGCCGTGCGGTGAGAGATAGCACTTGACGCTCGCGTCGCCGTGGTGGCCCAGCTCGTGCTTGAGCCGGGCGGCCAGCTCCGCGATCCGGGGGGCGGCGCGCTCGATGGGCTCCACGCAGATCGAGGCGCCACGCCCGAGATGCCCGGCCACGTCGGCGGCCTCCACCGCGACGTGCGCCCCGGCGGCGCCCCCGTCGCCCTCGTGGTCGCCGCTGGCGCGGATGAGCAGGCCGAGCTCGCGCTGGCGGCTCACCGCCTCGCGCAGGTCCGCCATGGTGAACAGGTCGCGGAACCGGCCGGCGGGCCCCTGGACGTGCAGCGGCCTGCGCTGCCAGTACGCGGTGCGGAACACGCCGGGGTCGAGCGGGTGCACCAGCGAGGCCAGCGCGGAGGCGCCCTGCCGCGCCGGACCGGGGGCGGTGACGGTCAGCGGCCACGTCCCGGTCGTCCCGGCTGTTCCCGTCGTCCCGGTCGTCCCGGTCGTCCCGGTCGTCCCGGTCGTCCCGGTTGTGTCGCTCAGTTCGGCCGTCCCGGTCACCTCGGTCATTCCGCCTCCCGGGAACCGAGGAGGAGGCTGTAGACGACCGACTCGTGCAGCCCGTCGAAGCCGAGCAGGTCGTCGAGCTCGCGGTCGAAGTAGCCGCCGACGGGCACCGCCGCCAGGCCGCGCCCGGAGGCGGCGAGCACCGCGTTGTGCACGGCGTGCCCCGCCTCGATGAGCACGAAGCGGTAGCCGCGCTCGCCGTACTTGAAGACGGAGCGCTGGAACACCGCCGACACCAGCAGCACGGCCGGTGCCGCGCCGACGAGCTCGGACTGGACGAAGCAGCTCCCGGCCTCGAACTCGCCCAGCTCGTGCAGCTCGTGCGCCGTCGGATCGTAGTGGTAGAGCCCCCTGACCAGGCCGGACACGTCGCGCGCCCAGAGATACAGCTCCAGCGGATACAGGGCGCCGCCCGAGGGGACGGCCCGGAAGGGGCGCGGGTAGCGGTTGTCGGCGTTGGGCCTGGTCACCCCGTACGCGCACCGCAGGACCTTCGACACGTCGGGCAACCCCACCGGCCCCCGGCCGAACCCCCGCGCGGACTCGCGGCCGATCAGCGCCTCGTCAAGATCGATCTTCGACGGCGGGAGCTCGTACGGCAGCGCGATCCGGGGACGGTCGCGGTACGGCTTCGTCTCGCGCAGCCCGTTCATCACCGCGACGACCGTGCTGTCGGCGGGGTGCCTGTCGAAGTACAGGTGGGGTGTGGCCCGGCTCGTCTTGGAGTTCTCGTGGAAGCTCTCCCAGACCGCCTCCTCGCTCTCCTCCAGCAGGAACGCGTCGACCGGATGCATGGTGGCCCTTCCTCGTCGGGGATCTTCCTCGTCAGGGAAACGGGTGGGGATGCGGGTTGTCCTCACCGGGGGACCAGCCGGGCAGCGAGGTCAGCCGCCACCCGCCCGTCGCCCGGTTGGAGTGGCCCATGTGCAGCGGGTGCAGGCCGGGGACGACCACCCGCACTACCGACAGGCCGAGCTCCGCGACGTCCGGCGTCGTGAGGTCGCAGGCGATCACGTCCTCACCGGTCGCCGCCACCCCCGCGACGAGTGCGCGGAGGGACAGGTCGCGGTCGCCGGACAGGTCGAGGTCGGTCTCCTGGGAGGAGTCCCAGGAGAAACGGGCGTACTCCTTGGACTCCTGCGGGCAGTAGTAGCGCAGATGGGCCCGCTGGCCGTCGACGGCGGGATGGCCGGACTCCACGTCGACGGGGACGGGGGGCAGGTAGTCCATCACCTGGACGGAGAACTTCCGCGTGTGCGCCAGCTCCTCCAGGCTCTTGCGGCAGGCGACCTCGGCGTCCGGGTGGGAGGCCGCGGCGAAGGCGAGGGCGGGTGACGTCCGGGTGAAGCCCTCCGCGATCGTCATGACGGACGGGCAGCCGACGTCGGTGCCGATGTCGACCATGTGCACCGCCAGCCCGACCTCCTCGAAGCGCCGCACCAGGTCGGTGAGGGAGTCGGGCAGGCGGTCGAGCCTGATCCGGGGACGGCTCAGCCGTCCCTGCCACATGAGCGTGAACGCGTCACGCTCGACGACCTCGCACAGGGCCGACACCGTGGCCTCCTGGACGGAGGGCCCGCAGGCCAGGCCGGTGGAGATGGGCTGGGCGATCGGCGTCTCCGCCCGGTAGTGGTAGGGGACGTACACGAAGGCCGCGGGCAGCAGGATCTCCTCCCCGGTGACCAGGGAACGCCCGCGCGTCCAGGCGACCCGGGTGGCCGACGTGAACGGCCGCCAGGGGAAACCCGGGGTGGCGTACTGCTCGGGCCGGTAGAGGGCGTAGGTGCCCGGCGGGGTGGCCGGGCTGTCGAGGTCGTCGTAGGCGGAGACCAGGAGGTCGTCGTAGGAGAAGCAGGCCGAGCAGTAGCGCTCGACCGCCTCGCCGACCGCCTTGGCCAGGGCCCTGCGCCGATCGGTCGCGGCGCCGCCGTTGTTGCCGAAGTTCTTCAGGAAGCCCATCGCCTCGGTGGAACAGGCTTCGGACAGGTAGTGGACGAAGCGCGGGTCGTCGTCGTCGATCCGCAGCTCGGTGATCTCGCGGACGATGCCCGTACGGGGATCCACGAGATCCGTCCACGCGTCGAGCAGATCCATCGGCCTCCTTTTCCGGTGATCCTGATGACCGCGATGGTCCTGATGACCGCGGTGGTCCTGGCGGTTCCGGCGGTCCCGGCGGTCTCGTTCGCGACAGGTTCGGAGCCGTCACGGGTCATTCGGAGAGCTGGGAGCCGTGAGTGATCACGGGCGCGCCCTGCCTGGCCGTCCCGCCGCAGTCGGGGCAGCGCGGCACCCGCAGCACCCGGCGCACGGCCGAGCGGAACGGCACGAGACCGACCTCGATGACCCGGCCGCACGCGGTCACCGGCAGCCCGGCGAGGTGCTTGACGGCCTCGGTGGCCGCGATCTCCCCGGCCACCGAGGGAATCGAGGGCAGGAACCCCGCGCCGGGCGAACGCTGGGCGCGCAGCATCGCGTGGGCCTCGCGCCACACGTCGCCCGAGTCGATCCTGAGCAGGTAGCAGCGCAGGCAGGCGGTGTCGAAGGGATGGGTGAGCGGGCCGACCCGGATGACGAGGTCGTCGATCCAGACGGGCAGCAGGACGACGCGCGCGTCGAGCGCGCGCCGCGCCACGTCGACGAGGGCGGGGTCGGCCGGGCCGTCGGCCGCGGCGCACCAGAGGTCCCAGCCGTCCTCTCCGGCCGCCGGCGCGGGCCGCGACCCGACCCGGCCCACACCGCACGCCACCAGCGACCGGGTGAGCGCGTCGGCGACCCGGCCGGTGCCGGTCACGAGCACCGCCGACTTCGCGATCTCACCGGGCCCGTCGGGGGACAGCCGCGCCATGCTCGACCAGAACCGGGCCGCGGGGTCGTCACCCGCGTCCTCGCCGAGCAGGCCCCGTGCCCGCAGGTTGACGATCACCTCGCGGGCGCCCTCCCGCTCCTGCGGGGGGAAGGCGTCGACGAGCTCGTCCAGCGAACGCGATCCGTCCGCGAGTTCGGCGATCCGGTCGAGCAGGGCGCCGATTCCCGGTGCGGCCAGCCGCACCTCTGTCAGCCCACGTTTCGCGACGGCCTCGTCGGGGCCCAGACGGGCGATCTGGAGCTCCCGGCCGCTCAGCGGTTCCTGTGTCGCCAAGGCGCTAGGAGGCCGTGGGGGTCATGTCGGCCGCCGCGCAGGAGCAGCAGGGCGTGCAGCAGCAGCACGAGACGTCGACGCTGCGCACCGTGGCCCTGCGGCTGACCAGGTCGCTGCCGACCGCGCGCTTGAACTCGAAGAACACACCCTCCAGGTCCTGCAGGTCGTCGAGGCTCAGGGCCGCGACACGGCGGTTGTCGGTCGGGATGCCGCTGAACTCGGCGGCGAGGTCGTTGAGGTCGTGGACCGTCAGGTCGCGGATCCTGGGCAGCTGCTCCAGCTGCTCCGGGGTCGCGAGGCCCAGATCGGCGACGGTCCGCGACTGCTCCTTCTTCTGGAGGTTCTCCGCGCGCTGCAGGTCGTCCGGATCTCTCGCGGGCACCGCGGACAGATCCTTGAAGGGATTGTTCTCGGTCATTCGAGTCACCTCTTTCGGTTGGGCGCCGTTCCTGTACCGTAAACTTTTGAGGCTTGCCAGGCAATGGCGAATAATTATTCAGGAATGGATTTTCCATGGTGAGGTAACCGTGGTTTCGGGCCAATCGAAAGGAGGGGGAATTGTCGATCTCCTCGGGGTGGACGCAGCTGGCGTTCGGTGCCGACCTCGGCGACGACGTCACCGTCCTCGACCTCTCCGGCCGCTCGCTGATCGCCGTACGGATCGGTGGTGACGTGGGAGTTTATGACGCGACATGTCCGCACAGAGGGGCCCATCTCGGATACGGCGGAAAGGTCGATGGAAATGCAATTATTTGCCCTTTTCATGGGCATCGAGTGCAGTTGGGAGGTGAGAGCTCCGGCCGTTTCCGGATCGACCGCCACCGCTCGGCGCTCCGGGCCGGGGGCCTTTTCGTGCTCCTCGACCCGTCGTTCGACACCGGCCTCGAAGATTTCCTGACGAACTTACAGGAAAGCCACAGAATTGTTTCGGGATTCTCGCTCCACGTGAAGGTCCCGGCGGAATACGTCATCGAGAACGTCTTCGACGCCGATCACTTCGCCCCCGTCCACGGGCTCGGCAGGCGTCCCCGGCTGAGCGTCCGCCCGGCGGAGGGCGGGGTGCTCTGCGTCGAGGGCGACCTCGACATGGCGCGTCCCAACCGCTGGCAGGCGAGGGAGCCCGAGGACGACCCGGCCAGGGCCCACTTCCGCGCCCTGGTGTTCAGCCCGAACCTGGTGGCCACCGAGCTGGGGCCGCCGGACGAGCCCAACGTCGTCGTCACCGCGGCCACCCCGGCCGGTGACGGGGCCTGCGTGGTCAGGGTGACGGTCGCGGTGCCCGCCCGCAGGGCCTCCGGCTCCCCGACCGTCCGCGAGGTCGCCTCGCTCGTCGGCGGCAGCCGCACGGCGTTCGAGCAGGACGCCCTGATCTGGGAGCACCTCGACACCACGGTCGTCCCCCGATACACCGAGGGGGACGAGCTCGTGCGCGCCTACCGGTCGTACTGCCAGAGGTTCGGGGGCCCCGATGAGCGCCGACCGGCCTGACCCCGCCGTCACCGCCGGTGGCCGGCCCGGCGCGCCCGCCGTCGAGAACGACGGCCGTCGCGGTCCCGCCATCAGAGGCGAGGGCCCGCCCGGTCCCGCCGTCGTGGAAGGGGGCGGTCCGGCTGTCACCGACGGCGGAGGTTCGCGCGGTCCCGCCGTCGCGGGGAAGGATCCCGCAGGTGAGGGCTCGCCCGGCCTCGTCGTCACGGAGGAGGGCGACTGGGACGGTCTGGCCGTCACCGCGAGCGGCTCGGGGAGCGGAGTCCCGGGGAGCGGGGTGCTGTGGCTGCACGGCTACACGATGAGCGCCGCCATCTGGCCGCCGCTCTGGGAGCGGCTGCCCGGCCACCGCCACGTGGCCGTCGACCTCCCCTGGCACGGGCGCTCCAGGCCGCCGCGCGACGGCGAGGACCGCGCCGCGCTGGCCGATCTGCTGGTGACCCGCGCCCTGGAGGCGGGCGTACGGCATGTCGTCGCCCTGTCCTTCGGCACCGTGGTGGCCCTGGAGATGGCGCTGCGCCACCCGCGCGCGTTCGCCTCCTGGACGCTCGCCGCGCCCTCCTACGCGGGCGGCCCGCAGGACCGGGCGGTCGAGCGCCACTATCTCGACCTGCTCCTCCTGCGCCGAGGTGCCGGTTCGAGGGCACGGACGGCCGCGCTGTGGATGTCGTACGCCCCCATCTTCGGCGGGATCGCGGCCCGGCCCGGGGCGCGCTCCGCGCTCGCCGACGTCATCGGCGGGCACGCCTGGGACGAGCTCGACGGCGCCGGTCTCCGTCCCCTCCTGGAGCCCCGGCAGCCGGTGGCCCGCCTGGCCGCGCTGGCCGCGCCACTCCTCGTGCTCGTGGGCGACGGCGAGATCCCGGCGCACCGCGCCTGCGCGGAGACGATCGCGGCGGCGGCACCCCGGGGTTTCCTGCGGGTCCTTCCCGGTACGGGGCACCTCGCCCTGCTGGAGGAGCCGCGAGCCGTCCTGGAGATCGTCGGCGCGCACATCGCCGACGCCGACCACACCGACCAGACCGACGCCGACCACGCCGACGCCGACCACGCCGACGCCGACCACGCCGACGCCGACCACGCCGACGCCGACCACACCGACGCCGACCACACCGACGCCGCCGACGCCGCCGACCACGCGGACGACGTGGGGCGCGGCTGAACCCGCCCACTCCGGGCTGGTTCAGCCGTTGACCCATCTGACCAGCCGGTTGAGCACCCGCATGCCGTCGTGCGGGCGTCCGGCGTACCCGTGCTCGGCCGCGCCCAGCGGGACGACGTTGTCCACCCCGCACGCGGCGACGGCGTCCCGCAGCGCGAGCCGGGTCTCCTCGGGGGCGATCCCGGCCGTCGAGACGGCGGGTCCCAGCAGGGGCAGCGCCCGCCGCAGGTCGTCGACCGCGCGGACCAGGACGAGCCGGGAGCCGGGGTGCCGCGCGAGGTCGAAGGCGCCGTCGACCCGTACGACCGCCGACGACACCTCGGGCCACTCCCCGTTGACGTACCAGCGCCCGGTGCCGAGCAGGCCCCTGCGCAGCTGGACGAGGCGTTCCCGGGCCTGCCGCGAGGGCCGGTGCGGGAGCGCCACGTCCCACTCGGCCAGCACCCCGGCGAGCGTGCGGGCGTACGCGTCGGCCGTGGGGGCGTCGCACTCCACGACGTGGAGCAGCGAGGACGTGCAGGCGGCCTGGTTGGCGATCAGCGAGTCGACCGCGGCGAGGCGGGCCGCGGCCTCCGGGTCCGAGCGGACCAGGGCGGCCCCGATCATGCTCAGCGAGAACCTCGGGCCCATGACCAGGGTGTCGGTGCTTCCGCCGCGGGCCGCCACGCTGCCGACGGTCTCCGCGGAGCCCCAGACGACCCGCCGGTCGAAGGCCCCGTCGGCGAGCAGGGTCGCCTCCACCCGCCGGTCGCCGCCCCGCCAGTACGCGAGCGTCGTGTGCCTGGCCAGCGGGTGGCCGGGGTCGGTGTCGCGCAGCGCCGCACCCAGCGCGACGACGAGCGCGGCGGCCTCTGCGGCGGGTTTGATCACGGCGGCCCCCTTGGTCGCCCACGCCCACAGCAGGGAGACCACCGGGACCACCGGGGCGTTCCCCGCGGTCAGATGGAGCTGCCTGGTGGGGAGCGCGCGCAGCGCGGGCCGCGTCTCGCGGGCGTGACCGGCGAAACGCGCGGTCATTCCCCGTACGGGCGTCTCGCCGACCTCCCCCCAGGTGTCGAGCGGGCCCGTACCGAGGTCGCGCTCGATCATGCGGCCGACGGCGTCGCCGTCGAAGAGCGCCGGGAGCTGGGCGAGGAAGGCGCGGTGCGCGCGATCGGCGACCAGCGAGGTCGCCGCCAGCAGCGCTCCCGCCTCGGCGGCCTCGGGGGAGCCCGCCAGCAGCGCCCGCCCGACCGCGTCCACGAAGGAGAGCACCTCGGGCACGGGGGTGCGCGCGAGTTCCAGCAGCGCGCCCGCCGGATCGGGTTCGAGCAGGGAGGACGGGTCGGGGGCGGGCAGCACGAGCACCTGCGTCTCACCGGTGAGCGCGAGCGAGTCGCGGTCCACCACCGGCCGCCCGATCAGGTAGCAGCCGTCGCCGCCCGTCCCAGGGACGTGGTGCGACCCCCGCTCGGCGACCGCCAGGCGGACGTCACCCACCCGGGGCCAGGGGGGCATGACGACCTCGCCCCGGACCACGGCCGGGAGCCGGACGATCCGCGTACCGGCGATCGTGCGGGCGTCGAGCGTCATCGGGCCGTCCTCCCCGTTTCCCCCGCTTCTTCCCCGGCGGCGCACCCGCGCTCGCCCGCGCCGACGGCACGGACGATCGGAGCGGCCAGGGACGGTCCCGGCAGACCGCATCCGCAGGGGTCGCGGCGGAGCCGGACGGCGTCCCCCGTGACGACGAACCCCGGGTAGGACAGCGCGAACGGATCCAGCACGGCCAGCACGCCCTCCACGTCGTCGCCGTCGACGGGGGTGAGGAGCCCGTCCACGACGACCGGTTCGACGCAGGGAGGGACGTGGTAGCGGTCGTTGACGCAGCTCGGGAAGACCGTGTTCAGCTCCGAGGTGGAGTAGGTGTCGACGTACCGTTCGCGCGGCACGCCGAGGTGCTCGGCCACGCGCTCCACCAGCTCCTCCCGGGGGATCGCCGTGCGGCCCTTCCAGCCCCCTCCGGTGACGACCTGGCTGCCGGGCGGCAGCCGGATCCGCCGGGCCGTCGGCGAGAGATGGCCGAGATGGCGGAGAAGGCCGGAGAGCTCCGGGGGCGTCCCGAACACGAGCACGGGCCGCTCGGCGCCCCTCAGGAACTCGGCGGCGGCCTCGTGGCCGGGAGGCGCGCCGCCGGGACGGGACAGGGCCTCGCCGGAGAGGGCGCGCAGGCCGGACGGGGTCTCCCGCAGCAGGTGGACGCGGACAGCTCCGGCGGCCAGGCCGGTCGCCCCCGACTGGATCCCCGTGCCCAGCCCGGGGGTGACGAGCTGGAGGAAGTCGTAGCCGCCGGTCGCCGGGGTCCAGGGCAGGCGCACGCCGGAGGTGGCGCGCAGCGCGGCCAGGGTCAGGCGGTCGCGGGGAACGATGGACGGCCGCCCGCCGGTACCGCTGGAGAAGGTGACGTACACCCCGTGCCGCTTCAGGACGGCCCGCCACTGGTCGACGTCGTCGGCGTGCAGGCCGGGGCCGGTGAGCCGCTCGACGAAGATCGACCCCAGCCAGCGCGACAGCTCGGACAGCCCTCCCCGCAGCCAGGCCGGGTCGTAGCCCTTGAAGAGCTCGCCGGTGACCAGGAACCGCTCGCGGACGTCGGCGAGGGTGACCGTCCCGATGGAGGACGACTCGCCGATGAGCGCCGCGTACGCGGGGATGGTGGCGGCGTAGCGGTGGTGGTTGCCGACGAGGGCGGCCTCCCTGAGCCTGGCCGCCAGGTCCTCGTCGATCGGGGCTCCCGAGGACCACAGCCTGGCGCAGACGAGCAGGGACTGCACGGGGGAGACGGCCGTCAGCCGTGGATTCGGACCGGGCACCGTCCGATCGTCGCCCGTATTCGGTTGCCTGACCACCCCGCGGACCGAGAATAACGGCGTGGTTGTCAGTCGGTGAGCGTAATAAATCTGGATTTAATGGGAAAATGCCATAAATTTTTTTGTGGCCTTGACGGCCCGCGGGGCCGGTCTCAGGCCCTGGCTGCGGCGGTGGAGTGCTCGCCGCCGAAGGCCGCGACGGCTCCCAGGCCGAGATAGACGACACCGCTGGTGACGTCCAGGCGGCGGCGGGCGCGGGCCGAGCGGCGCAGGCGGCCCGCCATGGCCGAGGCGAGCAGGGCGAAGGCGCCGTCGCTCGCCACCCCGAGCACCGTCCAGATCAGGCCGAGCAGCACGATCTGCGGGGCGATCGGCCCGGCCTCCGGGTCGGCGAACTGCGGCAGGAACGCGAGGAAGAAGATCGCGGTCTTCGGGTTGAGCACGTTGACCACGAAGCCCTCCCAGAACATCCGGGACCTGGTCGCGATCCGCGGCTCGAAGGACTCCTCCCCGTTCGAACGGGTCATGAGCTTGCGTACGCCCAGCCAGACCAGGTAGGCGGCGCCGAGGTACCTCACGATCGTGAACCCGGTCGCCGAGGCCGCGAGCAGGGCGCTGATGCCCAGGGCGGCGGCGGCCACGTGGACCAGCGAGCCGAGGTGGATGCCGAGCACCGACACCAGCCCGGCGGACCGGCCCTGGGCGACGCTGCGGGTCACGATGTAGAGCACCGCGGGCCCCGGGACGAGCAGCAGGGCGAGGGTCGCCGCGGCGAAGAGGGCGAGAGCAGGCAGATCTGGCATGTCCGGATCGTAGGGTCACCGGTTTCCCCGGCGCCTCACATTTTCACCGCCGGACGGCGGGGCGCCCGTACCGTCCGGAGGCCAGACGGTACGGGGATCACGAGTGTTCCACCGGGATCCGCGACGTCACCGAGGTCAGCGCGGTCAGCAGGGCGGTGGTGGCCGGGGGGTCGGGGGGCTCGCCGTAGGTGGCGGCGTAGACGTGGCGGGTCGAGCAGGGCAGCTCGGTCGTGTTGATCTTCGGGTGCCGGTGGGCGTGCAGGGCGAGCCCCGGCAGGGCGCTCACCCCGATCCCGGCGGCGACCAGGGCCTGGACGGCGACGATGTCGTCGGTGGTGAAGGCGATCTCCGGCTCGAACCCGGCCTTGGCGCACAGCTCCAGCAGGTGGGTCCGGCACCGGTCGCAGCCGCCGATCCACCGGGAGTCGCGGTACGAGGTCAGCTCGCCGACCGGGCCGGAGGTGACCAGGTAGCTGGGGTCGTCCAGCAGGTGGAGCAGCCGGATCCCGTCGGCCTCGGGGGCGGTTTCGTCGTAGCGGAAGATGACCGCCACGTCCACGTAACCCGCCTTGAGCATGCGCAGCGCGTCGGGAGGCTCCGTCTCGGTCAGCCGGAGCTCCAGGGCGGGGTGCCCCTCGGCGAGGACGGCGGCGGCCTCCGGCACGAACGTCCCCAGGGCGGAGGGGAAGGCGGCCAGCCTGACCCGCCCGGCGCGCAGGCCCACGTGCGCCGACAGTTCGGCGGACGCGGAGTCGAGGCGGCCGATGATCTCGGTGGCCCGCTCGGCGAGCAGCCGGCCCGCCTCGGTCAGCCGGATTCCCCGGCCGGCCCGCTGGATCAGCTTGGCCCCGGTCTCGGCCTCCAGCTTCGCGAGATGGTGGCTCACCGAGGGCTGGGAGTAGTGCAGCTCCCTGGCCGCCGCGGTCACCGAGCCGTGCCGGGACACCGAGGCGAGGACGCGAAGGCGCACGATATCGAGCATGTATTAACTTTATCTATGAATGAGCGGGAAGATAGGCATTGGACGTTATGGATCTCCCCGTCGCATCCTTGACGCATGACAACCTTGACGCTCACCCGCCCGGGCCTGGCAGAGCTGGTCGCCGGGGTCCGTGACCTCGTCGGCCCGTCCGCCGACGCTCGGACCACGGCCTTCGCCGTGGCCGGGCTGCTGCGTGAACGGCTGCCGTCCCCCGAGATCCTCACCGAGCAGGAGCGCCTCGGCGACCCCGACCGCTACGTCGGCCACACCCTTCACGCCGAGGACGACTTCTCGATCGTGGCCGTGGTCTGGCGCCCCGGGCAGAAGACCGTGATCCACGACCACATCGCGTGGTGCGTGTTCGGCGTGCTGCAGGGGGTCGAGTACGAGACCCTCTACCGCGACCACGGCGACCACCTGACCGAGATCGGCAGGGCCGCCAACCTGACCGGCGAGGTGAGCGGGTTCGCCCCGCCCGGTGACATCCACCGCGTCCACAACACGGGCGACAAGACGGCCATCTCGCTGCACATCTACGGGGCCGACCTCAGCGCCGCCCCCACCAGCGTCCGCCGCGTCTACGAGCTGCCCGTCCGCTGAGGGTCCGTTCGCTGACAACCTGTTCGCCGACGACCCGTTCGCCGACGATCCGGACGATCTGTTCGCCGACGATCCGTTCGCCGGAGGATCGAAGGATCGTCCGCCGATGAACCGTCCCGCGCCCCGCCCGTCCGGTGAGCGGGGATCACGGGCCCGGCCTCCCCATCGAGCCGGGCCCACCCCCGGGCACCACTGAGCCGCGCACCCCGACCCCCCGGCCACTGCTGAGCCGGGCACCCCGGCCGCCCGCGCCATCGAGGCGGGACCACCCCGACCACCCCGATCACCCCGTCGCCGCCGTCCAGCAGGGCCCACGACTGCTCGCCGCCGTCATCGAGCAAAGCCGAGCTCAGCCCAGTCCTGGCCCGCCGTCGCCGTCGTCGCCGTCGAGCCGGGCCTCCCGGCCGCCCGGCCACCCAGCCGCCGTTATTTCTCCACCTCGGGTTTCCTCTCCGCGTTCAGGCTCTCCCTGATGGCCTCCAGGCGGGCGGCGCCCTCGGCGTCGACGGCGGCGCGCTCGACCTCGATCATCCGGGCCTCGACGGAGCCGGAGGTCAGCTCGGCCTCGCCCAGGGCGCGGGCGTAGCGCTTCTCGATCTTGTCGCGGACCTCGTCCATGGTGGGCGTCTCGTCGGCGGGGGTGAGGCCGGACAGGTCGCCCATCGCCCGGTTGAGCTCCTCCTGCACCTTGGCCTGGTCGAGCTGGGAGAGCAGGCGCATCCGCTCGGCGATCTTCTTCTGCAGGGCCATCGCGTTGGTCTCGACCGCGGCCCGCGCCTGGGCCGAGGCCTGTGTGGCCCGCTCGTGCGCCAGCCGCGACTCCCGCTGCGCGCTCTCCGCCGCCACCAGGCGCGAGGCGAAAGCGCGGGCCGAGTCCTCGTACGACAGGGCCTTGCGCTCGTCACCCGCGACCCGGGTCCGCTCGGCCAGCAGGAG
The DNA here is from genome assembly GCF_040295985.1 of Streptosporangium sp. NPDC002524. NCBI lineage: Bacteria > Bacillati > Actinomycetota > Actinomycetes > Streptosporangiales > Streptosporangiaceae > Streptosporangium > Streptosporangium sp. NPDC002524. Next base: position 185,693 of record NZ_JBEOWK010000013.1, on the reverse strand, counting down.
GGCCTGGCGGGTGTTGGCCTGGAGCCTCTCGGTCTCCTCCATGGAACGGGCGAGCCTCATCTCCAGCTCGCGCTCGTTGCCGATCACCGCCGCGGCCTGCTGGCTCAGCCGCCGGTGTCGTTCCTTGGCCTCCTGGATGGCCTGCTCGATCTGGACCCGGGGGTCCGACAGCTCGTCCAGCCGCCCGGAGAGGGCGAAGACCAGATAGCGCCAGGCCCGACGGATGACCTTGAACATGAGGGCTCCTTATCGATCCAGCGCGTCGCGCGTGATCTGCTCGGTTTCGTGGAGGCCCTGGCGGACTCCTTCGAGGGTGTCGGCGAGCTCGTCCAGCACCCGGACCGGCTCCAGCGGGCCGTTCGCCGACACCGCCGACAGCTCCACCAGGCGGGCGAGGAGCCCTTCGATGCCGATGGCGCTCGACTCCATCCGGGCGAGCACCCGCTCCCGGGTCGCGGAGAGCCGCTCGACCACGGCCCGCTGGGAGGCCAGCGAGGCGAGGGCGCGGTCGATGTCCTGGGTCAGGCCCTGCCCCGCCTCCTCGCGGGCCCGCGCCAGCCTGACCTGCTCGTTCCAGAGGCCGCCGAGGTCGAACCTGGCCAGCGCGGCGCCGGTGAGCGAGGCCTGCCCGGCGAGCCGCCGCAGCGTGGCCGTCGAGTCGTCGATCCGGGGCCGCATCAGCGCGATCCGCTCCGCCAGCGGGCCGCGCTCCATCGAGGCGCTCAGCTCGCCGAAGCCGTACGCGGCGGATCCGGCCCGTTCGAGCCAGTACTCCTCCGGGCTGCCGGGGGTGACGGCGAGCCCGTCGCGGTGTCCGTGGTGGCCGCGGTCCTGCAGGACCGCGACGCCCGCCTTGGACAGCCAGACGACCACGCCCACGAACGCGGCGGCCGCCGGGTGCACGCTGACGGCCCACGCGGCGCCGCCGGCGGTCGCGCCCAGCAGCAGGCCCCATGGGTCCCTGAGTTCGTCGGCGAGACGTGCCATTAGAAGTTGGATACCACCGCGGTGAACACCTGGTCGATACTTCCGGATTCGCGAGAGTCGTACGCGGCGGCGGCGGTCGCCTCGGAGATCTGCTTCAGCACGCCGAGGTCGGCGTCCTGGCCGTAGGCGATCGTGAACATCCGCACCGTCTCCTGGCCGGATTCGGTACGCAGGTCGGGCAGCAGGTTCTCCAGGGAGAGGCTGTCGGGGTCCTCGTTCTTGCCGTCGGTCAGGAAGACCACCGCGTTGATCGCGTCATCGTTCCGCAGCTCGCGCACCTGCTCGTGGGCCGCGAACGCGGTGTCGTACAGGCCGGTGCCGCCGTCGGGGGTGAGGCCGTCGAGCCTGGCGCGCAGCTTCTCGCGCTGGGCGGTGTCGACGGTGGCCAGCGGGGCCAGCTCCAGGTGGTCCTTCGCGCCGTCGCGCTTGGTGGAGAACATCCACAGGCCCACCCTGTCGTGCGGGCCGAACTGGGGCAGCGCGTTGATCGCGGCCTGCTTGGCCAGGTCGAGCTTGCTCTTGCCGGTGCCGGGCACGGGGGCGCCCATCGAGCCGGAGACGTCGATGACCAGGAGGACGTTCGCGGGTTTGCGCAGGTCGGCCCAGCCGGTGAGCATCTTGTCGAGCACGTTCGGGGCGGGCGGGCTCAGCGTCGTCCTCGGCTCGGCGGGCAGCAGGCCGTTCGCCTGGGTGATCAGCTTGCCGGCCTCGCCCTCGTGCGAGCGGAACGCGAACTCGGCGAACCTGGCCTGCTGCTCGGGGGCCTGGAGGTGCGCCAGGAAGTCGGCCGCCACCGCCCGCTTCGCGTCGTCGACCCACGGGGCGGTGAGCACCGCGTACGGGTTGTCGGACATGAGCGTGCCCTCCTTGGGATAGATCGCCGCGAGCGGCACCTTGGGCTTGGCGTGCTTGCCCAGCGTCGCGGGGTCACCGGTCGGGTTGCCCTGGTTGTAGTCCCAGACCGACTTCTCCTCCACGGCCACCGCGGAGATGTAGCTCAGGCCCGCGCCCGCGTCGTCGGCCCGCTGGAGGTTCGACAGGAACGTCAGCGTGGTGTCGCCGTAGTGCACGATCGAACGTTCCACGCCCCGCACGAAGTCCCTGGCCTTCGCGTCGGCCACGTTCTTCTCCGACAGGTCGCCGGACAGGCCGGTCGCCGCGAAGTAGGCGCCGACGGTGGCGTTCAGGCCGCTGGTGGAGAAGTTGGGGTTGGTCTTGCCGAGTTTGAACTGACCCCATTCGGGATGCCCGTACTTCGCCCACGACCCGGCCGAGACGGCGAGCACGTCGGACCAGCCGAGCTTCTTGCCCGGCCAGCCCAGCGCCTGGGCCATCGGCAGCGGCATCGCGACGACCAGCGGTGTCTTGGCGATCGACGGGTTGTCGGCGGCGACCAGGGAGCCGGAGTCGTTCGCCGAGGCGCGCTGCTGGAGGAGGGTGATCCAGCCGCTGCTCGCGGGCGACCACACGTCGGGGCGGGGGCCGTCCTGGCGCTCGTCCCAGCCCCGGGCCAGCGCCTGCATCGCGCCGCCGCTCGCCTTGGTCTCGACGACGACGTCGGCGCAGCGCCCGCCCACCTGCCTGCCGTTGTAACCGGAGGCGATCGTCCTGAGGAGCTCGGCCTTCTCCGACGAGGCGGCGACGGTCAGGGTGACACCCCCGTCGCAGACCTTGGCGGGCTGTTCGGTGGCCTCGCCCGCCACTCCGGCTCCGGGCTCGCTCGCGCCGACGAGGATCCGCAGGGCGACGATCAGGGCTCCGGCGAGAATGACGGCGACGATGAACGGGGCGAAGTTTCTCCGCCGCCGCTGTGGTGGCTGGTACAACCCTGCCTCCCGGGGGATGTCTGTACTTATCCGACGAACGAATCGCCCCGAGAGTTCTCCGCGGCCGGAGTTCGTCGCGGGTACCGGAAACCGCGGCGGTCGCGGGGAATCCCGGACCGCCGGAGGTGACCTGGGAAACCCCGCTGCCGCTCCCTCTTCGTGAGCCCGAAGCATGCCGGGGCCGAATGGGCCAGAGCATGCCGGGACCGGATGAGTACGGGTGTACTCATGTGCGGCCGGGCGTCCCAGGACGACGCTGGAGTTCTCGAAACGGGCACCGGACGACGGGAAGGGGCGGCTGGCATGAAGGAGGCGCGGAAACGGCGGGGGATCGTCGAGGTCGGCGACGAGGCGGTCGTCCAGGCCGAGACGCGGAAGGCGATCCAGGCGCGGCAGGAACTGGCCGAGGCCGGGCTGAAGGTCCAGCGGGAGCGGGCGGCGTCGAGCAAGGCCGCGCGAAGGGCGATCGGGGAGACCCTCCAGCGGCTGGTCACCCAGGACGAGGCCGGGCGGGAGGCGGCGCGGAGCCTCCTCGCCGCCCGGGAGCCGGCCTCACCGGACGACTCCACCTCGTCACCGGAGAGGAGACACGCCGCCCGGTCGTCGTTCGCCGCGACGGCCGTCCCGGAGATCGCGCCGGGCGGGGAGACGCTGATCTTCACCGGGCAGTCGTACGACTACTGGAGAACCGGGAACACGTGGGGATCCCCCCTGTACAGCGACGATCCGGCCGACGAGTACGCGGTCAGGGTGCAGTCCATCGACGGGGAGCCCGACTACGCCTACGGGGCGTACGGCTTCGAGATCGTCCTGGAGACGCGGACCGCCACTACCGTCGAGGTGCGGCCCTTCCTGAGGTACGAGTACCAGACCAGGCTGGAGGGGCCGACGAGCTTCTGGGGCGACGGGGAGGCGTGGTTCCGCTGGGGGCTGGAGATGGGGGTCTGGCAGAACGGGAACCCGGTCGCCGACCTCTCCACCACGCAGATCTCCAACGGGAGCATCAGCGGCGGGGCGCCCATCGAGAGCTGGGACGGGGGCTACGCGCCCTCCGAGCTCAAGGTGGGCTTCCTCATGGAGGCCGACCGCCCCTACGTGATCACGGCCGGCGCCTGGGCGAACTGCGACTCCTGGTGCAGCCCGGGAGCCTGCGGCAAGGTGACCGTCGACATGTGGCTGAAGATGCCCCTGCTCTTCGTCGACCCGGTCTGACCCGGGGTGAGCCGGAAGGATCATCGTGTGACGCGCCCCCCGAGGAGATGGCCGGGGTGGCGCGTCACGTGCGCTTGACCGTGGCGCCGAACCTGGTCGCACGTACGCGTACGTGCCCCGCCACCCGCTCGATCCCGGTGATGCGGAAGTCGGCGGGAACCACCGAAGATTCCCCGCCCGCCGGAACGCGGGAAGGAGACGGCTCGTCCGGGAGGTAGGCGACGACGTGATCGACGAGTCCGGAGGCGACGAACGGCCCGGCGAGATCCGGACCCACGTCGAGCAGCAAGGAGCGGACCCCGTCCGCGTACAGCGCCCGTAATGTGTCCGCTGGATCGAGGACCGGCAGGCGTGGCGGAACGCGCAGGACACCCGCGCCGTGAGCGTCCGGTACGCCTTCCTCAAGGTGTCCGTCCACGCGGAGGACCGCGTCGGCGCCGATCCTGAGCCGACCGGCGGCGGGAACCCTTTCCAGCGCGCCGAAGGTCCCGGCGTCGTCGGTGACGTACACCCACGTGACAAGCGTCCTGCCCAGGTCCAGCGCGCCGAGCCAGGGGCCGAGCACGAGCCGTGCCTCGTCGGCCAGTACGCCGGTCTCGACAGCGACTCCCGCGTTCCGCAGCGCGGTCACTCCACCCTCGCCCCGGGACGTCGGGTCGATCAGGGCGACGACCGTGCGGGCGATCCCCGCTTCGATGAGCAGCTGCCTGCACGCGGGCGCGCGTCCCACGTGGTTGCAGGGTTCCAGCGTGACGACGGCCGTACCGCCCCGGGCCGCGACACCGGCCGCGCGCAGGGCGTTCCCCTCGGCGTGTGCCTCGCCCTTGCGACGGTGGTACCCCTCACCGACGGGGTGACCCCACGCGTCCAGGATGACGCAGCCGACCGGTGGATTGGGGCTGGTGGTGCCCAGCCCGTGGGCCGACAGGGCGATGGCGCGCCGCATCCCCCGGATTTCGGCGGAGGAGGCCATCAGGCTGTTACGGCTCCGTGCTTCTCGGCGATCTGGTCGATGCGGGCGACGAGAAGGAAGTCCAGCTCCGTCACCACGTCGCCCGCTGTGTGCGTGGTCATGACGATTTGCAGGCGGTCCCATCGGATATCGATGTCGGGCCGATGCTCCAGCTTCATGGCCGCCTCGCCGATGCCCGCGACGATTCGGATCGCGGAGTCGTAGTCGACCGCGAATGTCTTGCCGATCTGGCGAGCGTCTCCTTCCCACCCGTCTAGGGCGTCAAGGCGGCGCCGTACTTCGTCCTGTGGCAGGGGATCGCGGATAGTCATGGATCCACTATGCGAGGTCGCTCAGTTTCTCCGCTAGATCTCTTCCCACCCGGCTGTCCTTCCAAGCTGTCATCTGGGGGCGTAAGCCGGTCAGTTCGCGGATCAACCTGGCCGACCCGGTTTCCCGGGCGACCTGGATAGCCTCCAGCGCCGCTTGAGCGGCCTGCTCGGCCTCTGTCACGGCGAGCGCGACGGCCTGCCGGGCTCGGAACACCCCGACGTCCCGGCGTGAGGTGACCGGCATGGCGGGGATGATCTCCTCCCACAACACGCTGCTCTGCCGCGCGAGCCCGAGATGTCCGTAACACGTCGCGCGTTGGATCAGCAGGTAGTTAGGGGTACGGCAGGCGGCGCCCACCAGAAGGTCGTCGTCGAGTATGCCGACGAGTCGTTCGGCTTGCTCCAGGAGTCGTTCGCAGTGGCCTTGATTTCCCGCGAGGGCATGCCCGTGAGCACCTTGCTGTAGGGCGAGCAATCGCATTTTCGGAATCAGCCTGTGCTGGTCGGCGAGTGCGGCCTCCGTCAGGTCTATGACGGCGGTGGAGTCACCGAGATCGGCCGACAGCATTGCGCGGTTGGTGAGGGCGTGGCTCACCAGGTGGACGTCCTGCGCGCGATGCGCCGCCTCCAGGTTGGCACTCAGCCAGAACGACGCTCGTTCGGTCGAGCCGGCGTCCTGGTAGAGCCAGCCGGCGAACGCGGCGTAGGCAGCCGCCAGCCGGAACAACTCACGCCGCAGTCCGGGCTCGGCACCGCCCGCGAGCTCCATGATCGATGAGAACTGGGAACAGACCGGACCTACGAGGTAACGGGGCCCAAGAAGGGCATCGGCGCGGTAGTGGATCATCAGCTGATCTCTGAAGTAGCCGACAAGGTCGGGAGAGACAAGCCGGGGGGTCTTGCTCGGGAGCGGCCCCGGGTCTTGTTCCGCCGTGTCACAGGCGTCGCCGAACAACTCCGCCTCGGCGACGCCGAACGCTCGCGCGAACAGCTGGGGGTAGGGATCACGCGGACGATGTTTCCCTGACTCCCAGGTTTTGAGGCTTCGGACCAGGGACTCCCGGGTCGGCAGCCGGGCACGGACACGGTCGTCGGCCGCCTCGGCGAGTTGTTTGGCCATCTCCCTCTGCGACCAGCAGCGGCTACGGCGCTCGGCTCGCAGGCGGGCGGCCCAGGGCGCGACTTCGTTCACGTGGCACCTCACGGAGGTGGGAATCCGCTTGTCTCCTCCAGTTTTCACTGTCAGGGGGCGGTCACGCAGCGTTGTGGCGGAAGTGTGCGGGCATCCGACCGCACACCGCCGCCCTTTGCGCTCGCTGGTCCTGGGACGCGCCGGGGACCCGTCAGAACGCCGCGGAGCCGTACTCCTGGAGGAAGAGGGCCTCGGCGGTGGCGGTGCGGCGGAGTTCCTCGATGTTCACCCGCTCGTTGGGGGCGTGGATCGCCGCGTCGTCGTCCTCGGCGCCGAAGAGCAGGATCGTGGCGGCGGGGAACTGCCTGACGAAGGTGGAGACGAGCGGGATCGAGCCGCCCGCGCCGACGTCGCGCGGGGGGCGGCCGAAGGCACGTTCCATCGCCCGGTTCAGCGCGGAGCGGGCCGCGCCGCCGGTGTCGGCGAGGTAGCCGGACCCCATGGTGTAGTCGCCGACGTCCACCTGGACGCCCCAGGGGGCGACCTGCCGCAGGAAGTCGACGACGGCCTCGACGGTGGTCTTCGGGTCGCCGGCCGGGGGCACCCGCACGGTCACCCTGGCCCTGGCGACGGCCTGGACGGCGTTGATCGCGCCGGAGACCGTCGGCACGTCCAGGCCGGTGACCGTGATCGCGTACGACGCCCACAGCCGGTCGGCGAGCGAGCCGGAGCCGACCGCGGAGACGCCGTCGAGGATGCCCGCGGTGGAGCGGAAGTCCTCCTCCGACGGGCCGGAGCCGAGGAAGCTGCCGCGCGGCAGGCCGGGGACGCGGATGTCGCCGTGGTCGTCGTGCAGGGCGGCGAGCATCCGGATCAGCGCCGCGAGGGCGTCGGGGGCGGCGCCGCCGAACGAGCCGCTGTGCAGCGACTCCTTGAGGGTGCGCACCTCGACGGTGAAGGCGCCCATGCCGCGCAGCGAGGTCGTCACCGCCGGGTCGCCCACCCGGGGGTTGCCGGTGTCGGCGACCACGATCGCGTCGGCGCGGAACAGCTCGGGGTTGTGCTCGACGAAGGACTCCAGGCGCTCGCCGGCGTACTCCTCCTGGCCCTCGATGATGACCTTGACGCCGACCGGGAAGTGCCCCTGGAAGGCGCGGAGCGCCGCGACGTGGGAGATGACGCCCGACTTGTCGTCGGCCGCGCCCCGGCCGTGGATCGCGCCGTCGATCTCCGTCGGCTCGAAGGGCGGGGTGCGCCAGAGCGCGAGGTCGCCGGTGGGCTGCACGTCGTAGTGCGCGTACAGGAGAACGGTCGGCGCGCCGGGCGGGGCGGGGGCCTCGGCGTAGACGGCGGGGAAGCTGCCCTCGACGGGGAACTGCTGGACGCGCGGCAGGCCGGTGCTGCGCAGCAGCTCCTCGACCGTCGCGGCGGCCGCGTGCACGGGCTCCTCGGGGTGGCCGGGGAAGGCCACCGACGGGATGGCGACGAGCCTTTTGAGGTCCGCTATCGCCTGGGGCATGCCGGCGGTGACGGCGTTCTCGATCTCGTCAGGAGTCACGACTTTCCCCCGCATCTCAATATCTGGTGCGTCCTATTGGATCACAACCGCAGGTACGGCCGCTCTCGCGCACGATTCCAGCACACCAGGGTTCCGCCAAGTGGAACCGGGGTTTGGGCAATGCTCGGAGACCCTTCTCGTCTGATCGCGGATTTCGTCGTTGTTACATAGACGTTTTGCGGATTCCGAGGTTCTCGCACTTTAATGCCACGTTTTCACTTGGCAAGCGCTGTTCTGGCAGGCAGACTGGGGGAAGCTCAGCTCAACGAGGGAAGATCGTGATGACGCACCCTGAAAACACCGACGTGACCTCGCTCATGAAGGCCGCGCAGGACAACCTGTGGATGCACTTCACCCGGCACAGCTCGTACGAGGGCGCCGAGGTGCCGATGATCGTGCGGGGTGAGGGCTCCTACATCTACGACGTGCACGGCAAGCGCTATCTCGACGGCCTCGCCGGGCTCTTCGTGGTCCAGGCGGGTCACGGCCGCAGCGAGCTGGCCGAGGCCGCCGCCAAGCAGGCCCAGGAGCTGGCGTTCTTCCCGCTGTGGTCGTACGCGCACCCCAAGGCCGTCGAGCTGGCCCAGCGTCTCGCGGCCGAGACCCCCGGCGACCTCAACCGCGTCTTCTTCACCACCGGCGGCGGCGAGGCCGTCGAGAGCGCGTGGAAGCTCGCCAAGCAGTACTTCAAGATCACCGGCAGGCCGCTCAAGCACAAGGTCATCAGCCGCCAGATCGCCTACCACGGCACCCCGCAGGGCGCCCTGTCGATCACCGGCATCCCGGCCTTCAAGCAGATGTTCGAGCCGCTGGTCCCGGGCTCCGTCAGGGTGCCCAACACCAACCACTACCGCGCCGACGAGATCACCGGCGTGCCCGGCATGACGCCCGAGCAGTACGGCTACTGGGCCGCCGAGCGCGTCGCCCGCGCCATCGAGATGGAGGGCCCCGACACCGTGGCCGCCGTCTTTGTCGAGCCGGTGCAGAACGCGGGCGGCTGCTTCCCGCCGCCCCCCGGATACTTCAAGCGCCTGCGCGAGATCTGCGACGAGTACGACGTCCTGCTCGTCTCGGACGAGGTCATCTGCGCCTTCGGCCGCCTCGGCACCATGTTCGGCGGGCAGAAGTTCGACTACGTCCCCGACATCATCACCTGCGCCAAGGGCATGACCAGCGGCTACTCGCCGATCGGCGCCATGATCGCCTCCGAGCGCCTCTTCGAGCCGTTCAAGAACGGCACCGAGATGTTCGCCCACGGCTACACCTTCGGCGGCCACCCGGTGTCCTCGGCCGTCGCGCTGGCCAACCTCGACCTGTTCGAGCGGGAGGACCTGCTCGGCCACGTCACCCGCAACGAGCCGGTCTTCCGCTCCACCCTGGAGAGGCTCCGCGACCTGCCGATCGTCGGCGACGTGCGCGGCTCCGGCTACTTCTGGGGCATCGAGCTCGTCAAGGACAAGGCCACCAAGGAGACCTTCAACACCGAGGAGTCCGAGCGCCTCATCAGGGGCTTCCTGTCCGGAGCTCTCTACGAGGCGGGCCTGTACTGCCGCGCCGACGACCGGGGCGACCCGGTCATCCAGCTCGCCCCGCCGCTCATCTGCGGCCCCAAGGAGTTCGACGAGATCGAGTCCATCCTCCACTCGGTGCTGACGGAGGCATGGAGCCGCCTCTGAGCGCGCGCGGCCGCGCCGCCTCCGGACCGCCACGGGCGGCCCGGAGAGGTGCGCCGCACCCACCGGTGACCGTGCCGTGCAGGTCCTCCCGGCCCGCCGCGTCCTTCGTGCCCTCCCGCCGCCGTACCGCGTACCCGCCGGTCCGCCACCGGACCGGCGGCCTGCCCGGCGACGGGCCCGGCGGGACACCGTGCCTCCGCCCCGTGCCCCTCCGGAGCGAGACCGCGCCGCACCCGCGGAAACCCCGCCGTGCCACTCCGTCGGAACAACGAAAGGAAATCCCATGAAGATCGGCGTGCCCGCCGAGGTCAAGAACCACGAGTACCGCGTCGCCGCGACCCCGGCGGGCGTGCACGAGCTCGTCCGTCACGGCCACGACGTCTACATCCAGCGCGACGCGGGCCTCGGCTCGCACCTCACCGACGAGGAGTACCTCTTCGCCGGGGCCAAGATCCTCGACACCGCCGACGAGGTGTGGGACCAGGCCGAGATGATCCTCAAGGTGAAGGAGCCCATCGCGGAGGAGTACCACCGCATGCGCCCCGGCCAGGTGCTCTTCACCTACCTGCACCTCGCGGCCGGTCGCGAGTGCACCGACGCCCTCCTCGACCGCCAGGTCACCGGCATCGCGTACGAGACCGTCCAGGTCGGCAACACCCTGCCGCTGCTCGCCCCGATGTCCGAGGTCGCGGGCCGGCTCGCCCCGCAGGTCGGCGCCTACAACCTCATGCGCTTCAACGGCGGGCGCGGCGTGCTGCCCGGCGGCGTGCCCGGTGTGGCCCCCGCCAAGGTCGTCGTCATCGGCGCGGGCGTCTCCGGGCTCAACGCCGCGCAGATCGCGGTCGGCATGGGCGCGGACGTCACCGTCCTCGACCTCAACATCGACCGCCTGCGCTTCGTCGACGCCATCTACCAGGGCCGTCTCAAGACCCTCGTCTCGACCTCGTACGCGATCGAGAAGGAGGTCCTGGAGGCCGACCTGGTGATCGGCGCCGTGCTGATCCCCGGGGCCAAGGCCCCGACCCTCGTCTCCAACGAGCTGGTCTCCCGCATGAAGCCGGGCTCGGTGCTCGTCGACATCGCCATCGACCAGGGCGGCTGCTTCGAGGACTCCCGCCCGACCACGCACGCCGAGCCGACCTACCAGGTCCACAACTCGATCTTCTACTGCGTGGCCAACATGCCGGGGTCCGTCGCCAACACCTCCACCTACGCGCTGACCAACGCCACCCTGCCCTACGCGGTCAAGCTGGCCGGTCTCGGCTGGAAGGCCGCCCTCCAGGGGGACGCCTCCCTCGCGCTGGGCCTCAACACCCACGCGGGACGCCTCACCAACGAGCAGGTCGCCATCGCCCTCGGCCTGCCGTACGTGCCGGTCTCCGAGGTCATCGCCGCCTGAGCCGGGGCCTCCGTACGTCCCGCGCCCGGCCGGCGCGGGGCACGGACGGCTTCCGGCGGGCGCACGGCTTCCGGTGGACGCACGGCTTCCGGTGGACGCACGGCTTTCGACAGGCGGGCGGCTTCCGGCGGGGCGGCGCCGGTCACGACGACCGGCCGGAGCGCAGGGCGCGGGCGGTGACCAGGACGTGCTCGATCTCCACCGGGGTCGGCCAGGGGGCGCCCCCGGGACGCAGCAGCGTGGCCCGTACGGACGCCAGGTGCTCGATCGCGCCCGACGGCAGCCCGCTCCGCTCGGTCAGCCACGCCGTGACGTCGGTGTGGTCGCGCAGCGGACGGGTGACGAGGTCCCAGGTGCCGAGGATCTCGGTCAGGTCGGCGACCCTCAGTGAGGTGCCGCCCCGCCGGGCGACGGCGGCCACGGCGAGTTCGGCGCGGGCGACGAGCTCGGGCTCGGTGGTCCGGCCCCACGGGGGAGCGGGCGGATCGGCGAGCCACCGCTCCGCCTCGCGGGAGAAGCCCGCGGCCGACAGCAGCGCGGCCAGCTCGACCGCGGCCCGGTGGTGCCCGGCCTGTGCCGCCTGGCGGAACCAGTGCTGCCCGCCCCGCAGGTCGCTGTGCTCGGCGATGAGCAGCAGGCCGAAGTTGAAGGCGGCCTCCGGGTCGCCGCCCGCCGCGGCCCGGCTGAACCAGTGCCCGGCCCCCCGCGCGTCGCTCATCTCCACGCACACGAACCCGGCCGTCCGCTGGTCGTCGATCCTGCCGGTGCAGGCCGCCCGCTCGAACCAGGCGCGCGCGGTGCGCAGGTCGCCGAGGGAGAGCGCGATCCCGCCGAGCTGGGACGCGGCGCCGGGGTGCTCGTTCCTGGCGGCGAGCCTGAAGAACGCCTCCGCCCCCTCGGGATCGCGGTTGGCCTGCAGGAACAGCCCGAGGTGGTAGGCCGCGTCGGCGTGGCCGCTCCGGGCGGCCAGCTCCCACCAGCGCAGCGTCTCGTCCTCCTCGCCGGAGGCGTAGGCGAGGAACCCGAGGTCGTGGGCGGAGGCCAGGTCGCCGTCCATCGCGGCCCTGCGGTGCCACTCCCCGGCCGCCTTCGCCTCGCCGCCGTCCTCGCAGAGCAGCGCGAGCCGCCTGGTCGCCGCGCGGGAGCCCGCCCTGGCCGCCGTCTCGAACCAGCGCCGGGCGGCGGGGACGTCGCCGTGCTGGTCCAGCAGGAGGGTCGCCAGGTTCACCGCGGCCTCGACGTCCCCGGCGTTCGCCGCCAGCTCGTACCAGCGCGCGGCCTCCGCGGGAGTGCCGTGCTTCTCGTGCCAGATCCCCAGGTTGTAGGCGCTGTCGAGATTTCCCGCCGCCGCCGCGCGCTCCCACCAGTGCCGCGCCGCCGAGCGGTCGCCCCGCTGCGCGAAGTGGCGGCCCAGCTGGTGGGCGGCCTGCACGTCACCGCCGTGCGCGGCGAGCAGCAGCGCCGTCTCGCCGTCCGTGTCGTTCTCGTGCTCGGTGCTCCGGGGGGTGGGTATCAACCCCGCGGCCGCCTCCGGCTCGTCAGGCCACCACCCCATGTCACCCTCCTCGCCGACGTCGCGCAGCCGACAGACCACAGGGTGCCACGTAACCCTTCGGTCGCGGAGGGTAATCATGACTTCCGGTCGCCGGACCCGTTTGCCGGTCTGGTCACCGGTCCGGTCACCGGTCCGGTCGTCGATCCATTGGCCGATCCGCTCGTCGTGTCCGGGCCGTTCGTCGTGTCCAGGCCGGTGGTCCGCCGCCCGGGTCCCGGCGCTCAGACGAAGCGCACGAACCCCACGTACATGCCCATCGAGCAGACGTAGCGCAGGGAACCGGCCTCCCGCGCGCCCAGCCGTACGGTGGCGGGCAGCACCACGTCGCGGCCGTCGATCGTGAGGGTCCGGGTGCAACCGGGGATGCCTTCGAGACGGAAGACGAGGTCGGTGGGAACCCCCGCGCGGACGGTCACCACGCCCGGCCGGTAACCGTGGCCGGTGGCCCGCACCTCGACCCGCTGGACGCCGCCGACGCGTACGGCCGCTCCCGCCGCGCCTCCCTGGTGGTCCGCCGTTCCCTCCGCCTGGGCGCCCGTGGGCCGTGCCGGGCCGTCCGCCGCCATCGCCGGGCCGCCGGATCCGGGGAGCCACCCCCCGAGGCTCAGCCCCGAGGAGATCGTCCACAGGCCCGCCGCCAGCGCGACGACCCCCGCCAGCGCCGCCAGCCTGCCCGTCGCGGCCCGCCGCAGGGCGAGCCCGAGCAGGGCGAACGCGGGAGCCGTCCCCACCACGAACCCCGCCATCACCGCGGTCCCGCCCAGCGCCGACCCGCTGGAGACCGCGACCATCTCGGTGCTGAGCGTCACCCCGCACGGCAGCAGGACCGTCGCGGCCCCGAGCGCCAGCGCCCTGGGCGCGGGGGCGGCGATCCCGGACACGCGGCCACGCCAGGACGTACGCCTCCTCGGCGGGGCGTCCGGGTGGCATCCGTCCTCCGGTCCTCGGCCGAACATGCGGACGCCGAAGAACACGACCGCGATCCCGGCCGCGACGAGCAGCGCGGCCCTGACCTGAGGTCCCAGCCGCACCGCGGACCCGGCCAGCCCGAGCAGGGCTCCGGCCGCCAGGTGGGAGCCGAGGCGCCCGGCGAGGAACAGCGCGACGACCGCCGGGCCCGAGAGGCCCGCCCCGGCCCCGCCGCACCCGGTCGCGCGGCTGCGGGAGGTGCGGGAGGTGAGGCCGGTGAGCAGGCCGCCCTGCACGGCCGCGCACGAGGCCGTACCCGCGACCAGTCCCGCGGCGAGCCCTCCGGCGAACAGCGCGGCCGGTCCCGCGCTCAGCGGACGTTCCCGGTGACCATCCAGATCCCCACGGACCCAACGTAATCTCGCCGAAGGGTAACCGAAGGTGATATTTCCTTACCGAGCGCGCACGCCGCCCTTACCGGATGTCCAGGTGTCCCGGCGACCGGCTCGCACCCCGGGACGCGAGCCACGTCGCCCGCCCGCCGCCCCGCTCACGTATGGGGACGGGGGCGTAGGAGGGCGCCCGCGCATGGGGTCCGGGTCCGCGAGAGAGCACCCGCCTATGTGGGGACGGGATCCGTGCCTTCCGCCGGTCCTGTCGCCGTCGCGGCCTGATGGGGTCGCGCTCAGGCGACACCGCTCCGCAGCACCGACATGCGCTCGAAGTACTCGTCGCCGCTCATCTCGCCGCGTGCGTACCGTTCGGCGAGGATCTGCTCCGCCGCCACGGTCGGGCCGGGCGGCGGGGTCGCGGGGGACGCGCGGCGGGCTCCCCACGGTCCCCGTCCGTTGCGCCGGGCCCGGAACGCGAGCGTCCCCAGCACGATCCAGAACACGATCCAGAAAGCCGGGAACACCGGCCACCACGGTCCGGGCCCCCACTGGGGGGCCATCGAGAGGACGTCCATGCCCTCACCTCCTTAGACGTCCTCCACCCTCCTCTCGCGACGCCCGCCGCGAATCGACCCGTCGGCTGATCCCGCCCTACCGCCCGTGGCGTACGCCCCGCCCGTCATGACGCGGCCCGGGTGTCCGTGAAGACCGAGGTGTCGAGGGGGAAATCGACCGGCTCGGGGAGGTGGAGGCGCGAGCCCATCTCGACCCGGGTGGAGGTGCGGTACTCGCCCTCCTTGGGGTCGCTGAGGACCGTCACGGTGGCGGGCGCGGCCACCGGGTCGATCAGGAGCGTCACGGGAACACCGCCGGAGGCGTAGATGAGGGGCTTGCGGTCGCGGTCGTCGACGGTGCTCCCGGGGGACACGATCTCGGCGACCATGAGGAGACCGGAGGAGCGCAGCTCACGGGCACCCCGGCGCGGGCAGTCGGCGGGTGCCAGGACGAAGTCGGGCTCGACCGGGTCGCGTGGCCCGTCTATGCAGACGTCGACGTTGCCCGGGTAGGAGCGCCAGCCATTTTTGATGACAAGTGGATGTAGCTCGTATGCGAGAAGCATCGCCAGCCAGCTGTGCTCGGGGGTGCCCACCGGGCTCACTATGAGTCTCCCGTCGATGATCTCGGTCCGCAGCCCGGGAAGCTGCGGGAGCGCGTCGAAGAGTTCGCGCGCCGTTCCTGGCAGGGGCTGGGACGAGGTCTCGGGGGAGGGGCGCAGCTTGGCGTGGCTCCGTCGCGATGTCATGACCATGACGATATGTCCCTTCGTGTTCTGGTGAACACGTTGAGTATCGCAAGTGGGGCGGGCACGCACGAGCCTTTACCGGGATCTGGTACGTCAGATCCAGCCGGGGCGGACGAGGCCGGATTCGTAGGCGATGACGACCAGCTGGGCGCGGTCGCGGGCGTGGAGTTTCATCATGGTCCGGCTGACGTGGGTCTTGGCGGTGGCGGGGCTCATGAAGAGCTCGCCCGCGATCTCGTCGTTGGTCATGCCGGTGCCGACCAGGGCGAGGACCTCGCGCTCGCGGTCGGTGAGCAGGCCGAGGTCGCGGGTGTGGTGCGGCTCCTTGGCGCGGCTCGCGTACTCGGCGATCAGGCGGCGGGTCACGCCGGGGGAGAGCAGGGCGTCGCCCTCGGCCACCACCCGGACGGCCTGGATCAGTTCGGCCGGTTCGGTGTCCTTGACGAGGAAGCCGCTGGCGCCGCCGCGCAGGGCCTCGAAGACGTACTCGTCCAGCTCGAAGGTCGTCAGGATGATGACCTTCGGCCCGGGGGGCATCTCGCGGGTGGCGGTCAGGCCGTCCATGCCGGGCATGCGGATGTCCATCAGGACCACGTCCGGCTCGTGCTCGGCGACCAGCCGCAGGGCCTGCGCCCCGTCGGAGGCCTCGGCCACCACGGTCATCCCCGGCTGCGCGTCCAGCAGGGCACGGAACCCGGCCCGTACGAGGGCCTGGTCGTCGGCGAGGACAATCTTGATCATTGAGGCTCCTCCGGGATCGGCAGCCGGGCCTCGACGCGGAAGCCCCGGCCGTGGTGCGTGGCGGTGAGCGTCCCCCCGAGGGCGGCGGCCCGTTCGCGCATGCCGGGGACACCGTTCCCGCTGCCCAGGCTCTCCCCGGGGGCGTCGCCGCCGGTGTCGGTGACCTGGACGGTCAGCGCGCGGGGGTCGTAGCGGAGCACGACCGTGACCGACGCGCCGGGGGCGTGCCGGGTGACGTTGGTGAGGGCCTCCTGCACGATGCGGTACCCGGCCCGGTCGACACCGGGGGGCAGCGGCCCGGCCTCGCCGACGATCTCCTTGACGACCGGCAGCCCGCTGCGCTCGACGAGCTCGTCGAGCCGGTCCAGCCCGGCGGTGGGGGAGCGGGGGGCGCCGTCGCGCAGGACGTTGAGCACCGACCGCATCTCGGTCAGCACGTCCTTGGACGCCTGCTTGATCGTGGTGAGCGCGGTCCGCGCCTGCTCCGGCTGGTCGTCGATGAGGTGCAGCGCGGTGGACGCCTGCACGTGGATGAGGGAGATGTTGTGCGCGAGCACGTCGTGCAGCTCCTGCGCCATGGTGAGCCGCTCCTCGCTGGCCTGCCGCCGCAGCTCCTCCTCCTCCACCCGCTCGCGCTCGGCCTGCCGTTCCCTCCTGGCCCGCGAGAACTCCGCCACCACCAGGACCAGGCCCATCAGCGCGCCCACCGTGAGGTCGTGGAGCCAGCCGGGCGTACGGACGGGGGCGAGCCAGGACGTGTAGACCACGAAGAACGCGTAGGCCAGGCCCCACGCCGACCAGGCCGCCCGCCGGTGGCCGCTCACCACGGCCGAGTGGAGCGCGATGATCGGGCTGAGGAAGACCGGGCCGTAGGGGTAGCCGAGGCCGATGAAGATCATGGTCGAGCCGACCGCGACCGCCAGGGTGAGCACCGGACGGCGGCGGCGTACGATCAGGGCCAGGGGCCCGGCCAGCGCGAGCGCGCAGCCCAGCGGGTCGAGCGGGACCCTGAGCATGCCGGGGTCGTGGACCTGCCACCACTGCACGCCGCGGGTGGCCATGACCTGGAAGACCCCCGCGAACAGCGGGAGCAGCAACTCGGCCCAGCGGGGTTTGGCGTGCACGCTCAGCACTGTACGTGCGCCCGCCCGGGGAGCGCGTCCATCTCGTGAGGCATGAGGTACTACATCCCCCGCGGTAGGGAAGGGGCTGACAAGGCTCACGGGCTGAGTCAAGCTGTCTGCGGGAGGTCTCATGATCAATCGTCGATTCGCCACCCCCCTGGCGGGGATCCTGGTGGGAAGTTCCTTAGTGCTCGTCCAACCCGCGGCCGCCTCTCCACAGGCGCCGCGGGCGGAGAAGAAACCCGTCGCGGAGGGGTACGGAGGCGCGGTCTCGACCGTCGACCTCGAAGCCAGCGAGGTCGCGCTGGGCGTGCTGCGCGAGGGCGGCAACGCCATGGACGCGGCGGTCGCCGCGGCCGCCACCCTGGGCGTGACCGAACCCTACTCGGCCGGTCTGGCCGGGGGCGGGTTCATCGTCTACTACGACGCGCGCCGCAAGAAGATCCACACGATCGACGGCCGGGAGACCGCGCCGAGGGCGATGGGGCCGTCCTCCCTGGAGGGCATCCCGTTCGAGGAGGCCGTGACCAGCGGGCTGTCCGCGGGAGTGCCCGGCAGCGTGGCCCAGTGGGAGCTGGCGCTGCGCAGGTTCGGCACGCTCTCGCTGCGCCAGGCGCTGAGGCCCGCGGTCGACGTCGCGTCCAGGGGATTCAAGGTCGACCAGACCTTCTACGACCAGACCGCCGCCAACGCCGCCCGCTTCAAGGACTTCACCTCCACGGCCAAGCTCTACCTGCCGGGCGGTGCCCCGCCGCCGGTCGGTTCCACCTTCCGCAACCCCGAGCTGGCCGACACCTACCGCAGGCTCGGCAGGCAGGGCGGCGAGTGGCTGTACGGCGGCTCGCTGGGCGCCGAGGTCGTGGCCACCGTCAAGAAGCCGCCGGTCACCCCGGGCTCCACCCGCAACGTGCGGCCGGGGCTGATGGAACTGGCCGACCTGAAGGCCTACCGGGCGCTCGAACGGCCGCCCACGAAGGTGACGTACAAGGGCATGGACGTGTACGGCATGGCGCCGCCGTCCTCGGGGGGCTCGACGGTCGGCGAGGCGCTCAACATCCTCGAGGCCCTGCCGAAGGTCGGCGAGCACGAGTACCTGGAGGCGTCCAGGCTCTCCTTCGCCGACCGGGGCAGGTACGTGGGCGACATCCCGAACGTCCCGCTCAAGGAGCTGCTGTCCGACGGGTTCGCCAAGGAGCGCGCCTGCCTGATCGGTGAGCGGGCGCTGACGAGCCCGGCCGCCCCGGGCAACCCCGACGGGACGTACGGGCCGTGCGCGCCCGCGCCCTCGGCCGAGGCCACCCCGTCGGCGCCCGAGGGGCCGGAGACCACGCACCTGGTGGTCACGGACCGGTGGGGCAACGTGGTCGCCTACAACATCACCATCGAGTCGACCGGCGGCAACGGCATCGTCGTCCCCGGCCGGGGCTTCCTGCTCAACAACGAGCTGACCGACTTCACCTTCGGACCGGCCCCGGGCGACCCGAACCTGCCCGCGCCCGGCAAGCGCCCCCGGTCCTCGATGGCACCGACGATCGTCCTGAAGGACGGCAAGCCGCTGCTCGCGCTGGGTTCCCCCGGCGGCTCGACGATCATCACCACCGTGCTGCAGATCCTGGTCAACCGCTGGGACCTCGGCATGACGCTCCCCGAGGCGCTCGCCGCGCCCCGGGCCACCCAGCGCAACACCGCGCAGACCCAGGCCGAGCAGGCCTTCATCGACCGCTACGGCGCCGAGCTCACGGCCCGGGGCCACAGCCTCGTGCTGAACCCCGAGATCGGCGCGGCCACGGCGGTGGAGTTCCTGCGGCACGGGAAGCTCCAGGCGGTCGCGGAGCCGACCCGCCGCGGCGGCGGCAGCGCGCTGGTGGTGAGCGGGCGCAGGTAGGTTCCCGTAGTTTCCCGCCCGCGCGCCGGTACGCGCGGCGACGGGCACGATGACGGGCACGATGAGGTACGAACGGACGCCGAAGCCCGGAGGCGCGGTCCCAGCCGCGCGGCCGGGCTTCGGTGCGTCCGGTGGGCGTCCGGTGGTCTCCGGTGGCGTTCGGTGGTGTTCGGCGGCGTCCCGTGGTGTCGGTGGTGGCACCGGTGACGTCGGTCGCGGCCGTGAGTGGTGGCGGGAACGCCGGGGGTGGGGGAGCGCCGGGGGCGGGAACGGTGAACCCCGTGGACGCGGGGGCGGTCGCCTCGTGGGTGGGGGACGTGGTCAGGGGATCAGCTCGTAGGCCTCGCGTCTCGGGGTGCGGGTGCGTGCCCAGTACTCGAAGGTGAAGCCGGGCCAGAGGGTCCTGTTGACGCCGTGCTCGTCGAGGTACCAGCTGCCGCATCCGCCCGTGTTCCAGACGCGGCGGTTCAGGCGCTCCTGGAGGCGGTCGTTGTGGGCGCGCTGCGCCTCGGGGCGGACGTCGAGGGCCCTGACCTTCGTCCGGGACAGCAGGCGCAGGCAGCCCAGGACGTACCGGACCTGTGATTCGATCATGAAGACGACCGAGTTGTGGCCCAGGCCGGTGTTGGGGCCGAGCAGGAGGAACAGGTTCGGGAACCCGGCGACGGTGACGCCGTAGTAGGCCTGCGCGCCGTCCTGCCAGGCGTCCTGGAGCTTCCTGCCGTGCCTGCCGACGATCCGCCGCCCGTCCAGCGCGGGGGTGACCCTGAAGCCGGTGCCGTGGACGAGCACGTCGACCTCGGTCTCCCGGCCGGTGGAGTCGACGATCGAGCCCTCCCGGATCTCCCGCACCTCGTCGGTGATCACCTCGACGTTGTCCCTGGCCAGCGCCGGGTAGTAGTCGCTGGAGATCAGGATGCGCTTGCAGCCGATCGTGTAATCGGGGGTGAGCCTGGCGCGCAGCGCCGGGTCGGGGACCTGGGCGGCCAGGTGGCGCAGGGCCAGCTCCCGGTGGGCCCCCATCAGGCGCGGGTCGACGGCGAAGCCCAGCGCCCGGCTCTCCAGGGCCCAGTAGATCGCGTCGCGCAGCGCGCGGGCGGCGCCGGGCAGGCCGAGGATCCGCTTCGCCCGGGGGGAGAAGGGGAAGTCGGGCTTGGGGTGGATCCAGGGGGGAGTGCGCTGGAAGACGTGCAGGCGGGAGACCCGTTCGGCGATCCGTGGGACGAACTGGACCGCCGACGCGCCGGTGCCGATGACCGCGACCCGCTTCCCGGTCAGGTCCACCGAGTGGTCCCATTCGGCCGAGTGGAAGGACGGGCCCGCGAAGCTCTCGCGGCCGGGGATGGCGGGCAGTGACGGGACGTGCAGCGCGCCGGTGCCCGAGACCACGGCGTTGGTGGTGAAGGTCCCGCCCCCGGCGACGTCCACCCGCCAGTGCCGCGCCGCGTCGTCGTACTCCAGCCCGACGACCTCCTCGCCGAACCTCAGGTGGGGGGCGAGACCGTACTTCCCGACGCAGGCCCGCAGGTAGTCGCGGATCTCGGCACTGGGGGAGAACATCCGCGACCAGCGGGGGTTGAGCTCGTACGAGAAGGAGTACAGGTGCGAGGGGACGTCGCAGGCGCAGCCGGGGTAGGTGTTGTCACGCCAGGTCCCGCCCAGGTCGCCGGCCTTCTCCAGGATGACGAAGTCGTGGTATCCGGCTTCCTTGAGCTTGATCGCCATGCCCAGCCCGGCGAAGCCGGAGCCGATGATCGTGATCCCGGGATGCGTGCTCGTCCTCACCGGGCCTCCTCGCTCCCCGTCGCCCTCGGGCGGCCCCGTCACGCCCTGTCGCTCCCTGCCGCCCTCCGGCGCCTTCGGTCGCTCTCCCGCCGGTCCCTCGCGGTCCCCCGTGGTTTCGGGAGGTGGTGGCGCGGGCGTTCGTGGTGTTCGTTATCTATTGGATTATTCGTCCAATGTAATGAGCGGGGAGCGTGCCGTCCAGCCTAGGAGGTGACGGAGCGTTCCGGGCCGACCGGTCGGTATCTTCCGTCCCCGGAAGGGCCTGGTCGTTGGAAAGGGGCGTTCGGGAACGCGAAAAGCGCCGAGGGCGATGCCGTCGGCGCTGCGGACTCTCCGGTCTTTAGGGCAGGTCGTTCAGAGCAGCAGGTACGCGGCCACGGCGACGACGACCAGCACCGCGACCACCACCGCCGCGGTGATCGGCAGGGCGAGCGACCGCTTCTCGGGAGCGGCCTCCGGGTCCTTGCGCTGGGCGAACGCACGGAACGCCTGGGTGTTGCCCGCGGGGTCAATCGGCTGAGGATCAGACATGGGGATGACTTTAGCGATACGGGATACCCTCCAACACTGATTTGTCCACTTTCACGGGAAGGATGTCCCGGTGCCTGGCCAAGGGCGGGTGCTGGGGACCGGACCGGCGACAGGGGCGGATAGCGTGGTGTCATGCTCCGGACCCTCTTCTCCGCCCGCGTGGTGGCGCTCCACCTGCTCGCGGTCGGAGCCCTCGTCGTGTGCGGCCTGCTGGGCAGGTGGCAGCTCGGTGTCTTCGAGGAGTCCGGCAAGCCCCAGTCGCTGCTCGACCCGGCCCCCGTGGCGGTCGCCACGCTCACCGCGCCCGGAGAGCACCTGACGGCCGACAAGGTCAGCCGCCGGGTGACCGCCGAGGGCACCTTCGACGCCTCGAAGCAGCTCCTGGTGGCCGAGCGCGACGGGGGCCTGTGGCTGCTCGCGCCGCTCGACCTCGGCGACGGCACCTCCATCCCGGTCGTACGCGGCTGGGTGGCCACGGCCGGGGATCCCGCCGTCACCGCTCCGGCCGGGGGCAGGGTGACCGTGAGCGGGCGCCTGCGGCCCTCGGAGGCCACCGACAGCGTCCAGCGCCGGGTCCGGCGGCTGCCGCCGGGGCAGGTGCTGACCGTCTCGTCGGCCGAACTGATCAACGTCTGGCGGGGTACGAGGCTGCGCGACGGATTCCTGGTCGCCGCCACCCAGTCACCGGCCCCCGAGGTCGCGCTCCGGCCGGTGAGCGTCTCTCCGCCGACCGAGCCGGGCGGGCTCACCTGGCGCAACCTCGCCTACGCCGCCCAGTGGTGGATCTTCGGGCTGTTCGCGGTCTTCATGTGGTGGCACTTCGTCCGCGACGCGCTGCGCGGCCGTACCCGGGAGCGCGACTCCGCCGCTCCTTCCCCCGACGGTCCCATTCCGGGGGATCCTCCCGGCGCGCCCTCCTCCGCCGGTCCTGCCCCCGAGGACGCCGGTCCCGCCCTCGGGGACGCCGGTCCTGCCTCCGGGGACGCGCACACCGGCTCCGGGGACGCCGACACCGGTGCCACTCCCAGGGACCCCGGCACCGGTTCCCCCGCCGGGGGCGTCGATCCCGGGGCGGGTCCGGGAGCCGAGCCGGAGACCCCCGCCCTACCAGCCCGCACCGCCCCGTGAACCGAACCCCAAGACCGAGGTAACCGACCGTGGAATCCGCTCTCAAGCCCTTTCGAATCCTGGCCTACATCGTCGGCGTGATGCTGCTCGTCCTGGTCACCTGCATCGTGCTCAGGTACGGCTTCGGCATCGAGGAGCCCTCGAAGATCGTCTCCCCGATCCACGGCTTCCTCTACATGCTCTATCTCGTGGCCACGATGAACCTGGGCATGAAGGCGCGCTGGACGTGGCCGTACATCGTCGGGGTGATGCTCGCGGGCACCGTGCCGCTGCTCTCGTTCGTGTTCGAGCGCAAGGTCACCCGGCGGGTGGAGTCGGAGCTCGCGACCGCCGCCGCTGCCGCCTGATCCGTCCGGCCCGGTCCGGCCCGGCCGGGAGACGCGGGTTCGCGTGGCCGGGCCGGACGGGCCGCGGTGGTGTCATGTGCCGCGTCAGCGGCCGAGCCCCCGGCGACGCGAGCGCCTGAGGCGCGCGCGCTGTGACGGGTCGAGCATCAGGTAGCCGACGACCGGGGCGGCGACGACGCCCAGGAGGATCAGCAGCGTCACGAAACCTGGCAGGAACAGCCACGACAGGAACACCACTGCTCCGGCGCCGATCGCGTACTTCTGGACGGGCGACATCCTCAACATCCTCCGAACGCGGGGCGGACGCCCCGTCTGTAGTTCATTGTGCGTCGCCGGTCCAACGTGTGGACCTACCACGGTGGTTCCAACCGAGATATATCGTGATTTTGCCGTCGGATTTCGCTACCCGGCCAGTGCCTTGAGTGTCGCGACGCCGCCGGGGTCGGCGTCCGTGCTGACCGGGACGAGGGCCACCTCGTCCACGCCCGCGTCGGCGTAGGCGCGCAGCCGCTCGCGGGCCGCACCCACGTCGCCGAGCAGGGCGACCGACTCCAGCAGGCCGTCGGGGATGGCGGCGAGCAGCTCGCGGGGGTGCGGGCGGGTCCTGGCGAACGCGACCACGTCCCCGAACCCGGCCTCGACGAACATCTCGCCGTATCCGGGCGCGGCGAGATATCCCACGACGGCGCGCCGTATCCGGTCGACCGCCTCGCGTCCCGGGTCGACCGCGGCCGTCACCCAGGCCGCCACCCTCGGTACCGGGCTCTGCCCGTGGGCCGCGTCCTGCCCCGGTGCCGGTGCCGCGTCCCGCCCCTCCTCCTGTTCCTCCTGTTCCTCCTGTGCCGACGCCGTCCGGGCCGCCGCGCGGAGATCGGCGGTGAGGCGGGCGGCGGAGGCGGGGGTGATCAGGTTGAGCACCATCCGGTCGGCCGTCGCGGCGGTCCGTACGGCGGAGGGGCCGAAGGCGGCCACGGTCAGCTCGGCGCGGGGTGCCGGGAGCCGGAGCCGATAGCCGCGACTCTTCACGCACTCACCCGAAAAATCGGATTTGTCGCCATCGAGCAGCGGCCTGAGGGCCCGTACCGCCTCCCGCAGCACCGTGGCCGAGCGCGCCCGTGACCTGCCGTGCCACTCCTCGACGACGAGCGGGCTCGACGTGCCGACCGCCACGTTCACCGGCCTCCCGACGAGACCGGCCACCGACGCCACCCCCATCGCGATCGTCACGGGGTCCCGTACGGCCACCGCCAGCGGTCCCACGGTGAGCCCGATCCGGCCGGTGGACAGCCCGATCGCGGTGGCCAGCGCGAAGGCGTCGTAGGTGGCCATCTCGCCCACCCACAGCTCGCCGTAGCCCAGCTCGTCGGCGGCCCTCGCGGTCAGCAGGGCCTCCTCGGCGGGCCGGTCCTGCCAGAGTCCCAGGGAGACGCCCAGCCTCACGCGACACGCTCCAGCAGCACGGCGGAACCGCTGCCCGCGGCCCCGCTCACCGCGGCGACGCCGTACCGGGCCCCGCGGCGTTCGAGCTCGTCCGCGCAGGCGGCGACGAGGAGGGCCCCGGTGGCGCCGAAGGCGTGGCCCATCGCGATGGTGCCGCCGTTGACGTTGAAGCGGTCCTCGCCGACCTTCAGGTCCCGCTGGAACTTCAGGCACAGCGCGGCGAACGCCTCGGCGAACTCGTAGACCTCGACGTCGTCGGGGGTGAGCCCGGCCCCGGCGACGACCCGCTCGACCGCGAGCTGCCCGGCGGTGAGCATGGTGACCGGGTCGACGGAGGCGGTCGCGGTGCCCACGATCCTGGCCCTGGGCCGCAGGCCGAGCTCCGCGCCCGCCGATCCGGAGGCGACCAGGACCAGGCCCGCCGCGTCGCACAGGCTGGGGGAGGTGCCCCGGGTGTGCAGGTGGCGCAGCTCGCCGACCTCGGGACGGTGCCCGCGGACGATGGCGTCCTGGTCGTCCTGACCGGCGAAGGCGGGTGCCATCGCGGCGAGCGCCTCCAGGGTCACGCCCGGCCGCACGTGCTCGTCGTGCCGCAGGTCGCCGACCGGCACCAGCGAGCGGTCGTAGCGCCCGGCGGCCCACGCCTCGGCGGCCAGGGTCTGGGTGCGCAGGCCGTACGCGTCGAGCTCCTCGCGTTCGAAGCCCTCGACCGTCGCGACCAGGTCCGCCGCGATGCCCATGTGGATCGACCCGACCCTGTCCACCACCGCGGGGTCGGCCCACAGCGGTCCGCCGTCGGAGAACATCGGCACCCGGGAGACCGACTCGACCCCTCCGGCGACCACGACGCGGCTCTGCCCGGACTCCACGAGCGCGAAGGCCGTACGGACCGCGTCGACGCCCGAGGTGCAGTAGCGGTTGACGGTCATGCCGGGCGAGTCGAAGCCCGCGGTGAGCGCCGCGGTCCTGGCGAGGTTGCCGCCCTGGTCGGCGTTCTGCGAGGCGCAGCCGACGATCATGTCGTCCGCCCGCTCGACGCCGGTCCGCTCGCGCAGGGCGTCCAGGAGCCTCTCCAGCATGGTCAGCGGCGTCACGTCCGCCAGCCCTCCGCCGGGTCTCGCCTTACCCCGGGGGGTCCTGACTGTCTCGTAGATGTATGTCGTCATCTGTCCTGCTCCTGCCGGGTGTCGTGCGCGGTGCTCACACGGGTCTTACGCGGTTCTCGCGTGGTGCTCGCAGGGTTCTCGCAGGGTTTTCGTGTGGTCCCATGCGGTCCTCGTGTGGTTCTCACGCGGTCCTCGCACGGGTTCTCACGCGGTCCTCGCATGGTTCTCACGCGGTCCTCGCACGGGTTCTCACGCGTTCCTTGCACGGGTCCTCGCGGGGTCGGGTCTCATGCGGTCGAGTCCCTCAGCTGGTCCTCGCGTACCCAGGTGGCGTGGAAGCCGAGCGGCACCCGCTGGGGCAGGACGATCCGGGCGATCGGCCCGGCGCCCAGGTTCGCCGCGTGCAGGACCTGCACCTCGGAGGTGCCCTCGCGCTCGTCGGTGACGAAGCTGACGAGGTAGCCGTCCGCCTCGTCCGTCGCGCCGTCGCGCGGCGCGAACGGGGCCTCGCTGCCGTAGCGGTGCTCGCCGTAGTAGTACGTCTCCTTGCCGCCCGTCACGTTGTCGTAGCGGACCAGGCCGTCGAAGAGGTTGGTCGCGGCGTCCTTGACCGACACGTTGTAGGCGTAGCGCGACCGCAGGCCCGTCAGCCGGGCGTCCATCGAGGGGAACTCGGTGTTGTGGTCGGAGTCCACGAACCCCTCCGACGTGCGGCCGGTGCGCAGGTCGAAGCGGTAGCGGTACATCCGCGCGTCGAGCTTGAGATAGGAGATCATGCGGGCCAGCGGGCTGCCGCTCCCGGCGGGCGCGGGCCGGCCCACCCTGCAGACGTCCAGGACGATCTCCCCGTCCTCCTCCCAGGAGTTGACGACGTGGTAGATGTAGCAGGGCTTCGCGTCGAACCAGCGGATCTCGTGCGCCTGCCCGCGCCGGGGGATGACGCCGAAGCGCGAGGGCAGCTCCCGGTCGAAGGTGAGCTTGTAGCGGCCCTGCCGGGCGGCGTCCATGTCCTGGTAGAGCGGCAGGTCCATGAGGATCGCGTGGTTCTCGGTGATCGCCATGTCGTGCGGCAGCCGCGCCCCCGGCAGCTCCAGCTCCACGCAGTGCTCGACCTGCCCGCCCGCGCCGACCACCCCGTAGCGCAGGTACGGCCTGCGGGGCCCGTAGTCGAACCAGAACAGCTCCCCGGTCCGCTCGTCGACCTTGGGGTGGGCCATGAAGTCGCCGGTCAGCGTGTCGAGGAAGGTCTCGACGCCGAGCGTCTCCAGGCTGAGGGGGTCCATGCCGTACGGGGAGCCGCACAGGTACCAGGTGGTGAGGACCCGGCCGCGGTGGAAGATCACGTCGGTGTTGGCGGAGTCCTTGAGGCCGAGCCCGCGGGTGTTGCCGAACGGGTTGCCCTTCGGGTTCTCCATCACGCCGGTCCACAGCGACCGCCCGGCCGCCGACTCGGCCTCGAACGCCCTGGTCCTGACATAGCGGTTGCGGTAACGGGCCCTGCCGTTCTCGAAGTGCATCGCGTGCACCATGCCGTCGCCGTCGAACCAGTGGTAGCGCCCCTTCATCGGGAACCGGGCGTTGGGCCCGTTGCGCAGGTAGACGCCGTTGAGGTCCTTCGGGATCTCGCCGATGACCTTGAGGTTCTCGGCCGTGATCTCGTCCTGGACCGGCGCGTAGACGCCCAGCAGGTACGGATTCGGCTCGCCCGACTCGTCCATGACCATCACAGGTTCCGCCATGTCCTGACGCTACGATAAAAGAAGTCAGGTCGTCAATGACCGTTCTCCGCCGACGGCGTGGCCGGTCTCCGCGGATGGCGTGTCCAGGAAGGGCGCGCCGCTGTCCGCGCGGCGCCGGGTTGGTAGTTTGGCGGTTTCGCCGGGAGCGGGCAGGGCCATACCTGATGGCGACGAACATGACGGTGTTCGCCGAAAACGGGTACGGACCCGCCTGCCGGCGACGAGCACGACCATGACCATGACCAGGACCACGACCACGCGACCATCCATCGGGAGGACAGGCTGTGAACGGCACTGAGCGGGAGCCGGCGTGGACCGAGCTCAGTGCGATAGGGCAGGCACTGGTGATCCTGGGTGACCGGTGGGTGCTGCTGATCCTGCAGCGGGCGTTCCTGCTGCGGATCAGGACGTTCGCGGGCTGGCGCGACGCGCTGGGCATCTCCGAGTCGGTCCTCGCCGCCAGGCTCAGGGAGCTGGTCGACCACGGCATCTTCGAGCTGTCGGCGTACCGCGACGGCCGCACCCGCTACGAGTACCGGCTGACGGAGCGCGGGCTCCAGCTGTGGGCCCTGCTGGTGGCCATCCAGGCGTGGGAGCGCGACTGGGTCGCCCCGGGGCGGCTCCCGCCGCTGCTGCACGAGCAGTGCGGCCAGGACGCCAAGCCGTACCTCGGGTGCGGTTCCTGCCTGGAGCCGATGAGCGCCCGCGACACCCGGACCGAGCCGGGCCCGCTGGCCACGTTCTCCAGGATCGGCCCGCCGCGGCGGCACCGCCGCACGGTCCGCTCCGACGCCTCGCCCGACCTGATCGGCTACTGCCCGGCGTCGATGGAGATCCTCGGCGACCGGTGGAGCACCAGCGTCCTGGCCGGGGCGTTCCTGGGCACCCGGCGCTTCGTCGACTTCCAGTCCGGGCTCGGGATCGCGCCCTCGGTGCTCACCGACCGGCTGCGCCGCTTCGTCGAGCTGCGCGTCTTCGACGCCCGGCCCGACGGCTCGTACCGGCTCACCGACAAGGGGCTCGCCTTCTTCGAGGTGTTCGCCTTCCTGGTCGACTGGGCCCAGCGCGAGCTCCCCGCCCCCGAGGGCTCGGCCCTGTCCATCACCCACGCGCTCTGCGGCGCCACCTTCCAGCCGGTCCTGCTGTGCCGGGCGTGCGGCCGGCCGCTCCAGCGGCGCGAGGTCCGTTTCGTCCTACCGGAGTGACGGCGGCCCGGGACTCGTCCCCGGCCGCTCTCTTCTCAGGGGTCTCTTTTCCGGCCGTGCTTGTCCCCGGGGCTCTCGTGTCCGGCCGTGCTCATTTCCGGCCGCGTAGGGAGTCGACCGTCCAGCGGGCCGCCTGGAGCGCCCCGGCGCGTCCCCTGCCTCCGGTGTCCGGAACGGTGAACCGGTGGTACTGCAGGGCCGTCACGATGTTGCCCGCCCGGAGGACGACCACCGAGTTGACGCTCGAATGGCCGTTGCTGAGCTGGTAGGCGTAGGCCTCGTCACCGAGACCGGGCACGTCGGCCGGAACGCTCACGATCCGGGTGTCCTTCGCGTCCCTTGAGCGGAGACGGAGGTACGTCGCGTGCGCGAGCTCCGCCTTCGGTTCGCGGACAAGGGTGATCTCCAGCGTGTTCCTGAGACCGCCGGGTGCCTTCGGGTCCGCCGCGGACCAGGCGCACGACGTTTTCCTCCTCGACGAGGAAGTCGCGAGGTAGAGACGCTCGGCCTGTTCCCCCGAGATCAGGGAGCACGGGTCCGGAGCCTTCGCGAAGAAGGTGGGCAGCGGTGCCGGGCTCGGCGGCGGGGCCGCGGGGCGGGGCCAGAACCAGAACGCCGTACCGCCGACGGCCAGGAGGGCGAGCGCGGCGGCCACGAGGAGCAGGCCGGTACGGCGGCGGGACCTCGCGGGGCGGGAGGTGAGTCCCAGCAGGACCGTGCGGGCCGTGGTGGCGTCCGGGCGGTGCGCCGGGTCGGCCGCCAGCAGGCCCTCCAGCAGCGGGGCCAGCGGGCCGGAGTCCGCCGCGCCGGTGCCCCCGGTGCCCCCGGTGCGCCTGTCGTGCCCGGTGACGGCGGGACCGGGCCCGCCGGTGTGCCCCCGGGCCGGGGCGACGCCGTCCGCCGGGCGCGGTCCGGCGTACGGGGCGGTGTGCGGGCCGGTGCCCGGGGCCTGTCCCTCGACGGCGGTGAACAGCACGGCGCCCAGGTCGCGCAACTCGTCGGTGGCGTCGGTGTCGTCGAAGACGGCCAGGCCGGTGACCACGACCCTGTCGTCCGGGGTGAGAAGGACGCTCTCCGGGTCGGCCAGGAGGTGGACGCCCCGCCCGTGGGCGGCGGTCTGCGCGTCCAGGACGCGCAGGCCGACCTCGGCCGCCCGCTCGGAGGTGAGCGGTCCTTCGGCCCGGACGGTCCGCAGCACCGAGCGGCCTTCGACCGACTCCAGGATCAGCCACACCTGGTCGGGAAAGGAGACGACGTCGTGCAGGGTGATGACGTTCGGGTGCCTGAAGTCGGCCGCGGCACGGATCCTGCCGAGAAGCAGGTCACGGTGCGGGCCGGGCGGCGGGAGCGATATCCCGGTGATCGTGACGTCCCGCTGGAGCAGCTCGTCGCGGGAGCGCCAGGTGCTCCCGGCCCGGTCGCGACGCTCCAGCAGCCGGTAGCGACCGGCCAGCAGATTCGGATCGGTCACGCGGACCGTCCGGGGGCGGTGGGGCCGTACGCGGGCCGGGGGTGGTCAGTCACTGCTGTTCAGCTTCTCGGCGACCTGGCGGGCGACGCGGAGGGCGTGCTCGCGCAGCTCGGCGTCGGGGCGCTCGCCCTTCCGCGACACGTCGACCTCGACCAGCAGGTTGCTGATCCGGAAACGGACCGTGGAGTTGACCCGGTCCAGCGCGACCACCTCGTAGGCGAAGGCCTCCGCGCCCAGTCGGCCGACGTTCCGGAGGGCGCCGGTCGAGCCCAGGAGGCCCTCCCCCCTGTCGGCGACGACCTTGGTGCGGTCGGAGGCGAAGAACTCGTGGGCCACCTCCGGGGCGGCCTTCGCCCGCACGGGCGCCTTGCGGGTCAGCGTGAGCCGTAACCAGCGCGCCTCCGTGGGACCGCCCCAGCCGCAGTAGGACTCCCCTTCCTTCGACGCGCTCGGCGCGGGATCCGGGGTCGAGCCGGGTGCCACGGCCCGGCTCTGGGCGCTGTTCAGCAGCGAGCAGGCGTCGGGCACGGTGGCGAACCGCCCGGTGCCGGCCGTCGGCGGCGAGGGCAGGGACGTCTCGGGGGCGTCCGCGTTCGTCGTCAGCAGTACCGTCCCGGTCGCCAGTGCCGCCACCGCGGCTAGCACGGCCGCCGCGATCAGAGCGGTACGGCGGCGCGGGGCCACCCGTCTCCCGGGCACGGTCTCCTGCGAGGAGAGGGACGAGGCGGGCGGGACGGGCAGGGCGGGCGAGAGCTGGGAGAGCGGCTCCACGGGCAGCCCCTGGGAGACCTGCCGCAGGGCGGCGCGCAGCCCGGCCTCTCCCGGGCGCCGCCGGGGATCCTTGACCAGCGCCGCGACGAGCACCGGAGTCAGGTCGCCCGCCCGGCGGGGCGGGGGCGCCTCCTGGGTGAGGATCGCGCCGATGGTCGCGGCCGAGGTGTCGCGACGGAAGGGGCTGTGGCCCTCGACGGCCGTGTACAGGGTCGTCGCCAGGGACCACAGGTCGGTGGCCGGGCCGTCGCCGATGCCGCGCAGCCGTTCGGGGGCCATGTACGCGGGGGAGCCGACCAGCGCGTCCGGTGAGGTGAGCTGGACGTCCCCCTCCAGGGTGGCGATGCCGAAGTCGGTCAGCAGCACCCCGCCGTTCCTGGCGAGCATGATGTTGGCCGGTTTCACGTCGCGGTGCACGATGCCCCGGCTGTGCGCGAGGGCGAGCGCGTCCAGCACGGCCAGGCCGATCACGGCCACCCGCCGTGGCGGCAGCGGTCCCTCGTCCTGGACCGCCTGTTCCAGCGAACGGCCGTCGACCAGGTCCATCACGATCCACGGCCGGCCGTCCTGCGCCACGACGTCGTGCACGGCCACGATGGACGGGTGCCCCAGCCGGGCGGCGGCGCGCGCCTCGCGCAGGGTGCGCTCCCGCGCCTCGGCGCGCTGCGCCTCGGGCAGGTTCGGGTCGAGCTTGACCTCCTTGATCGCCACTTCGCGGTGGAGCAGCTCGTCGCGAGCCCGCCACACCACGCCCATCCCGCCCGCGCCGAGCTTCGCGAGCGCCCGGTAGCGGCCCGCCAGCACGGGCAGCGGGCCCGCGACCCGATCAGTCATCGGTCTTCAGGGACTCGGTGAGCCAGCGCGCCACCTTCAGCGCGCCTTCGGAGATCTTGCCGTCGGGGTCCTCCTTGACGCCGCCCCGCTCGTAGTCGACCTCGGCGATCAGGTTGCTGATCCGGAAGACCACGGTCGCCTTGTAGGAGCCTCCGTACAGGTTGATGGAGTTGTACGCGCTGGAGGTGAACGCCTCCTCGCCGACGCCCCGCAGGTCCTTGGGCGGCAGAGGCTTGGGAGTGGTGAACTGGCTCTTGTCGAGGAGGTCCTTCTTCTTGCCCGCCAGATACTCCCTCGCCCTCGCGACCTCCGACCCGTCCTGCTTCTGGGCGATCAACCGGACCCGCAGGTCGTACTTCTCGACGTTGGGCTTGCGCCAGTCGTGCTGGTTGAGCCAGTTGCAGACGGAACGCTCGACCTCCGAACTCTTGAAGCCCGGCACGACCTCGTTCACCTGCTTGTCGTCGAGCAGGCTGCAGGCCCGGGGGGCCGTGGCGAAGCGGCCCTTCGCGCCGGAGGGCTCGGCGGTGGAGAGGCCGTCGTCCGAGTTCGCGACCACGGAGGTGAGCAGGACGCCGATGGTGACCGCCATGCCGAAGAGCAGCACACCGGTGAGCGCCACGACCGGCCGGGGTACGAGCACCCCCGTCGTCCACGCCGACCGCGCGTCGGGTGTCTCTCCCGGCGCTGGTACGGGGAGGAGGGCCGGCTCGCGCGAGGTGGGGGCGTCCCGAGGGGTCTGATGCGGCGGGGTGGGGCCGGGCGCGCCGGAGTGGGGTCGTCCTCCCTGGGGAGTCGCCTGCCGGGACGGCCCCTGCGGAGACGCCTCCTGCTGGGACGGTCCCGGGGGCGGCCCTTGGGGCGGTCCCTGGGGTGTCGCCTGCTGAGGGAGCCCGGGGTGGGGCGGGCCCTGGTGGAGGGTGTCCTGCTGCGGAGGGACCGAAGGCTGGGCCGTGAGAGGAACCGTGGGAGGAGCCGGGGAAGGGGCCGTGGGAGGGGCCGAGGGGGGGACCTGCCAGACGATCGGCGTGCCCGGGGAGGAGGAGAGCGCGACCTGAGGGGGGACGGGGACGTCCTGGAGGGGGAGCCTCGCCGTGATGGCGGACATCTGCTCGGTCAGGTTCTTCCTGAAAGGCGCGGTCACCTCCCCGGGGGCGGCCGGGGCGATCCCGCCGTCCTCCTGCCCTCCGGGGGCTCCCGGAGCTCCAAGGGGTCCGGGGGCTCCAGGGGCTCCGGGACTCCCGGGCGGCGCGGTCGTGTCCCACCCCTGAGGACCGGCCGCACCCGGCCCTGTCGTCCCTGGCCCTGTCGTCCCCGGCGCTGTCGTTCCCGGTCCGGTCGCGACGGGTCCGGTCGTGCCCGGTCCGGTCGCGGGGTGCGGGCCCGGCGTCCCGGGCGCTCCGGGGCCCTGGAGAGGGGCCTGTCCGAAGGCCGCAGGGGTCCCGGGGGCGGGGGGAGACAAGGGGCCGGAGAACGGGAAAGGGCCGGAGGAGGCGGACGCTCCCGGGTCGGAGGTTCCTGGAACCTGGGGGAGCGAGCTTCCCGAGGGGGACGGGAAAACACCCGGCGGGAGCGGACCAGAGGAGAGCGGACCTGCCGGAAGCGGCCCCGAGGGAAGCGGGCCCGAGGAGAGCGGACCTGAGGAGAGCGGGCCCGGGGGCGGCGCGGCCGGAGGTTCGGGACGGTACTGGGAGACCTCGATCAGGGCGCCGCGCAGGGTGCCCGGGTCGGGCCGCTGGGCGGGGTCGCCCGCGAGCAGGTGGAACAGGACGGGCGCGATCGGGCCCGCGTTGTCCAGGGAACCGCCGGGGGACGGCGGACGGCCCTCGACGGCGGTGTAGAGGGTCGCGCCGAGCGACCACAGGTCGGCGGCCGGGCTGGTCACCCCCTCGGGAGAGGTGAAGAGCGACGAGGGCAGGGAGGGCGCGGCGAGGACGATCTGCTCGTACGGGCCGAGCAGCACCGAACCCGGCCGCACGTCGCCGTGCAGCATGCCCTGCCTGTGCATCGCGACGAGCTGGTCCAGCACGGCCACCCCGACCACCGCGGCCTGCTGCGGGGACATCGGCCCGAAGCGGGCGACCACCTGTTCCAGGGAGCTCTGCTCAAGCATCGGCGGGCCCTCGGCTCCGGCGATCCCGGGCCCCGGAGCGACGGGGGCGGTGTGCCCGCCCGCGTGCCTGCCCTGCGATCGAGGGACGTCTGGATGGTTCATCCGCTCGCCTTCTGCTTGTTCAACGCGTTCGCGATCCACGTCGCGGTGGTGTGGGCTCCGGCCTGGATCGCCGGGCCGTCCTTGCTGCCGTCCACCACGGTGTAACCGACGTCGAGGACGAGGTTGTCCACGCGCATGACCACGTAGCTCTGCTCCAGCCTGCCTGTCTTGCGATTCTCGTAGACGTCGTAACCGAACGCCTCGTCCCCGGCGGGTTTCACCGTCGTCGGCGCCGTGGAGCGGGAGGAACGGATGCCGGCCTGGATCTCCGGCCAGCTCCAGGCGTTCTCCCCGCTCGGTATGACGCTCTGGCGCCGGTTCACGAACAGCTCGTGGGCCTGGCGCGGGCTCTTGCCCCACTGGTCGGCGCCGGAGAGACGCACCTCCAGCCCCATGCCCCTGGCCGCCCACTGGCAGCCGCCGTCGTTGGTCGGCTTGCCCTCGCCCGCCAGCGCGGGCAGCAGCTGCCTGGCCATCGCGCCGGGGACGAGCTCGCACACGTCCACCGGCGTGGCGAAGGCGCCGGGACTCTCGCTCAGCCTGACCCGCTTCTCGGCGGCCGTGGGGTCCGAGGTCAGCAGGAACGTCACCCCGAAGGTGACCGCGATGACCACCCCGATCCCGGCCGTCTCGACGGCGGCCCACAGCGCCGTGCGGCTCGGGCGCGGCGCGGGCGGCCGTACGGGGGCGGACGCGGGGGCGGACGCGGACGCGGGGGCGGGGGACGGCGAGGGGGCGGGTGGCGCGGCCGGTGTCTCGGTGACCGTACGACCGGCGGCCAGCTCTCCCAGCGAGCGGGCGACGGCCTCGAAGGACGGCCGGGCCTCGGGGACCGGGTCGAGCATGCGTACCAGCAGCGGGCCCAGCTCGCCTGCGCGCTCCGGCGGCCTCGGCGGCTCGGTGAGCACCCGGCTGATCGCCGCGATGGGGGTCTCCGCCGGGTGCGGGGGCACCCCCTCGACGGCGAAGTAGAGCGTGGCGCCCAGGGACCACAGGTCGGAGGCGGGGCCGCCGCGCTCGCCGCGCAGCCGTTCGGGCGCGATGTAGTTGGGCGAGCCGACCAGGTGGCCGGTCCGGCCGGAGGTGGCCTCGCCCTCGGCGACCGCGAAGCCGAAGTCGGTGAGGACGGCCTTGCCGGTCCGGGTGAGGAAGACGTTGCCCGGCTTGACGTCGCGGTGGACCACCCCGGCGGCGTGCGCGGCACCGAGCGCGCTGAGGATGCCCACGCCGATCCTGGCCGCCTGGTGCGCGGGGAGCGGGCGCCGGTCGCGGACGGTCTGCTCCAGGGACGAGCCCGACAGCAGCTCCATGACGAGCCAGGGTCGTTCCCGGTCGACGACCACGTCGTGGACGGTCACGATGGAGGGGTGTTTGAGCCGGGCGGCGAGGTTGGCCTCGCGGATCGCCGAGGCGAAGACCTCCTGCCGCCTGACGGGGTCGAGGTCGGCCGGGAGCCGTACCTCTTTCACCGCCACGTCGCGGCCGAGCGTCTCGTCGGTGGCGAGCCAGACCGTGCCCGCCCCGCCCTCGGCGAGAGGGTTGAGCAGCCGGTAACGGCTTGCCAGCACTCGAGTGTCGATCCCGCTCACCCCGTTCGCTTATCCCATCGCGGACAGCAACATAGTCACTTAGTGGCACATGAACCAATGAACAGTTGTTCCGCCCCATCCATTGACCCCTGGCTTCTGTTTTCGTAGTGTCACGACAATCCTCACGACGCCCTTGGAGCCGCGATGAAGCGCCTGCACACGCAAGAGCGGATCGACCGCTACACCTCCGGCGGCTGGTGGACCGGAGACACGATCGACCGGCTGCTCCGTGCCCAGGTGAGCGCCCGTCCCGGCGCCCTCGCGATCGCCGACCCGCTCAACAAGGCCGACCTGCTGCCCGGTGAGATCAAGAGGCTCACCTGGTCCGAACTGGACGCCGAGGTCGACCGGGTGGCGGGGGTGCTGCGCGCTCGGGGCGCCGGTCCCGGGGACGTGGTCGCCGTCCAGCTTCCCAACAGCGTGGAGCTCGCGGTCACCTTCCTGGCCGCGGTCAGGGTGGGCGCGGTGGTCACCCCGTTCCCGGTGCAGTACCGCGAGTACGAGCTGAACCAGCTCTGCGCTCTCGCCGGGGTCGTGCTCTTCGTCACCTCGACGACCGCCGCCGCCCGCGTGCCGGAGGACATCCCGGCCCTCACCTGGGGCGCCGACCTCGACACCGCGACCGTCGCCTCCTCGTCCATGGACTCCTTTTCAGGAGAGCCCGACCCCTCCGCGCCCGGCTCGCGGTCGTCCGAGGTGCCCGGTGTCCCGTACGAGGCGCACCCCGCCGACCCCGTCACGATCTGCTGGACCTCCGGCACCGAGGCCACTCCCAAGGGCGTGCCGAGGTGTCACTACGACTGGCTCGCGGTCGCGTCCACCTGTGCCGACGCTCCGGGCCTCACCGAGGACGACGTCATCCTCAACCCCTTCCCCATGGTCAACATGGCGGGGATCGGCGGGGTCTTCCTGCCCTGGCTGAAGACCGGTGCCGTGCTCGTCCAGCATCACCCGTTCGACCTGCCGACGTATCTCAGGCAGATCGCGGAGGAGCGCGTCACCTACACCCTGGCCCCGCCCGCGCTGCTGACGATGCTGCTCCAGCAGGAGGCGATCCTCGCCAGGACCGACCTCACCACGCTGACCCGGATCGGCTCCGGCTCGGCGCCGCTGCCGCCGCCGATGGTCAAGGGCTGGCAGGACAGGTACGGCATCGCGATCATCAACTTCTTCGGGTCCAACGAGGGCGTCGCGCTGCTCTCCGACCCGGTGCGCATGCCCGACCCCGAGGACAGGGCCCGCTTCTTCCCCCGGCCCGACGCCCCGGGCGCCGACTGGCCCGGCACCCTCGGCGCCACCCGGACCAAGCTGGTCGACCCGCTCGGCGAGGAGATCGTCGAGGCCGGGGTCCCCGGCGAGCTCCACCTGTCGGGGCCGACCGTCTTCTCCGGCTACCTGCCGGGCACGGCCGCCGCCGACCCGTTCGACGGGGACGGCTACCTGAGGACCGGCGACGTGTTCGAGATCGCCGGAGACCGGGGACAGTACCTGCGCTACGTCGACCGGGCCAAGGACCTGGTCATCCGGGGCGGCATGAACATCGCGCCCGCCGAGCTGGAGGCGCTGGTCTCCGGGCACCCGGCGGTGGCCGAGGTGGCGGTGGTCGGCTACGCCGACGAGGTCCTCGGCGAGCGGGTCTGCGTCGTGATCGTCCCCAAGCCCGGCCAGACCGTGGACCTCGCCTCGGTCGTGGACCACCTGCGGGGCAAGGGCATCGCCTCGTACAAGCTCCCCGAACGCCTGGAGGTCGTCGAGGCGCTGCCCCGCAACCCGCTGGGCAAGATCCTCAAGCGGGAGCTGAAGGAGTCACTCGGCTGAGTTCCCTTTCGTCCCGGCGGCCGTGGTCCCCCGCGACCGGGCCGCCGGGCGCGCCGTGCCCGAGGGTCAGTACGAGTCGGACCACTTCTCGTGGGCGGTCCACAGGCGCTGCCAGAGCTTGGCCCGCTCGACGGGGGTGACGTCGGGCAGGGACAGGCCGAAGACGTCGGCCAGCATCTCGAAGTAGTCGCGTTCGGTCCACGCGGTCTGGGTGTGCTCGCGGTCGCCGAGACGGGCCAGGACCAGGCCCCGCATCACGTCGACACCGCTCGCGTCGCGCCGCTGGACCGTGGCCACGCGTACGAAGCCCGACTCCGGCGAGGTGGAGAGGAACTCGTGCATCGCCGCGAACTCCGGCATCGTGGCGGGCCCGGCGCGGAAGTCCATGCCGAGGAAGTCGCCGCGCGGGTCGTGGTCGAACCGCCACCCGCCGGGCTCCACCTCGGAGGGACGCAGGCCGTAGGTGAAGGGGCCCTGCCGGTACGTGCCCTCGACGAGCGGGAGCGGGTCGTGGATCGCGTCGCCCAGGCCCTGGTCGACCAGCCACTCCCCGCCGGGGTTGCCCGGACCCGGGAGTCCCGAGACCGTGAGCACGAGGTGGCCGCCGTCCACGTTCGCCGGGCCCCCGGCACGGCCCTGCACCCCGCCGAGGTGCCGGGTCACCCGGTAGCCGAGCGCCTCCAGCAGCAGGGAGAAGGCCCCGTTCAGGTGGTAGCAGTAGCCGCCCCGGCCCCGCATGATCCGCGCGACCGACTCCATCGGGTCGACGGTCGTCGGACGGCCCAGCCAGATCTCCAGGCACTCGTACGGCACACGCTCCACGTGCGCTCGGTGCAGCAGGTGCAGTGACTCCGCGCTCGGAGGTCCGTCGACCTTCACACCGATCCTGCGGAGATACGTGGTGACATCGATCACCCCGTCACGGTAACGCCGAGGTGGGCGCGGACCTAGCGTTGGACATGCGCTTTCTGGAGAACGGTCGCGAACAGCCGTGAACGGCCGCGAACGGTGGAGACGGCCGTGGACGCTCACGAACGGCCAAGACGTCCACGAACAGCCGTGAACAGTCGTGAACCCGCGCACTTCCGCCGCGCCCCGGCGAGGGTGCCGGGGCGCGGCGCTCAGATGAGGTCGGGAGAGGCCGGAGGAACTGGGAGAAGGGCGGAGGAGGGAGCCGGAGGAGGGAGCCGGAGGAGAGGAGGTCAGGCGCGGCGCATGGCCCGGGTGCCGACGAGCAGGCCCAGCGCGGCCACGACCACCGCCGAGACCAGGCCGCCGCCGGTGGCCGCCGAGACGATCTCGCCGTTGAACAGGGCGCGCTCGGCCTCCACGACGTACGTCAGCGGGTTGAGCCGCGAGAGCGCCTGCAACCAGTCCGGGCCGCCGCTGACGGGCAGCAGCATCCCGGCGAGCAGCATCAGCGGGAAGAGCAGGGTCTGCTGGACCCCCCAGAACATCCACTCGCTGTCCTTGGACGCCAGCGCCAGCGTGTAGGACAGCGCGCCGAGACCCACGCAGAAGACGGCGAGGATCAGCAGGCCGAGGAGGGCTCCGGCGAGGTGCGGGCGGAACCCGAAGGGGATGGTGGCGGCGACGACGACCACCGTCTGGGCGAGCATCGGCACGATCTCCTTCAGGGCCCGTCCGACGATCAGGGCGGGTCTGCGCAGCGGGGAGACGAGCATCCGCTCGTGCGACCCGGTCTGGATCTCGAACAGCAGGTTCGCCCCGGTGGAGGAGGTCCCGAACAGGCAGGACATCACCACGATGCCGGGGACGAACCACTGCAGCGCGGACCCGCCCTCCACGGCCGGGAGCAGGGGCGCGAACAGCGCCAGGAAGAACAGCGGCTGCACCATCGTGAAGATTATGGAGAACGGGTCGCGCAGCACGGGGCGCAGCTCGCGGTTGAAGACGGTGACGGTGTCGGTGACCAGGGTGGTGCCGCTCATGCCGGGTTCTCCTCGGTGGTGGTGACGCCGGACTCGGCGGTGTGCTTCGTGGCCCCGGATCCCGTGGCCCCGGATCCCGTGGCCCCGGATCCCGTGGCCCCGGATCCCGTGGCCCCGGATCCCGTGGTCCCGGATCCCGTGGTCCCGGATCCTGCGGCGCCGGTTTTCGCGGTGCCGGGTTCCGTCGTGCCGGACGCTGCGGTCCCGGTCCCGGTCCCGGTCCCGGTCCCGGGGGCGGG
Source organism: Streptosporangium sp. NPDC002524 (assembly GCF_040295985.1). Taxonomy (NCBI): domain Bacteria; kingdom Bacillati; phylum Actinomycetota; class Actinomycetes; order Streptosporangiales; family Streptosporangiaceae; genus Streptosporangium; species Streptosporangium sp. NPDC002524. The sequence goes on along the minus strand of NZ_JBEOWK010000013.1, from coordinate 146,540 downwards.
GTCGAGGTCGGGGGTGGGGGCCGCGGTGCCGTCCTCGCGGAGGCTGCGGCCGGTCAGGTTGAGGAAGACGTCGTCGAGGGTGGGACGGGTGACCTCGACACCGGTCACCTCGATGCCCGCGTCGTCCAGGCCGCGCAGCAGCTTCGGCGCGAGCTGGACGCCACCGGCCACCTCGATCACGACCCGCGCGCCGGTCCGCTCGACCCGCGCGCCCGCCACGACGCCCAGCGACTCGGTGACGGCCCGCCGGGCGTCCCGCTCTCCGCCGAACGTCAGGGTGACGCGGTCACCCGCGTGGTCGGCCTTGAGCCGCGCCGGGGTGTTGTCGGCGATGATCCGCCCGTGGTCGATCACGATGACCCGTTCGGCCATCTGGTCGGCCTCGTCGAGGTAGTGGGTGGTCAGGACGATCGTGGTGCCGTGCTCGGCGCGCAGCGCGCGGATGTGCTCCTGGAGGTTCGCCCGGTTCTGCGGGTCGAGGCCGGTGGAGGGCTCGTCCAGGAACAGCAGGTCGGGGGCGTGGATCAGGCCCATCGCGATGTCCAGCCGCCGTCGCTGGCCGCCGGACAGCGACGACACCGTCCGGTCGGCGACGCCCTCCAGGTCCAGGGAGGCGATCAGCTCGGCCGCCCGGTCGCGTGACGCGCGGGCACCGAGCCCGTACGCGCGGCCCTGGCTGATGAGCTCGTCACGGCCCCGCTGGCTGTGCGCGGCCCCGTTGCCCTGGCCGATGTAGCCGATCCGGGAGCGCACGCCGCGCTGTCCGGTCGTCACGTCGTATCCGGCGACCTCCGCGCTGCCCGAGGTCGGGGGGAGCAGCGTGGTGAGCATCCGCAGGGTGGTCGATTTTCCTGCCCCGTTCGGTCCCAGCAGTGCCACCATCTCGCCGGAGGCGACATGCAGGTCGAGGCCGCGTACCGCCTCGACCGTCTCTTTCCTGACGGTGAAGTGCCTGGTCAGCCCGCTCGTGCGGATCATCGTGCTGTTCATGTGGACCACGCTAAAATCCATTCAGGCCACTTCCTGACCGGAATCGACGAGAGTCTGGATTCATGGCGAACACGAGTGCGCGGATGCTGCGGTTGCTCTCCCTGCTGCAGACCCATCGATACTGGCCGGGCGGTGAGCTCGCCGACCGGCTGGACGTGAGCGAGCGGACGCTGCGGCGCGACGTCGACAGGCTGCGCGAGCTGGGTTACCCGGTCGACGCCAACCGGGGCGTCGCGGGGGGCTACCAGCTCCAGACCGGTGCGACGATGCCGCCCCTGCTGCTCGACGACGAGGAGGCGGTGGCCATCGCCGTCGGGCTGCGCACGGCGGCCGGGGGCGCCGTGGCCGGTATCGAGGAGACGTCGGTGCGGGCGCTGACCAAGGTCGTCCAGGTGATGCCGCCCCGGTTGCGGCGGAGGGTCGACGCGCTGCGGGCCTACACCGTCCCCGCCGTCATGGGCGGGGGACCCACGGTCGACTCGCTCGCCCTGACGGTGATCGCCCAGGCGTGCCGGGACGACGAGCGGCTGCGGTTCGAGTACACGGCGCGCGACGGCGACCGGACGAACCGGCTGGTCGAGCCGCACCGGCTCGTGTCGCTGGGACGCCGCTGGTATCTCGTCGCCTGGGACGTCGAGCGCCACGGCTGGCGGACCTTCCGCGTCGACCGGCTGGCCGGAGCGGAGTCGACGGGTGCCCGGTTCCGGCCGCGCGAGCTGCCCGGCGGCGACGCGGGGGCGTTCGTCCGCGACAGCATCACGTCGATGCCGACGCAGTACCAGATCGTGGTCGTCGTACGGGCCACGGTCGCCGACGTCGAACGGGTCGTGTCGCCCCTGGGAGGGGTGGTCGAGGCCGTCGACGACCGGTCGTCCCGGTTGCTGATGAACGCCGACGGGATGGAGTGGCCGGTCCTGGTCCTCGCCGCGCTGGGCGCCGACTTCGAGGTGGTCCAGCCGGTGGAGTTCCGCGACTACCTGCGCACGACCGGCGAACGGTTCGCCCGCGCGAGCGGTGGGGACGGTTTATCTGGTTGAGGTCACTTATCCGGTTGAGGTCGCGGCGGGCACGCCGGTAGCCTGACCGTCCCTTCGAGTGTGAGGAGGTGAGGAGCACATGTTCGCCATCCTGGTCACGCGCTCCCGCCTCGGGCGACAGGCCGCCTGAGCCCGGGAAGCGCACCCGCTTTCTGGAGTTTCGCTTGTCCGAGTTATCGCTGCCCGACCTGTCCGGCCTCTCCGACTCCTCTGATCTCTCTGATCTGTCCGACCCGCTCGTGCCCGGCGTGCGGTTCCGCCCGCTCGGAGCGGGCGAGTTCGACCTGTTCCACCGCTACGGCCCGCTCCCCGCCTCCGGCGTCGGCGCCCGCCACCTGCCCTTCGACGAGCTCGGCTACCGGCCCGGATGGGTCTGGGTCGCGCTGCGCGGCGACGAGGTCGTCGCCAGGGCCGCCTTCTGGGGTCCGCCGGGCTCCGAGCACCCCTTCAGCCTCGACTGGCTCGACCCCGGGTCCGGCCCCGATCGGATCGAGGTGGGGGCAGCCCTGCTGCGAGCCGCGTACGCGGCCCTGGTCACGCCCGGGTACGCCACGCCGTCCGGGGCCCGGCCCGACTACCACCTGTTCCTGCCCGCCGACTGGCGCGAGCGGCCCGACGCGTTCGCCGACGCCTCCGACCGGATCGCCGCCGCCGAGAGGGCCGGGCTGCGGCGGTCCGTCGAGCGGCTCAACCTGCGCTGGCTCCCCGAGTACGGCCTGCCGCCCAGGTCGGCCCGGCTCACCTTCGCCCCGGTCGACGACGACGAGGTGGCGGTGAACCTGCTGGCCCGCGTCGCCGAGGGCAGCCTCGACGACTGGGACCGGCGCAACCTCGCGGAGAGCGGGGCGAGGGCGGCGGCCGAGAAGACCGTGGCCGAGGTCGCGGACATGCCCGGCGGGCGCGGACGGTGGAGGTTCGCCCGCGACGCGTCGGGGGAGCTCGTCGGCATCGTGATGGCGACGCGCAACTCCAGGAACGCCACGATCGGCTACCTCGGGGTCGACCCGGCCCACCGGGGGCACGGCTACGCCGACGACCTGGTCGCCGAGGCGCTGCACATCTTCGTCGCCGAGGGCGAGCCCGAGGTGAAGGACAACACCGACGTGGGCAACGCGCCCATGGCGGCGTCGTTCGCCCGGATCGGCTACCGGATCACCGGCCGCCGCCTGATCCTCGTCTGACGCCGGCCCGGTTCCCGTCCGATCCTCGTCCGATTCTTGTCTGATTCTCCTGGCGGTGAGGATGTGGATGAACGCCTCCCGGTGAGGTCCGGCCCCTCGTCCGACCTGGGCCCGGTCCCCATACGACCCAGGCCTGTATCCCATCCGCCGATTCAGGCCCGCACCCCGTCCGATCCAGGCCTAACCCCGTCCGATCCAGGCCTGATCCCGGACTCTCCGGCTGGGGCCCTCGTACACGCGAGAGCCCCGGCCGGTAGGACGGCCTCGCCGCCGGGTGCGCAGAACCTTCACAATTCACCACAGGTCTTCTGCACGGCTCCGGTCTACGCTGCCGAGCATGGCAACCCCTCAACAACGACGTGTCCTCGTGGTCGAGGACGACGAGACGATCGCGCGGGCCGTACGCCACAGGCTGGCCGCCGAGGGTTTCGACGTGCAGGTCGTCGGGGACGGCCAGGCGGCCCTGGCCGCCTACGCGAGGACGGGGCCCGACGTGGTGGTGCTCGACCGGCTGCTGCCCGGCCTCGACGGGCTGGAGGTGTGCCGGAGGATGCAGGCGGCCAGGCCGGTACCGGTTCTCATGCTCACCGCGCTGGGCGAGGAGACCGACCTGCTCGTGGGACTCGGGGTCGGGGCCGACGACTACATGGCGAAGCCGTTCAGCATGCGCGAGCTGGTCGCCCGGGTGCACGCCCTGCTGCGCAGGGTCGAGCGGGCCTCCCAGCTGGCCGTGAACGACACGGTCATCCGCCTCGCCGATGTCGAGATCGACACCGCGGAGCGCCGCGTCTACGTGCGGGGCACCGAGGCCCAGCTGACCAGGACCGAGTTCGACCTGCTCTGCCGCCTCGCCGAACGCCCCGGCCAGGTCTTCGAGCGGGAGCGGCTGCTGGCCGACATCTGGGGCTTCTCCGAGGCCGCGGCCACCCGTACGGTCGACAGCCACGTGCGGGCCCTGCGCCGCAAACTCGGCCCCGGCGTCGTCCGTACCGTCCACGGCGTCGGTTACGCCCTCGTCAAGCCGTGAACGGGCCTCCGGTCGCGACCGGTGAACACGCGCTCGGGCACGGCCGCGCGGAGGCGCGCTCGCACACCCCCGGAAGGTCGGCATTCGCCCCTGGAACGGTGGTACTCGCGTCCGGAACGGCGGCATTCGTCTCCGAAAGAGCGGCATCCGCCCCCGGAAGGGCGGTACTCGCCTCCGGAGCGGAGGCTTTCGCCCCCGGAAGGGCGGCATCCGCCCCCGGAAGGACGGCTTTCGCGTCCGGAAGGGCGGCATTCGTCTCCGGACGAGAACCGATCGTCCTCTTCGTCACTCAGACACTCATGTGCCCTTCAACTCCAACACCGGGACGCGCCGACCATTGAGACCTCTCGACTTTCTGGGCCGGATCAAGATAAAGCTCGGCCTGGTGATCCTGCTGGCCGTGCTGGCGGCGTTCGTCGTCAACGAGGTCGGCATCAACGCCGGATACTCGCGCAACGTGCGCGTCGCGGTGGCCGCGGTGTTCGCGCTCATTTTGGTGCAGCTGCTCGCGCGGGGGATGACCAAGCCGCTGCGCGAGATGGCCGCCGCCGCGCAGACCATCGCCAAGGGCCGGTACGGCCTGCGGGTCACCGCGTCCTCCCGTGACGAGGTCGGCGAGCTCGCCCGCGCCTTCAACGCGATGGCCACCGACCTGGGCGAGGTGGACCGGCAGCGGCGGGAGCTGGTGGCCAACGTCAGCCACGAGCTCCGTACGCCGATCACCGCGCTCCGGGCCGTGCTGGAGAACGTGGTCGACGGGGTCTCGGAGCCCGACCCCGTCACCCTCGGCACCGCGCTCGCCCAGACCGAGCGGCTGGGCCGCCTGGTCGCGCAGCTGCTCGACCTGTCCCGCCTGGAGTCCGGGGCCCGGCTGATCGAGCGCGAGGACGTCGAGCTGCGCCAGCTGTGCGAGCAGGCCCTGCGGGAGGCCGTACTGGCCAGGGAGGGGGTGGTGGCGCGCTGCGAGGTCCCGGAGGGGCTGAGCGTGCGCGCCGACCCCGACCTGCTCGCGCAGGTCCTCGCCAACCTGCTGGACAACGCGGTACGGCACAGCCCCGACGGCGGGGTGGTGGTGCTGGCGGCGACGGCCAGGGGAGAGGGCGTCCGGCTGAGGGTGAGCGACCAGGGGCCGGGGATCGCGGCCGAGGACCGGGCGCGGGCGTTCGAGCGCTTCTCGCGCCTGGACGCGGGCCGGGCCGCCGACGACGGCGGCGCCGGGCTGGGCCTGGCCATCACCAAGGAGATCGTCGAGCTCCACGGCGGCTCCATCCACGTCGACGACGGGATCGGCTGCCACATCGTGGCCGACCTTCCGGAAAGGATCGAGATGAATCCCCCGTCTCTCCCCGCGAAGGGGTCCCACCCCGCGAAGGGGTCTTTCCCCGCCGAGGTGGACACCGTCGCGCCGGGCAAGGCCTCTCCGGGCGAGGCCTCCGCGGGTACCGCGGTCTCCACGCCTTTCGTCCCGCCCGCGGCCGGTACGCCGTCCGGACGTCGCGAGGCCGCCGAGAGCGTCGAGACCACCGGGGTCGCCGGAGCCGCCGGGGGTTCCGGATCCGACGAACCGGTGGAAGCCGGTCGGGTGTCCGGTGCTGACCAGGGGACAGGGGCCGCCGAACCCGTCGAACCGGTTGAACAGGGCGAACCTCCGGAAACCGAGCGGGTGCCCGAGGACCGTGAGATGGCCGGGGCCGGGCACGGCCTCCGGCCACGAGAGGCCGCGGCGACCGCCCCCGCCTCCGCGACCACCTCAACCTCCGCCTTCGCCTCTGCGACCACCTCCGCCCCCGCCTTCGCCTCCGCGTCCGGCTCGGTGACCACCCCGGTGACGAGTTCCGCGGCAGGTCCGGCGCCCGGCTCGGCGACGGGTTCCGCGGCAGGTCCGGCGACCAACTCGGCGCCGGGTCCCGCGGGCGACCCGGCGATCAGCCCAGTGACCGGCCCGGTAACCGGCCCAGCGATCAGCCCGGCGAGCGGCCCAGCGGTCAGCCCGGTGACCGGCCCGGCGAGCGGCCCGGCGGTCAGCCCGGTGACCGGCTCGGCGACCGGTCCCGGAGCCGCCGTCCCCGAGGTCGCGACCTCACCCTCCCCTCCCGCACGGCCCTCCGCGCAGCCGTACCCTCCGCAGCCCGTTCTCGCCCGGGACGGGAGCGTGCGTCAGAAGCCGGTCGTGGTGCGGAACTGGCCGGGGGCGATCATCGGGGTCATCCTCGGCGGTGTCGGGGGGCTGGTGTGCGCCGCGATCGTGGGCCTCGCCCTCGCGAGCGTCGCCCCCCTGCTGGGCATGCTCGCCGTGGCCGCCATCACCACCGTCGGCGCGTTCGTCGGCACGGTCATCGGCGCCACCACGCCCACCGACGACATCCTGGCGGCCCCCGCGGAGCGGCTCCCGCACCGGCCTCCGGCACAGGGACCCGTCGCGCAGCGCGTCACCGTACCGGGTCCGGAGGCCCCGCACAGGGAAGGGGCGACGGGTTCGACGGCGGTCTCCCGGCCGGGAGGGCCGGCGGAGGGCGGAGTGCGGCCTGGAGGGCCGGTGGAGCCGGGCGGGGGGCGGGGACCCGGGGCTCCCGGCGGGTACGAGGCGCCGCCGATCTTCCCCCGGCCCGAACTGCCTGACACGCCCCGGTGGGTGCTGCCGGTGTCGGCCGCCGTCGGGGCGCTCGCCGCGGTCGCGGTGCCGTACGGCAGGGCCGGGCTGGGGCTCGTGCTGGTGGCCGCGGCGATGGGGGTGGCGACGATCCCCGCGGCGCGCAGGAGGATCAACCCGTGGTCGGCCGGGATGGGGGCGATCGCCTACGGGCTGGTCGCGACGGTGATGTTCAGGGACGCGGACTGGCTGGTCGGCACCCTCCTCCTGGCCGGGTTCCTGACGGCCGCGCTTGCCCTGTCGGGGGCCGGGCGCGGCTGGCTCGGGGTGATCAGGGGCGGCGCGTCGGTGGTCCTGGGCCTGCTGCCGGTGCCGTGGTTCCTCGGCGCGAGGCTGAAGGGCCTCGCGTCCCGCCGCCGGGTGATGCCCCTGCTGCTGGGCGGCGGGCTCACCGTCGTGCTGCTCGCGGTGTTCGGGGCGCTGTTCGCCTCGGCGGACGCGGTCTTCGCCGAGGCGGTCGAACGGGTGTTCAGCGCGCAGGCGTGGGCGGAGTCGATGCCGCTGCGCATCGTCCTCTTCGTCGTCTTCGCGGTCGTGGTCGCCTCCTCGATACTGGTCGGGCTGCGACCGGTGAACGAGCCGAAGGCCCCCGACCTGAAGGTCACGGTCGGCCGGGGTCTCTGGGTGACCCCGCTGACGGCGCTCAACCTGCTGTTCGCCACGTTCGTGGGCATGCAGCTGACCGTGCTGTTCGGCAGCACCCGGTGGGTGCTGGAGGCCACCGGGCTGACCTACGCCGAGTACGCGCGCTCCGGGTTCTTCCAGCTCGTCGTCGTCAGCGTGTTCGTGCTGGCCATCGTGGCGGTCGCCTCGGGGACGCTGGAGCTCAGGGGAGCCGACCGCTGGCTGATGGCCGGGCTGCTCGGCGTGCTCTGCGTGCTGACCCTGGTGATCCTGTTCTCCGCGCTGCACCGCCTGGACCTGTACGCCGACGCCTACGGGCTCTCCCGGCTGCGGGCCTCGGTGTCGGCGGCGGTGCTGTGGCTGGGCGGGATCTTCGCGCTGGTCCTCGCCGCGGGCGCGGCCCGGCTCACCGGGCGCGGGCACGCGCGCTGGCTGCCCAGGACCGTCGTCGTCATGACGAGCGCCTCCCTGCTGGCGTTCGCGGTCTGGAACCCCGACCTGCGGGTCGCGGAGACCCAGATCGCCGTACGTGGGGTGGAGCGGGTCGACCTCGAATACCTGGGCGACCTCGGCGCGGAGGCCGTGCCCGCCCTGGACAGGCTCCCGGAACCGGCCCGCAGCTGCGTCCTGCGTGACGTGGTCGCGGCCAACGAGCTCTCCGGACCCGACCCGTGGAACGGCTGGAACCTGGCCCGCCGCGAGGCACGGGAACTGCTGGAACGACGCCCGGTCGACAGAGGCGCCTCCTGCCCGCAGACGCCCTCCCGCCTGGAGATCCCCGACCAGGACTGAGCGACTCCGGGGGACCGGTATCACGGTGCTTCCCCGCTTTTCGCCGACCGCGCGAAACGGCGTCTGACCAGGTGCCCAGCCTGGTGAGGCGCCGTCGGGCGTCACCGGGACGGGTGACCGCGCGTCACCCCGGGCCGGTGCTCGCGGCTCGGCTCCCCGGACTACTTCCCGGCTTTGATCTTCTTCTTTCGCGGACGGCGCAGTGATTTCAGAACCAGCGATCGATCGCCTTCGTCCGCCGTCGTGTCGAGCCTGATGCCACTGCGCTCCAGCAGTTCCACGATGTTCAGAACGGAATCCTGGAGCCGCCGCGTCTCCTCGCCGGACAGCACCGCCGCGGGCGGAGCGGCGGATGCCATCGCCGCGTTTTCCAACGCCACCTTGCGCAACCACGCGCTCAGTTTCATTCCCGCCGCAGCCGCGGCCTCGGTCAGCAGACCGAGGTCCTCGGGGCTGACCCGGACGGATACGACTCGGTCAAGGACGGCGGGGGTGGACTCTTCGGCGACCTGCTCGCGGTTGTCGTGGAACCACTGGGCGCGTTCGGCCTCGTCCATCGCGGCGATGTCCCGCGCGGTGGGTTCGCTCTCGGTCATGCTCAGCCTTTCTTCGGTGTGTCGTACGAGGTGATCGGCCGTGCGATTTCCAGCTCGTACACACCCCAGTCACGCTTCCTGGTGACGGGATAAAGGATGACCACGGTGACACATCGTCCCGCGTCGGTCACCCCCACCAGGAGGTAGTGATCAGGGACAGGTCTTCCCTCCCTGCGTGATTGGCGCACGTCGGGCAGATTGCGGACGACCTGCTCGATCTCCTCTCGCGAGACTCCATGCCGCTGCGCATGGTCGATGTTCCACTCGTCCCAATCCAGCGGCAGTTCGACGATCGGGAGCGGGTTGCTCATCCACGACCTTCCTCGTCATACAGATTACCCCGTTTTTGTCATACGGACCGGTCTCGGAGGTGAAGCGTCGGATCGGTCTGTCGGGGGTCAGCGTTGCACGCTGCGGATACGCCTCGTCACCCAGATCGCGGAAATCACCTCTCCTGTGGTGCCGAGGCCGTCCCAGGCCAGGTGGTGCAGGACGCGACCCCCGTCCCGGGTGCGGGGGTCGCGTCGTGTCGTCTGAGGGTCAGGGGACCCAGTGGTTGCCGGTTACGGTGATCATGACCTGGAGCTGGATGCTGGTCGAGTAGTAGTCGTTCGCGGTGAACGGGGTGTTGACCATCTTGTTCCAGAGGGCGTCCAGCCAGGCCTGGCTGCCGGGGTCGGTCATCGCCGCCACCGCGAACGGGGCGAAGTAGGCCGGTTCGCTGCCGCCGGAGATCTGGGTGCCGTTGAGGGAGTAGCCGACCGCGATGTTGTTGGGGTTGCCGCCGGTCTTGCCCTTGATCCAGGTGTTGAGCTTGCGCGCGGCGGCGAGGGACTTGGCGTCGCCGCTGGTCACCGCGTCGTCGCCGATCCGCCACGGGTCGCGGCAGGCGTTCCACCAGAACCTGCCGTCGTTGGCGTCCTCCAGCACCTGGCCCGGCGCGGGCTTCGGGGTGGTGTTGGTGTCGACCACGAAGTCGGCGAGCAGGCCCGTGCCCGGGGCGTGGGTCGCCTGCTGGGAGGCGATCAGGTTCTGGTGGTTGGTGCGGACGGTGTCCCAGGTCGTGTCGCCGGTGGCCTTACGGAACGCCCTGAAGTGGTCGATCATCCAGTCCGAGGAGCGGCTGATCCAGTAGTACTGGTCGCCCGGGCTGCTCCAGTCGCCGAGCTTCATGAGCTTGGTGGTCGCGTTGACCTCGCCGGACTTGATGGCGTTGATGTGGTTGATCGCGAGCTGTTTGTAGTTGTAGGTGCCCGAGCTGCCCCACTGCCGGTCGGCGAGCAGCAGCCCGTAGGCCACGTCCAGGTCGCCGTCGGTGGCGGAGTCGCCGCCGTTGACGCTCTGGCAGGCGGTGTTCTGCTCGGCGGCGAGCAGGCCGGGGGTGATCGACGACGGGTGGGCGAGGACGTACTTCACCAGGCCGTCGAAGATCTTCTTCGCGTCGGGGTCGGCCCCGGCCATCGTGGCGGTGACGACCATGCCGTAGCCCTGGGCCTCGGCCACGTACGGGTGGTCGGCGTCGGGGGAGATGATCTGGTACCAGCCGTTGCCGCAGTTCTGCTTGACGAACGCGGCCTTCCACGCCTTGTAGTAGTCGACCACCTTCTGGTCGAGCGCCGCCTGCGCGCCGGTCGGGCGCAGGATCCCGGACGCGTAGGGGATCTTGTGCGAGCCGAACGGCACGCCGGGGCCGCCGGGCGTCGGGGTGATCGTCGGCGTGGGGGTCGGGGTCGTGCCCCCGGTGCTGCCGTAGACCTCCATCTCGTACAGCGAGTAGCCGTAGGAGGTGCCCCGCGCGGTCCCGTACATCCGCACGTAGCGGCCGGTGCCGGACAGGGTCAGGTCGTCGACGCCGCCGTCGCCGGTGGTGGTCGAGTAGGCGGGGGTCCAGGTGGAGCCGTCGGGCGAGACCTCGACGCGGTACGACTTCCCGTACGCGGCCTCCCACGTCAGCTTGACCCGGGAGATGGTGGCGGAGGCTCCGAGGTCGACGCGGATCCACTCGGGGTCGTGCCCCTCGGCGGAGGCCCAGCGGGTGCCGGTGTTGCCGTCGAAGGCGGCGGCGGGGAGCAGCGTGGCGTCCTCGTTGGAGGAGGAGGTGGCCGGGCGGCCCTGGGAGAGCAGGGAGTCGGCGGCGAATCCGGGCGGCGCCACCAGCACGAACACCGATGCGATCAGTGCCGGCGCCAGTGCCAGGGCGAGGACGGTCGAGGGGCGTCGGAGACGTTGGAGGCGCGGTCTCGCATGCACAGGGGGTGCCCTCTCTGCGATCAACTGACGAGAATCTGAGGTCAACTAGTTAGGAAAGATTCCTAACTAGTGAAAGATGGCACCATCCCTGATACGTCACGGTCAAGGGGATGGGGGGCCCAAATTCCCCCACTTCGTGATCGAGGGGAAATCCAGGACATGGGCTGGCAGAACAAAGGCGATCGCTGGATGTGGCGAACACCTTCCGGGTGATTGAATCCCGGCATGTCGTTCGATGTATTGATCAGGGATGGCTGGGTGCTCGACGGCACCGGAGCCCCGGCCTGCCGCGCCGACGTCGGTGTCAACGGTGACCGGATCACCGCCGTGGGCCGCCTGGACGGCGCGGACGCCACGACCGTCGTCGAGGCCGCCGGACGCCACGTCATGCCCGGCCTCGTCGACTGCCACGCCCACGGCGACGCCCTCGTCCTCGACAAGGAGGTGCAGCTCGCCGCGCTCCGGCAGGGCGTGACCACGTTCGTCCTCGGCCAGGACGGGCTCTCCTTCGCCCCCTCCACCACCCCGGAGACCTTCGCCTACGCCACCCGCTACTTCGCGGCCGTCAACGGCGTCCACCCCTCGGCCGACGGGCCGGTCGGCGTCGGGGAACTGCTCGCGGGCTACGACCGGTCGACCGCGCTGAACACCGCGTACCTGCTGCCGCACGGCACGATCCGCCACGACGTGATGGGCCCCGCCGAGCGGGCCGCGACCGCCGACGAGCTGGCCGCGATGCTCGCCCGCGTCGAGCGCGGCCTGTCGGAGGGGGCCTGCGGCCTCTCCACCGGCCTGGAGTACGCCCCGGGCCGCTACGCCGACGCCGCCGAGATCGCCGCGCTCTGCGCGCCGCTGGACCACCTGCCCTACGTGACGCACATGCGCGGGTACGGGGCCGCGGCCCCCGCCGGAATGGCCGAGGTGACCGACATCGCCCGGCGCTCGGGCGCCGCCGTGCACGTCTCGCACTACCACGGCCCGGCCGCCACGCTCCTGCCGCTGATCGACGAGGCCCGGCTCATGGGGGTCGACATCACCTTCGACACCTACCCCTACCTGCGGGGCAGCACGATCCTCGCGATGGTCGCGCTGCCCTCGTGGGTCCCGGCCGCCGACACCGGCCGCGCGCTGGAGCTGCTGGAGTCCGAGACGATCGAGTGGGACGAGACGCTCTGGCCGAGGATCACCTTCTCCCACGTGCCCGGCGCCGAGTGGGCCGAGGGGATGACGCTGCCCGACGCCGCCGCCGAGGCCGGGCTGGAGCCGGGCGAGTTCTGCCGCAGGATCCTGATCGACACCCGGCTGGAGGCCGGATGCGTGGCGGCCCGCCCCGACGAGGGCCCCGAGGGCGAGGCGTCGGTCCGCGCGATCCTGCGCCACCCGGCCCACACCGGCGGCTCCGACGGCATCTACGTGGGCGGCCACCCCCACCCCCGGGGCTACGGCGCGTTCGCCAGGATGCTCGGCCACCACGTCCGCGAGACCGGCGCCTGGACCCTGGAGCAGGCCGTCGTCCACCTCGCCTCGCACCCGGCCCGCCGCTTCGGCCTCGAGGGGCGGGGCCTCGTCCGCCCCGGGCAGGTCGCCGACCTGGTCGTCCTCGACGCCACCGCGGTCGCCGACCTGGCCACGTACGCCGTCCCGCGCACCCCGGCCACCGGGATCGGCGACGTCCTCGTCTCCGGGGTCCCGGTCCTCGCCGGAAGGGAGCTCACCGGCGCCACCCCCGGCAGGGCGCTGCGTCCCTAAGGCGTTCCTAAGGCGTTCCTAAGGCGTCTCCGAGGCATTCCCGAGGCGTTCCCGAGGCGTTCCCGAGACGCTTTTGAGGCGCTCCCGAGCCCTCGGAAGCCCTGCGGGCACGGTCCTGGAGGGGCCGCCGTGAGGATAGGGTCCTCGGGGCGGACAAGAGGGGACGCGATCTCCCACGCCCGGATCCGGCGGACGTCGAGCCGCCACATCCGCGGAGGCGACCAGAGGGGGACGGGACGTGAAGGGGATCGTGGATCCCGGGGCCGCGCTGGGGGCCTCGCTGTTCGGCGGGACGTTCACCTTCCCCGTGATGGTGGCCCACCGCGACGCGCTGGAGCACAACATCGCGACCCTCGCGGCCTTCACCCGCGAGTACGGGCTCACCTTCGCCCCGCACGCCAAGACCACCATGTCGCCCGAGCTGGTCGGGGCGCAGCTCGCCGCGGGCGCGTGGGGGCTCACGGTCGCCACCCCCAGCCAGGCGCTCACCCTGCGCGAGTTCGGCGTCTCCCGGATCGTCCTCGCCAACCAGGTCTTCGACCCGGCCGGGCTGACCGCCCTCGCCGCCCAGCTGGCCGGTGACCCCGCGTTCGAGTTCCTCTGCTTCGTCGACTCGGTCGCCGGGGTCGAGGCGCTCTCCCGGCACGCCGGGGCCAGGCCGTTCCGGGTGCTGGCCGAACTCGGCCACGAGGGCGGGCGGGGCGGCAGCCGTACCCTCGCCCAGCTGCTGGAGGTCGCCTCGGCGGCGCAGGCGGCCGAGGGCGTGGAGCTGGCGGGCGTCGCCGGGTACGAGGGGTCGCTGGGCTCGGCCGGGGAGGTGCGCGCCTATCTGGGACGGCTGCTGGAGGCGCTGGAGCACCTGCGGGTGCGCGACCCGATCCTGTCGGTGGGCGGCAGCCAGTGGTTCGACGTGATCGGCCGCGAGCTCGCCGCCTGCCAGGCCAGGGTGATGCTGCGCAGCGGCGCCTACGTCTCCCACGACGACGGCTACTACCGCGAGCGCACCCCGTACACCCGGATCGACGGGGAGCTGCGCGCGGCGCTGGAGATCTGGGCGCACGTGCTGAGCGTCCCCGAGCCCGGCCTGGCCGTGGTCGGGTTCGGCAAGCGCGACGCCCCCTTCGACGAGGGGCTGCCGATCCCGCGCGGAGCCGTCGCGGACGCGACGGTGCTCAAGGTCCAGGACCAGCACGCGGTCCTGAGGCTGGCGCCCGGCTCGCCGGTGGGGCCCGGGGACCTGGTGTCGTTCGGCATCTCCCACCCGTGCACCGCCTTCGACAAGTGGCGGGTCATCCCGGTGGTCGACGAGGAGTACGTCGTCGTCGATCTGATAAACACCTTCTTCTAAAGTCACGTCTTTTCCGTTGTGAGGAATGCTGAGATGAGCGATAAGCAGGAGCTGAGGACCGACGAGGGCGCGGCGCCCGTCGGGGCGTACTCGCAGGGCCTCGTGGTCGGCGACTTCGTCTACACCTCGGGCATGGGGCCGCTCAGCCCCGAGACCGGCGAGGTCGTCGGGACCGACGTGGCCGAGCAGACCCACCAGGTGATGCGCAACCTCGGCGCGATCCTCGCGGCGCACGGTCTCGGCTTCGACGACGTGGTGAAGTCGACCGTGCACCTGGAGCACCTCAAGCGTGACTTCGCCGCCTACAACGAGGTGTACAAGTCGTATTTCACCCGCCCGTACCCCGTCCGCACGACCGTCGGCTCGGACCTGATGGACATCCTCGTCGAGATCGACTTCGTGGCCCACAAGCCGCGTTAGAGTCTGACCGACTTCGTGGGAGGGCGGCGGCTTGGACAGCTCGCTATACGTCTACGTCGAGGACGTGCGCGGGGAGGGCCTCGAAGCGGTCCTCGACCGGATCACCGGATACGGCGTGACGGGCGTGACCGTGGCCGCGGCCTACCACCGTGCCCGCGACGTCACCCCGCACGGCCGCTCCCGGGTGACGCTCCGCAGTGACGGCGCGCACTTCACGCCGCCCGCCGACCTGTTCGGCGGGCTGCGGCTCGTCCCGCCCGTCCAGGCCGGAGCCGAGGACGAGCCGCTCGCCGCCCTGCGCCGGGCCACCGCCGAGCGCGGGCTCGCGCTGCACGGCTGGACCGTCTTCCTGCAGAACACCACGATCGGCCTCGCCGACCCCGACGTGACCGTGCGCAACTGCTTCGGCGACCGCGGCTCGCCCGCCGACCTGTGCCCCTCCCACCCCGACGTGCGCCTGTACGCGGTCGCGCTGGGCCGGGCGGTGGCCAGGCAGGGCGTCGACAGCGTGGTGGCCGAGGCGTTGCACTTCGGGACCTTCGGCCACGGCTACCACCACGAGCGCAGCTTCGTGCCGCTCGGGCCGATGGACGCGTTCCTGCTCGGCCTGTGCTTCTGCGGCTTCTGCATGCGCCGCGCCGCCGACCTGGGGGTCAACGCGGAGGTGGCGCGCGAGGAGTGCTCCAGGATCGTGGGCGCCGTGCTCGACGGCGACCCTCCCGCCCAGGGCGAGGTGACCCGCGCCGCCCTCACCGCGTACGCGGGACCCGAGGTGGTCGCCTACGCGCGGGCCCGCTCCGAGGTGGTGACCTCGCTCGTCTCCGAGGTCTCCACCGCCGTCACCGACGAGGGCTCGCGCCTCGTCTTCCTCGACGCCACCGGCGCCGTCAAGGGCTACGCCGACGGCCTGCCCTCACCGGGGCTCGCCGCGCACGACTCCTGGCAGCTCGGCGTGGACCTGGTCGCCCTCGGCGACCTGGTGCCCTCGCTCGGCGTGCTCGCCTACGCCCGCGACGCGGTCAGGGTGGCCGACGACGTGGTCGCCTACCGGCGCTCGACGGGCAAGGACAGGGAGCTGCGGGTCGTCCTGCGGCCCGGCCTGCCCGACACCGACTCGGCCGACCGCCTCGCCGCCAAGGTCCGCGCCGTGCGGGCCTCGGGCGCGGACGCGGTCGACTTCTACGCGTACGGGCTCATGCCCTACCCGATCCTGGACCGCATCCCGGGGGCGCTCTCCGTCTGACGCCTTCCTGACCGGGCGGGGGTGGCGTCTCGTACGGCCGGACGCCTTCGCTCGTCGGAGTGCTTCGCGTGTTCGTCAAAGCTTCGCGTGTTCAGACGGAGCTTCGCGTGTTCAGACGGAGCTTCGCGTGTTCAGACGGAGCTTCGCGTGTTCAGACGGAGCTTCGCGTGTTCAGACGGAGCGGCCGGAGAGGGCGGTCGCGACGCCGAGGCCCAGGTAGACGACTCCGCTGAACCGGCCGATCAGGGGTGCCCTGCTCCTCAGCCGACCGCCGATGGCGCCCGCCGCCATGGCGTAGATCAGGTCGGAGAGCAGGCCCAGGAGCAGCAGGGTTCCGCCCAGGACGGCGATCTGCAGCGGCACCGCGCCCGCCTCGGGCTCCACGAACTGGGGCAGGAACGCCAGGAAGAAGAGGATCACCTTGGGGTTGAGCACGTTGACGACCACGCCCTCAAAGAAGATCGCCCGAAGCGGCTGCGGAGCGGTCTCCCGGCTCGCGAGCTCCTGCCTGCTCGTCAGCGCCCGGATGCCCAGATAGACCAGGTAGGCCACACCGGCCCACTTGATCACGTTGAACAGCGTCGCCGACCGCGCGATCACGTACGAGAGACCGGCCGCCGCCGCGGCGATGTGCACCAGCGTGCCCACCTCGATGCCGAACGTGCTCGCCACACCGGCGGCCCGGCCCTGCGAGACGGCGCGGGTGATGATGTAGAGGTGGTTCGGGCCCGGTACCAGGACCAGTGCCAGCGAGGCGAGCGAGAAGATCAGTAATGTGGACGGCGAGATCATGCCCCGACCCTAAGGTCGTCCCGGGCCCCGTCGTCAGAGCCAATGCGCGGACCCTTTGGTGTACCAATCGGTCCATGTTCGTCCCCTGATGGGGGTACCAATGGGCCCTCGTCACCGGGATGTCGATTCCGTCGGTACCCCGTGCGATACTCGCCGACGTGGGGTGGCAAAGCGCGCGGAGTGTTCTGATCGGGCGATCGGTGGAGCTCGATCGCCTCACCGCCGTGCTCGACACCGCGGCCACGGGGCAGGCCGGGGTGGCCCTCGTGGGAGGCGACGCGGGCATCGGCAAGACCCGCCTGATCACCGAGCTGGCCGGGCGCGCCGAGGCCGCCGGGTTCGCCGTTCTCGTCGGCCAGTGCGCCGAACTCGGCGACGCCCTCCCCTACCTCCCGCTCGCCGACGCCCTGCGTTCGGCACGCGGGGAGCTGCGCGCGGCGCTCGACGCGCGGCCGGTCCTCGGCAGGCTGCTGCCCGGCGGCACCGACCCGGGCAGGGAGAGCACGTCGGGCCTGACGCAGCAGCAGCTCTTCGGCTCGGTGCTCGGCTTCCTGTCCGCGCAGCCCGTGCTGCTCGTCCTGGAGGATCTGCACTGGGCCGACCAGTCCACCCGCGACCTGCTGGTCTTCCTCAGCCGGATGCTGCAGAGCGAGCGCGTCTGCCTCGTCGGCACCTACCGCACCGACGACCTCCACCGCCGCCACCCGCTGCGCCGGGTCCTCGCCGAGCTCAAGCGCCTCCCCTCGGTGACATCGGTGGAGCTGGCCCCTCTCGACCGCCACGAGATGACCGACTACCTGGCCGCGCTCGGCGGCGCCGACGCCGGGGTGATGCGGAAGGTCGTCGACCGGGCCGAGGGCAACCCCTTCTACGCCCAGGAGCTGCTGGACGCCGCCTCCGAGGGCTCCTCGATGCCCGACGGCCTGGCCGGCCTGCTGCTCTCCCGGGCGGAGCTGCTCTCCGACCCCGCGCAGCGGGTGCTCGGCGGCGCGGCCGTCGCGGGCCGCCGGGCCGACCACGACCTGCTCCAGCAGGCCTCGGGCCTCGACGACCTCGCCTTCGAGGAGGGCATGCGGGAGATCGTCTCGCGCGGCCTGCTCCGCCCCGACGGGGAGTACGGCTACGCCTTCCGGCACGCGCTTCTCCAGGAGGTCGTCTACAACGACCTGCTGCCCGGCGAGCGCACCAGGATGCACGCCGAGTTCGCCCGCCTCCTGACCGCCAGGGAGGGGGCGGCGGCCGAGCTCGCCCACCACTACCTGGCGGGCCACGACCTGCCCGGGGCGCTGGCCGCGTCCGTGGAGGCCGGGCGAAGGTCCGAGCGGCTCGGGGCTCCCGCCGAGGCGCACCACCACTTCGACCGGGCGCTCGGGCTCTGGGACCGGGTTCCCGACGCCGAGCGGCTCGCCGGGATCGACCACGTCGCCCTCGCCGCGCGCAGCGCCGCCGCAGCGGCCGACAGCGGCGACAACCACCGGGCGATCTCCCAGCTCCGGCGCCTCCCGCCGTCCGCCGAGATCAACGAGCGGCTGTCGTACTACCTCATCGACACCGAAGACGTCGAGGGCTCGATCGCCGCCGCGTACGCGGCCGTCGAGGCGGCGCCGGAGGGGCCGGTGCTCGCCCGCTCGCTCGCGACCTACGCCCGCTCGCTCTACTGGACCGAGCGGCATGGGGAGGTCGAGGCCCTGGCCCGCCGCGCCCTGGAGACGGCCCGCGCGAGCGGCGCCGCCGACGCGGAGACCAGCGCGCTGATCACCCTCGCCGCCCTCGCCGCGCTCGCCGACGACATCCCCCGGGCCAAGGAGTTGCTCGCCTGCGCGAGCGCCGAGAGCTCGGGCAACCTCGCCATCGACCTGCGGGCCACGTTCACCTACGCCCGGGTCCAGTACGAGAGCGGCGACCTGGCGGAGGCGGCGACCACCACCGACCGGGGGCTGCGGCTGGCGCACGAGAGCGGCCTCAACTGGAGCACCTACGGCACCGACCTGCGCTTCCTGCGCCTCCTGATCCACTACGTCGCGGGGGAGTGGGACCTGGCGGAGAAGGTCGCCTCCGGGTTCGCCGTCCGCGTCGGCACCCCGCCGGAGGCGCTCCTGTCGTCCTTCGCGCTCTTCGTCGAGGTGGCCAGGGGCCTTCCCGTCGTCGAGGACCGCCTGTCCTGGCTGAAGTCCTTCTGGCCCGGCGACACCACGGTCATCGCCATGAGCCGGGGCCTGGCCGCCGAGCACGCCCTGTGGCACGGCGACCCCGAGGCCGCCCTCGAACACGCCCGCGCGGGGCTCGACGCCCTGCTCCCCAACGACCCCGCCGTGATCCGGCTCAGCAGCACCGCCCTGTGGGCGCTGACGGACCTGGGACGCGCGGAGGAGGCCGACGCCTTCCTGGAGCGGGCCAGGGTGCCCGCCGCCGTCGGCCCCGGCTCCGTGCGGCGCGGCCCGCTCGGCCCCGAGGGGCTGGCCTGGCTGGCCAGGGCCGAGGCCGAATGGCACCGCGCGCACGGCCGCCCCGAGGTCGCGGCGTGGCGCGCGGTGGTCGAGGCCTTCGACTTCGGATTCGTCTACGAGGTCGCGCGCTCGCGGTGGCGGCTCGCCGAGGCGCTGCTCGCCGAGGGCGACCGTGCCGAGGCCCTGAAAGAGTGGAAGCTCGCCGTCGAGGCCGCCGAGTCACTGGGCGCCCAGCCGCTCGGCGCGGCCCTGGCGGAGCTGGGGCGCAGGGCGCGCTTCACCTCCGCGCCGCCGACCGTGCTCACCTCCCGCGAGCAGGAGGTTCTCGCCCTGGTGGCCGAGGGCCTGCCCAACCGCGAGATCGGCGAGCGGCTGTTCATCGCGCAGAAGACGGTGAGCGTGCACGTCTCCAACATCCTGGGCAAGCTGGGCGTCTCCTCCCGCACCCAGGCGGCCGCCGTCGCCCACCGCGACGGCCTGCTCTGACCCTGTGAGATGGATGCGGCTCTGCCGGGACGGTCTGCTCTGACCTCGTGGTGAGGTCGAAGCGGCTCCGCCAGCACGCCCTGCTTTGACCTTGTGAGGTCGAAGCGGCTCTGCCGGGATGGCCTGCTCTGACCTCGTGGTGAGGTCGAAGCGGCTTCGCCGGGCCGAACGCCGCGAGCACTCGTCCCGTTCGCCCGGTGAGGTCAGGTCTTGCCCTGGCCGCTGCGCGCGGTCAGGGCCAGCTCGCGGACGACCTGGATCAGCTCCGCCGGATCGAAGGGTTTCGTGAGGTAGGCGTCGACCCCGATTCCGAGGCCCCGCCGCTTGTCGTCCTCCTGTGCCCGCGCGGTGATCAGGACCACCTTGATGTGGCTGGTCCCCGCGCCGTTGCGCAGCCTGGTGGCGGTCATCCAGCCATCCAGTCTGGGCATCATGACGTCCAGCGTGATGACGTCGGGCATCACGTCCAGCACCCGGTCCAGGCAATCCTGCCCGTCGGAGGCCGTGTCCACCTGGAACCCCTCCAGGGTCAGGTTGACCGCGATGAGCTGCCGGATGACGTCGTCGTCATCCACTACCAACACCCTGCCCAGAACCTCTCCCACGGCGTGAGGCTAACTCCTCTCCCTCGCCCCCGTGCGGGTTTCCGAGGATGTGTACGCACAGCTATTCGGAGACGGCAGGTGTCTCCCGCTTTTCCCCGAGAACTCCGGGCCCGGCGAACCCGCCGCCGGAGAGACGGGAAGGGGCCGGAGAGGTGGAAAAGCAACCGAGGGAAGGAAAGCGGCAGAGAGGGCAGGGGTGCCGGAGGGGTGGGGGAGGCGGGTCCCGCACGTCGATCGGGCCAGCCACGGACGTTGGTCACGGACACCGGCCATGGACGTTGGCTACGGATATTGGCCACGAACATTGGTCACGGACACCGGTCACAGATGTTGGTCACGAACAGTGGTCACGGGCGCCGGTGACGAATGTCGGTCACGGACACCGGTCACGACAGCCAGGGTAGCCAGGACGGCCGGTGCCCGGTGATCATTGGTTTTTCTCCCCGGTGAGTCGGGCCAGCAAGGCGAGGCCGTGACGGTCCACCGAGACCGAGGTCGCTGACATGACGACCACGCCGGTGCCCGCCGCGCGGTCGATTCCGAGCCACGTACGAAACCCGCCGGTGCCGCCGTTGTGCCAGGTGACGCGGCGCCTGTCCACTTCGACGGTGATCCACGCGGCGCCGACGCGCACCCCCGGCCCGGAGAGGTTCGCCACGGGGTCGAGGGCCGCGATGCCGGGGGCCGTGCCGTCGAGCAGGGCGGACGTCAGGCGCGCCATGTCCTCGATCGACGCCCGGATGCCGCCCGCCGGTGCGATCGCCTCACCCGTCCACGGCTGCCGTACCCGCCCCGACCTGCTTCTGCCGATGAGCGCGCCGGGCGGCAGCTCGTCCGGATTCGAGGGCGTGTAGAACACGCTGAGCCCCAAGGGCCCGGCGATCCGCTTGTGGACGAGGTCGCGATAACTCGTCCCAGCCGCGTGCGCGATCGCGTGGCCGAGCAGCTCGAACCCGAAGTTGGAGTATCGGGCCCGAGGTCTCCCGACTCTCACCCCCTGGGCCTGGACGAGAAGCTGCTCAAGGCTCTCGCCGTAGGGATTCGTCCCGTGCCGCCACAGTGCGAGAGTCCGCCGCCACGGTGCCGCCGACCTGGGCAGCCCCGGCAACCCCGAACGGTGCGTGCTGACCGACGCCAACGTCACCCCCGCCACCTCTGTCCCGTCAAGCCGCAGGAACTCGCCGAGGGTCGACGTCGTACGGATCTCTCCGCGCGTGAGCGCGTCGGCGTAGAGGAGGCCCGTGACCCCCTTCGAGATCGAGCCGATCTCGAAATCCGCGCCCAGGGGCGCGCCCACACTCGCCACCGTCGTCCCCGTGGGCGAGACCGTCGCGACCGCGATCACAGGATGCCGGTCACCCACGAGATCACGGAGCCGCGCCGCGAGTTTTTCGTCACCGTACGAGTCTGCTGGCCGCCTGTCGCTCATGCGTCAACCATAGTTGACATATGTGCCGGCGACAATCATGGCCGACACGACCGGACATTCCAAAGGGCGGCCTGCTTGCGCCTGTGCCGCGCGTGTGTCCCTGTACCCACCCCTCCGCGCCTGCCCTCCGTACCTTTGCCTCTGACCGGTGCCGGTGCCGGTGCCGATGCCGATGCCGATGCCGATGCCGATGCCGATGCCGATGCCGATGCCGATGCCGATGCCGATGTGGGCCGGTTCCCCTCCTGGGTGCGGATATCCCTGGTTGTCCACAGGGGGCGTCATTCTGCGGGGTTATTCACAGAACCCTGTTCGGCTCATTGGTGATCACCTCCCCACGCCGATCCTGGGGCCTCGATCCTTCATCGAGCCCAAGGAGGGCTTGCGTGATCACGACACTCGTCACCGTCACCATCCTCTCGGCGGCCATCGCGGGAAGCTCCCCGTTCCCCGCGCCCCGCCTCTCCCCGGAAGCCTGCGATGCCTGGGGCCGCCTCCTCTCCCTCTCTCCGGCGGTCTCGCCGGACGACACCCCTCACTGGCTGCCGGAGGAGATCCGCGCCGCCCTCGCTGCCGCCTGCGAGCCACGATCCCCGTTCTCTCCGGACGCGGACGGCGGCCGATCGACGTCCTCGCAGGGCCCCTTCCCGGCCTCGGTCCCGATCCCAGCCTTGTCGTCGGCCTCGGCCCCACCTCCGGACCCGATCGGCGAGTGGCCGTCATGGCTCTCCGGGGCGGGCGACGGGTGGGCGGTCGATCCTTCCAACCCGAAGACGGGAAGGACGGTGGGACCTCTGGAGACAGGAGGGCCGGTGGATCCCTCAGACATTCCGGATGTGTGGGCCGGCTCGTCTTCTTCAGTGGAGCAGGGAGATCCTTGGGCCTTTTCCGGGCCGGAGTCCTCGCGGGCGAGTGCCAAGTGGTCTCAGCGCCCCTCTAAGGGACGAAAAGCGCCCTCCAGGCCAGGGAAGGTCTCCTCTCCAGGGAAGGCGTCCTCCCGAGGTAAGGCGTCCTCCCAAGGGAAGACCCTCTCCGGTGGGCGGGCGGCACCCTCGCGAGGGACACGAGGGAGGGGGTTGCCCTCACGCGAAAGCGCCCTGGCCCTGCGGGGCCGGATCGCGGCTGACACGGCGCTCCGGCAGGTCGGCAAGCCATACGTATGGGGCGGCGGTTCGAGTGCGGGGCCGACCGGTGGGGGCTTCGACTGCTCGGGGCTCGCCCTGCACGCCTGGGCCAAGGCCGGGGCCAGGCTCACCCACTACACCGGCACTCAGTTCAAGCAGGGCCGTCGAGTGCCCTTTTCCCGGCTCCGCCCGGGAGACCTGGTCTTCTTCGGCGGAGGCACCGGAGACCCTACCCACGTGGGCGTCTACGTCAAAGACGGCGTAATGGTCCACGCCCCCAAGACCGGCGACGTCGTCAGGACAGCCGATTTCGCCGCCTCGCCCTACTACCTCTCCCGCTACCGAGGCGCCGTCCGCCCCACCCCCCGCTGACCTACCTCACTTTGACCTGACCCGCCCCCGGCTGATCCGTCTCATCCCGCGCCTGACCGCCCACTCCTGTTGACCCAGCTCGTCTCGCGCCGACCCGTCCAGCCCCGCTGACCGCCTTACCTGGCGCCGTTCTGACCCCGTCTGGCGGCGCCGCGTCCGGTGGTGTCCCGTCCCGCGCGGCGCGAGCCCGTCCGTCCCGTCGGCGCTCAGCCGTCTCGATAGCCTTTCACCCTCGGCTCTCCCGTCGCCCCGGCCCTGCTCCGGAGATCACTTGCTTCCCTAACCGAGTGTCGGTTTCCCTCAGGATGCTGGTAATGTAATCACGCGTTGGCCCCCTTAGCTCAGGGGATAGAGCACCGGCCTCCGGAGCCGGGAGCGCAAGTTCGAATCTTGCAGGGGGCACCCTCGATCAGCATCGCGAGATGCACTAGGACCCGCGGAAACGCGGGTCCTTTTGCGTTCCCGGGTGTGCCATCCCGTGCCGCCGACGGCGAGGGTGTGCTCATGATCATGTAGCAGACGCATGCTGATCATGGACCTGGTTGGGACCTGACAGCCGCCACTCTCGCCCCTCCGGCAGGCGGTCTTCGACCTCCTCCGACGGTTTCCAGGATGCGCGGGATCTCAGGATCGGCAGGTCGCGGAGCAGAACGTGACCTCGGGGTGGCGTGACGACGGCCCCTCCAGGAGAGGCTGCGTCCGCGATTTCAGGTGCCGGTCGAGGAAGGCCGCCACGTAGGTGCGGGTGAGCTCGGAGCCACGGGCCGCGGGCAGCATGCCGGGAAGAGGTTCGAGGCCGAGGACGCTCGCCAGCAGCGGGATGTCGGTGAAGGACTGGTGTTCGGCGTCCGTCAGGACGAGCCAGCGTTTCCACCCGGTCAGCAGCTTCCAGTCGCGGTCCCATGAGGTGTCGCGGCCGCCCGGGACATGCTCTCGCGAGCCCAGGAACATGAATGGCCGGGAGAGGCCGCTCTTGGGGATCCGGGCATAGCCGGTGCCGTCCATGTCGATCCCGGCACGTATGCGGGGGTCTTTGACCATGGTCGCTATGGCGGCGGCCCCGCCGATCGACTGGCCCACCATCGCGATCCGGGAACGGTCGATCAGGCCGGAGCCGTCCCATTTCGACGGCAGCTCGTCAAGGACGAAGGAGACGTCGGCGGCGCGGCCCTGGACCAGCCCGGTGCCGAAGCCGGGGTCGGTGTTGCTGTCGCAGGCCAGGCATTCCGCGATCCGGCCGTCGGACAGGGTGGTGGCGTAGCTTTCGTAGGTGTGGTCGATCCCGGCCACGACATACCCTCGGCTGGCCAGGTCCTCGGCCAGTGAGGTGAGCGTGCTCATCGGTTTGGTGAACCCGGGGGAGAGTACCACCAGCGGAAGCTTGCGCCCGGAGGGGGCGGCGTCCTTGACGGCGTTGGTTCGTGTCCTGCTCAGCGTGTCGTACGGCGCGGTCGAGAGCCCGGAGTCTTTCAGGAGGAGTTCCGCTTCCTTGGCTGTCATGTAGAGCGAGCGTTGCCCGTCGCGCTGTCTGGTCGGGTACCACAGGGTGACCTTGAGCTCTCTGGCGTCGATGTCGGGGTTCCAGGGGTCGGGGCGGGAGGTGTCGGTCAGGTGCAGGGTGGTGGTGCCGATCGGGTGGGGGCCGGTGGGGGTTGGCAGGGTGATGGGACCGGTCGGTTTTACCTGCGGGGCGTCGGCTCTGGGGGGTGTGGGGGCGGAGCAGGCGGACGCGGCCAGGATGACCAGTCCCGCGACGGCGGCCAGGAGCTGTCTCATGGGGGGTCCGTTCATTTGTGCAGCAGGGTCAGGGCCTTGGCCAGGGCGGGGTCGTGTCCGGTGGCGGCGTCTTTGGGGGTGAGGGGGATGTGGTGGTGGGGTGGTACGCCGATGCGGTCGATCACTTCGCGGTCGGGTCCGAGGTGGTGTCGGTCGGGGAAGCTCAGGAGGGTGTTGTTGGTGAGGAGGTAGGGCTGGGCCGGGCCGGAGATGAGGCCGGCGGTCCTGGTGCCCACCAGCTGTCCGGCGTGCAGGTCTTTGATCGCGGAGCTGAAGTGTTCGCAGGCTGAGGCGCAGCCGCGGTCGGTGAGTACGACCAGTGGCAGGCCGAGCAGTTCGACGGTGTCGTCGGTGGGGGAGGCTTCGCATCGGGCGTCGGCGGTGCATTGGTAGGCGGTGTTCTTGCCGTGGGCGAACGCGCTCAGGAGCCGGATCGCTTCGGTGGGGCTGCCGCCGCCGTTGCCGCGCAGGTCCAGCACGACCCCGGACAGCATCCGGCCGGTGCGCAGCCGGGAGACGGCTTTGAACACCCGGTTGGCGGAGTCGGGGGCGAATCCGCTTATCCGCACATAGGCCACGTCGTGGTCCACCAGCTTCGATTGCACCACTTGCAGGGTGGTTAAGTCGCGTTGGAACAGGCCGGGCTTGAGGGTGGCGTTCCAGCGGTGGCCGGTGCTCTGTCGTAGCAGCCGCAGCCGCACCGGCCGTGCCTCCGGGTATTGCGGGTAGAGGGTGGCGATCGCGGGGGTAGCGGTGCCGTCGATGAAGGGCGCCGAGCCGTTGACTGCTTCGATGATGTCGCCGGGGCGTAGGCCGGCGGTTTTCGCGGCGCCGCCGTGGACGGTGGTGACGAACAGCGGGGCAAGGGCGGTGCCGGGGTTGGTGTCGGCTTGGGGGCCGGTGATGTTCGCGGCGAGGCCCAGGCCGTAGCCGTCGTCGTCGTAGGAGTCGGGGTGGCGTTTGACGTCGTGCGCCCAGCGGGCGTGGTTGTCGTCGAGGGCGGCCACGATGACTTCAAGGGTGACGTCGGCCAACCGGTCGCGCAGATCGGGGACCTGGTCGGTGACCTTTCGGTAGACGGCCTCGAAGGCGGCCCAGTCGGTTTTGCGGTCACCGGTCAGCGCGGGCATGGTCGCTTCGGGTAGGTCGCGTCCGTTGCGGTTGAGCTCTTGGGTGAGGGCGACGAATCCGGCGTGTAGTAGGGCGCGGGCGTCCAGGGTGGCGCCGCTGTAGTAGGTGCCGAGGATGCAGAAGTAGGCCTGCTCGATCACGTCGATCGTGGTGGCCGTCTCCATCCCGGGTGGGCCTTGGGGGCGGGCGCAGACCGTTGCCCCCGCCGCGCTCGCCTGGACGCGTGGCGGTGTCGGCGCGGTGCAGGCCGCCACCAGGAGAAGGGCGAGCCCGGCGGCGGCGGTCTTGAGGGCGGTGGTCCTGGCGGCGGTGGTCACGGCAGGCAGTCGCGGAGTCTTGGCGGCAGTTGTGACTAATGCCTTCGGGACCTTGGCAGCGGTCGTGACAGGTGCCTTCGGGGTCTTGGTGGTGGTCATGACAGGCGCCTTCGGATCCACCAGAAGGAGAACCAGGTGAGGCCGACAGTGAACAGGGCGTAGATGCCGGTCTCGATCCATTGGAAGGGCCAGAAGCGTTCCAGGGGCTGGTAGGTCGCCTGCTGCCGGTAACCCAGCCGGTTGATCTCGGCTATGCATCCCCCCGCGGGGAGTCCCTGCGGTGAGCAGGGTCCCGACGTCGTGGAGATCGGGACGGCCCGCACGATCGTCGACGACGGGCCCGAACTTCCGTCTCCGCCGGAGAGCGTACGGCCGGACGGATCGACCAGCTTGCTGGACAGGACCCAGGCGCCCGGGTGGCCGGGAACGGCCGACGTCCTCAGGAAGATCTGCAGGGATCCGCCTCTCGGCGCGCCGAGGCCGTCCATGTTCTCCCGGCCGAGCTCGAAGGTCCCGGCGACCGGGGGCATCAGATGGGGCCGTACCAGTAGCGGCATGGCGATCTGGATCGCGGCGAAGACGGCCAGGGTGAGGGCCATGGCGGGCAGCGTGCGGCGCACCAGCATGCCGACGGTCACGCCCAGGACGAAGGCGAAGGCCGCGTACCCCATCGGGACGATGCCGCGCGCGCCGAACACCACGGGAGCCATCTGCGCCATTTCCGGAACGGCCGACCTGTCGAGTGGGGCGGACCACCAGGTCACCGCGAGGCCGCATACGCAGGCCGCGGCCATGGCCGCCAGGCCGGTGAGCCCGAGCTTGACCGCCAGCCAGCGGCCACGGGTGACGCTCTGGTTCCACACCAGCAGGTGCGTGCCCGCCTCCAGTTCGCGGGTGATCAGCGGTGCCCCCCAGAAGAGCCCGACGAGGGCGGGCAGGAGCAGCACGACGAGAGTGAGGGCGAGGAAGAGGAGGTCGTACTCGCCGAAGAACCGGTCGAAGAAGTCGAGGCAGGTGTTGTCCGGGGTGCAGTCGGCGATCCCGGCGGCGTAGCCGGAGGCCAGGTCAGGCCCGGTCAGGGCCAGGACGGCGGTGAGAACCACGAGGACGGCGGCCATCATCGCGGCCGAGCCGCGGAACTGGCGCCAGGTGAGCCAGATCATCGTTGCGCCTCCAGGGCGGCTCGCCGGTTCTCGGCGGTGGGTTCTTCCATGTAGGCCAGGACGAGGTCCTCCAGGCTGGGCTCGGTGACCGTCCAGGCGGGGTCGAGGATCGGGGTGTCGGTACGGACCACGTACGTGCTCTGTCGCTCGGTGTGGCTGGCGGAGACGACGTGCTGGTCGGCGGGGAGGCGGTCGGGGTCGCGGCGCGGGCCGGTGAGCCGGTGGTGGGTGGCGAGTAACCGGTCGACCTTCCCGGCCATCCGTACGCGGGAGTCGACGAGGACGATCAGGTAGTCGCAGACCTTCTCCAGGTCGGAGACCAGGTGGGAGGAGAGCAGCACGCTCAGCTCGTGCTCGGCGGTGGCCTCCATCAGCCCCTGCAGGAACTCGCGGCGGGCCAGCGGGTCGAGTGCGGCGACCGGTTCGTCCAGGATGAGGAGTTCGGGGCGTTTGGCCAGGCCCAGGGTGAGGGCGAGCTGGGCGCGCTGACCGCCCGACAGCTTGCCCGCCCGCTGGGCAGGGACGAGGCCGAGCCGTTCGACGCGCTCCCGTGCCATCGCGGCGTCCCAGCGGGGGTTGAGGCGGGCGCCGAGCCGCAGGTGTTCGGCGACGGTCAGTCCCGCGTAGACGGGGGTGTCCTGGGCGACGAACCCGACCCTGGCCAGCTGTGCGGGCGTGCCCCCGGGCCGCCCGCCCAGCACGGTGATGCCGCCCGCCGACGGCTCCAGCTGGCCACCGGCCAGCTTCAGCAACGTGGTCTTACCGGCCCCGTTGGGGCCCACCAGCCCCACGACGTGGCCCGCCGGGATGTCGACGGTGCACTCGCGCAGCGCCCAGCGCCTGCCGTATTTCCTGCCCAGTGCCTGGGCTTCCAGGACAGCGGTCACGCTGCGTCCTCCTGATATGCGTGGTCCGAAAGGTGATCATGAATAGCGCTTCGGCGCTCTCGTCGAGATTCGAGGTCGAGATTCGGGGTCGAGGGCGAGGTTCGGGGTTGGAGGCGGGGTCGGGGTTCGGGGTGAGGGGGTGGGCCAGAGTGGTGTGGTGGCGGGAACGAAACTAGGAGCCGCCCTCGCCGGTGCGCGTCGGCCGTCCTGCCGAGATCGCGTACCTCCCGAGGACGAAGGGCCGCCGGGTCATCCCCGCGATGTACTCCCCGAGACCGTGAGTCCCCGTCACAACGGCCGATGCGGGACGGACGGGCAGGCGTGAGAATGTGCTGGTGGAAACCGGTGAACGACCGCGATGGTGGCGGCATGTGCTCGACCTGGGCGGCCGGCTGGACGAGGACCACCCGGCCCGGCGCGGCGTCCGGGACACGCCGGGGCCGGGGGGCGACGGACCCCCGAGGCCGTCTCGCGGAGCATTCGCCGCCGATGTGGTGATCGCGCTCGTCCTGACGGTCGTCGCGGTCACCGTATCGGTGAGATATCCGGTGACCGGCCCCGTCGCGGATCAGCCCGAAGTGATCGAGTACCTGCGGCTCCGGCCCACCGCTCTGCCCCCGCAGCCGCTTCCCGACCTTCCGGAGATCCCCGACCTTCCGGAGATCCCTGATCGCCCCGAGATCCCTGATCGCCCGGAGATCCCCGATTTCCCGGAGCTTCCTGATCTTCCTGAGATTCCCGATCACCCGGCGGCTCCCGGTTCCTCGCCCGGCCACTCGTCGCCTCCCGGCCACCTGTCACCTCCTGGCCTCCCGTCACCTCCCGGCCTTCCGTCACCTCCTGGCCTCCCGGTCGGCGGCCTGTCCCCGCTCTCCGGTGACCCGTCAGGCGACCTGTCGGGAGACCTGTCCGGCGACCCGTCCGGTGACCTGTTGGGAGACCTGTCTGACGACCTGTCCGGCGGTCCGTCCGGCAGCGTGCCGGGTCGGCGCTCGGGCCATGACGAGCCGTCCGTGCTGGTGGTGGCGTTGACGACGTTGCCGCTGGCGGTGCGGCGCCGGTATCCGCTCATCGCCTTCTGGGTGGTGCTGCTGGCGGCGCAGGCCACACACGACGCCGCGACCTGGATCACCGTGCTGGCCTGCGCTGTCACCGCGTACGGTGCCGTCGTGCACGGCCGTAACCGGTTCCTGGCGATGGGGGGTCTCGTGCTCGCGGCCGGGCTCGCCGGTAGTGCCTTCCGGGACGTCGCGCCCGAGTTGCCGAACTGGATGGGGCCGTTCGTCGTCCTGCTGAGCGCCGGAGTCTTCGGGAGTTTCGTCCGTTTCTGGCGGCGGCAGCTGGGAGCCAGCAGGCATCGGTTCGCCGAGCTGCAGCAGGCGCAGGAGGACGCCATGCGCAGGGCCGTCGCGGAGGAGCGCTCCCGGATCGCCGCCGAACTCCACGACGTGGTGACCCACAATGTCAGCGTGATGGTGATCCAGGCCGGTGCGGCCCGCAAGGTCATGGACGTGGAGCCGGAGCAGTCGAGGCAGGCCTTGCTCGCGATCGAGTCCGGCGGCCGGGCCGCCATGGCCGAACTGCGCAACGTCATGGGCCTGCTCGCCGGTCCGGGTGGCGAGCGCCTCGACGGGCCCTCCGACGGGCTCGAACCCCAACC
Source organism: Streptosporangium sp. NPDC002524 (assembly GCF_040295985.1). NCBI lineage: Bacteria > Bacillati > Actinomycetota > Actinomycetes > Streptosporangiales > Streptosporangiaceae > Streptosporangium > Streptosporangium sp. NPDC002524. The sequence continues at coordinate 116,444 of NZ_JBEOWK010000013.1, read as the reverse complement.
CGGCCTCGACCAGCTCGACGCCCTGGTGGAACGGGTCCGCGCGGCCGGCGTGCCGGTGAGCGTCGAGGTGGCGCGGCCCGGACCGCTGCCTCCCGGGGTCGACCTCGCCGCCTACCGCGTCGTACAGGAGGCCCTCACCAACACGATCAAGCACGCGGCCGGGGCCGCCGCGTCCGTGACGATCGGTCACGACGGCGACCGGCTGGAGATCGAGGTGACCGACACCGGCGGGTCGCGGGGCGCCGGGCCGCGGAGCGGCGACGGCAGGGGGCTGATCGGGTTGCGCGAGCGGCTCGCCGTCTACGGCGGGACCCTGGACGCGGGGCAGACGGCCGGGGGCGGATTCCGGATCAGGGCCAGCGTCCCGTGGAGGATGACATGACCGAGCGGTTGCGCGCCGTCATCGCCGACGACCAGGCGCTGGTACGCACGGGATTCCGCATGATCCTCGCGGCCGACGGGATCGAGGTGGCGGCCGAGGCCGCCGACGGGGAGGAGGCCGTCGCCGCGGTCCGCCGTACCAGGCCCGACGTCGTGCTCATGGACATCCGGATGCCGCGGATGGACGGCCTGGAGGCCACCCGGCGAATCCTCGCGGGTGGAGCGGGCGGTTCGAGCGGCGCGGGGGACACCCGCGTGCTGATCCTGACCACCTACGACCTCGACCACTACGTGTACGCCGCGCTCGCCGCGGGGGCGAGCGGGTTCCTGCTCAAGGACGTCACCCCCGAGCACCTGGTGGCCGCGGTACGCCTGGTGCGTTCCGGCGACGCCCTGCTCGCGCCCACCATCACCCGCCGCCTGGTCGAGCGTTTCGCCCGCCGCGACGACGTGAGGCCCGCCCTCCACCGGGACCTGTCCCGGCTGACGCCCCGGGAGCTGGACGTGCTGCGGCTGCTCGCCACCGGGCTGAGCAACACCGAGCTCGCCGACCGGCTGAACCTCAGCGTGGCCACGGTGAAGACCCACGTCGCGCGCATCCTGTCCAAGCTCGGCCTGCGCGACCGTGTCCAGGCCGTGGTGGTCGCCTACGAGACCGGCCTCACCTCTCCCGGCGGCACCGGCTGACGGACGACACCTCCCGGGCCCGCGCGTCCCCGTACCCGTCCGGTGCGCGACGGCGCCCACCCGCCGCCATCGCGGTTCGTCCACCGCGCCGTCGCGGCGGCCGGGCGGGGAACACGCCCGGCGAGGAGGGGCGCGCCCGGGGGGAGAAGCCCGTCCTCGCGGATCCGCGTGCTCCCGGGGGGCCGGTGTGTTCCGGCGCGGTTCACCTGACGGTGTCGCCGAGGTCCGGTTTCAGCAGGGCGAACGCGCGGTCGACCAGGGCGGCGCGGTCCGCGGTGCCGTCGGAGCGGAGCCACTCCCGGGAGACGGTGTCCAGGGCGGCTCCCGCCGCGTTGGTGAGCAGGTCCGCCGTGAAGGCGTCGAGCCCGGAGCCGGGACGGCCGCGCAGCGCGTCGGCGACCTGCTGACGCAGCCGGTCCCGCCTCTGGTGCGTCCGCGCCCGCAGGGACGGGGTCGACTCGATCAGCCGGAGGTCGGCCAGTTCCCGCTGGGACGCGTGGATCCGCCGCTCCCAGCGGCCGAGGACGACGCGCAGGGACTCCCACGGATCCTCGCCGGCGGGGCGGGCCCGGATCTCCTCCGCCACCTGCTCGCCCAGGTCGTCCACCCCGCCGAAGATCACGTCCTCCTTGGACGGGAAGTAGCGGAAGAAGGTCCGCTTCGACATTCCCGCGGCCCGGGCGATGTCGTCCACGGTGGTCTCGTCGAAGCCGCGGTCGGCGAACATGCGCAGGGCCAGTTTCGCGAGCTCGTCACGCATCGCCTGCCGGGTGCGTTCGCGCAGTCCATCCATGCACCCGAGTTTACTTGGGTCATTGAATGCCTTTAGTGTCACCGAGTGACATACTCTTGCGTCAGGGGCCGAACGAGGAGGAGACGTGCGCGGTAAGAGGGTCCTGGTGACCGGCGGCACCGGTGGGATCGGCAAGGAGACGGCACGAGGGCTGGCACGGCTCGGCGCCCACGTCGTCCTCGTGGGACGGGATCCGGGCCGGGCCGAGACGGCCGCCGACGAGCTCAGACGCGACACCGGCAACCGGCGGATCGACGCGCTCACGGCGGACGTCACCCGTCAGGAGGATCTCCACCGGCTGGCGGGACAGGCGGCGGAGCGATACGACGGGCTGCACGTACTGATCAACAACGTCGGCGTGAACATGGCGCGGCGCGAGCTGACCGTGGACGGTGTCGAAACCGCGTTCGCGGCGAACGTCCTCGCGCCGTTCACCCTCACGCGCCTGCTGACGCCCCTGCTCCGCGCCGCCGCCCCCGCGCGGGTCGTCAACATCACCGGCGGCATCCCGCGCGGGCCGATCGACCTGGACAACCTCCAGGGCGAGAGGAGATACCTCGGCTGGACGTTCACCCAGTACAACCACACGAAGGTCATCATGATGGCGATGAGCCACGTGTTCGCGGAGCGGGTCGCGGGCACCGGCGTGACGGTCAACGTGGCCTATCCCGGGCACGCCTACACGCCGGGCAACAGGGCCACGCCCATGCGGGCGTTCCCGCTGGTCTACCGTCCCCTCGTCCCCCTGATCCGGCTGCTCGGGCCGGTTCTGCTGGCGGACCTGGCGAGGCCCGCGCGATCCAGCCTCCGGCTCGCGTCGAGCGCCGAGGTGGAGGGGGTGAACGGGACGTACTTCGGCACCGACGGCGAGCCGACGCCGTGGCCGGCCTCCGTCCGGGACGAGCGCAACCGCAGGGCGGTCTGGGAGCTGTGCGAACGACTGGGCGGTGTGGATGTGGCGTGGTGAGCTTCTGACGCGTGACAGGCGGGCGGACGGATGCCGGGCCGCCGGAACGGTATCGGGGAGCGGTTCGTTACAGGGGGACCCGGCATCCGGCCGAGGTGGCGGGGCGTGACACGGGCGGGCGGGGTCTCGGCGGGATGGCCGTGGACGCGGCCGTCGCCTCGGGTGCGGTCCTCGCCTCGGTGAGGGTGGTCCTTCGCCGTCTCACGGCGGCGGGACGACTGTGCGGGGTTTCCGTTTCGGAAGGGGTGCTCGATGCGTACCACCACGGACGCCGACGTGCGGCGGGTGTTCGACCGGATGGCGGATCGCTACGACGACCAGATGCGGGTCTGGGAGCGGCGCCTGTTCCCGGGGAGCCGGGAGTGGGCCGTCGGGCAGGCGCGCGGCCGTACCGTGGAGATCGCGGTCGGCACCGGGCTCAACCTGCCGCTGTACGACGCCGGCGTCACGGTGGTCGGGATCGAGCTGTCCGAGCGGATGCTGGAGCTGGCGCGGCGGCGGGTGGCGCGGGAGGGCCTGGGGGAGCGGGTGGAGTTGCGGCAGGGCGACGTGCAGCGCCTGGACCTGCCCGACGGCCTCGCGGACACCGTGCTGTCCACGTTCACGATGTGCACCATCCCGGACCCGGTGGCCGCGGCGCGTGAGGCGTACCGCGTGCTCAGGCCGGGCGGGCGGTTCGTGCTGGCCGAGCACGGGCCGTCGAGCAACCGGCTCATCCGGGCCGGGATGCGGTTGGTGGAGCCGGCGCTCGTGCGGTTCGAGGCCGACCATCTCACCCGCGACCCCCGGCCGTTCCTGGAGCGGGCCGGGTTCCGGATCGAGTCGGTGTCCCGGATGACGCGCGGTGTCAGCTTCCGGGTGCTGGCGGTCCGGCCGTGACCCGCTCCTGGCTTTCCGTCCGTTCACGACACGGGGCCTCGCCGGTACGTCGATGGTGAGGCGCCCGCGGGCGTTAGGGTCGGATCATGGTCGCTGTGCTGGTCAACGGGTTGCCGGGAGCGGGTAAGACGACGCTCGCACGAGCGCTGGCCGACGAGTTGAGGCTTCCGCTGTTCAGCAAGGACTCCGTGAAGGAGTCGCTGGCCGAGACGATGGGCGCGGTGCGGCCGAAGGACTGCGCGCCCGGGGAGTGGAGCCGGGTCCTCGGCCGCGCCGCCTCCGAGACCCTGTGGACGTTGCTGGCCGACGCCCGTGGCAGGGCCGTCCTGGAGAGCCCGTGGCTGGCCCATCTGCGTCCCGTCGTCGCGGAGGGGCTCCGGCGCGCGGAGGTGACCGTGGTGCACGAGGTCTGGTGCGACGTGCCGCCGGAGGTCGCCCGCGCCCGCTTCGTCGCGCGGGCCGCCGGCCGGCACGCCGTGCACGCCGGGAGCGGCGGCTCCTCCGACGAGGAGTGGCGCTTCTGGGAGCGGGTCGCCGAGCCGCTCGGCCTGGGAGCCGTCCACCGTGTCGACACGACGAGGCCGGTCGACGTGCGGGCGCTCGCCGGACGCATCACCGCCACCGGCTGCGGGCGGGCGACGACGGCCTCGACGCCCGGCGAGGCCTGACCGCCCCGGGACCCTCAGGCCTGGACGACCTCGATCCCGGCCTCCGCGAAGCGCCGGACCGTCACGGCGGGGGCGTCGCCGTCGGTGACGAGGACGTCGATGTCCTCGCAGGGGCAGATCCTGGCGAACGCCCGCGCGCCGAGCTTGGAGGAGTCGGCCACGACGACCACCCGGTGGGCGGTCCCGGCCCGTGCCGTTCCGCGAAGCGTATCGAGCGTCGCAACGGTTACCGTTGCTCGCACATGCTCGAATATGGCAGGTCGCAAGCATGAACAAGCACTCACGAGGAGGCGCACGTGACGTACGTCCTGCGGGAGATCGCCAGTCAGCCCGCGTGCTGGCGGCGGGCGCTGGATCTCGGCGCGGCGAACCCGGCGGGCCTGCCGCGGGCGGGCGAGCGCGTCGCGGTGATCGGCTGCGGCACCTCGCTCTACATGGCGCAGGCCTACGCGGTCCTGCGCGAGCGGTCGGGGCAGGGGGAGACCGACGCGTTCCCCGCCTCCGAGCTGCCCGCGCGCCGCTACGACCGGCTGATGGCGATCACCAGGTCCGGGACCACGACGGAGGTGCTGCGCGCCCTCGAAGCGGCCGGAGACGTCCCGACGGTCGCCGTCACCGCCGACCCCGCGACCCCGGTGACCGGCCTGGCCGGGACGGTGGTCGCGCTGGAGTTCGCCGACGAGCGCTCCGTGGTGCAGACCCGGTTCGCCACCAGCGGGCTCGCCCTGCTCCGCGCGCACCTCGGGGAGGCCCCCGCCGACCTCGCGGCCCAGGCCGAGGCCGCGCTCGCCACGCCGCTCCCCGAGGGGGCGCTATCGCGGCGGCGGTTCACCTTCCTGGGAAGCGGCTGGACCAACGGCCTGGCCCAGGAGGCGGCCCTGAAGCTCAGGGAGGCCGCGCTGGCCTGGTCGGAGGCGTATCCCGCGATGGAGTACCGGCACGGGCCGATCAGCGTCGCCGACGAGAACAGCCTGGTGTGGTTCCTCGGCGGCGAGGAGGAGCTGCTCGACGACGTCGCCCGCACCGGGGCACTGACCACGGCCACCGCCCTCGACCCGCTGGCCGACCTGATCCGGGCCCAGCGGCTCGCGGTGGAGCTGGCCCGCTCGCGCGGCCTCGACCCGGACAGCCCGCGCAACCTGACCCGCTCGGTGATCCTCCGGTAGTCATGGGCGAGCCGCCGGCGGGCGGCTCCCGCCGGAACCGTGACCGCGGTCGCGGACGGCGACGCCACGATCCTCAACGAGCCGGACCGGCGCCGGACGTGTCGCCGGCGGCCGCCGGGGCCGTGGTCAGCGTCGCCGGACGGTGTTCAGGAGCCAGCGGCGGGCCACGGCCAGCGCCAGGGGCACGGGCACCGTGCCCGCGCCGAGTCCCACGTCGACCAGCAGGTCGAACACCTCCTTGCGGCGGGCGGCGGTGTCGATCGCGGCGTCGATGAAACCGGGTGACTGGGAGGCGAGGGCGAGCACGTCGGTGGTGCGCAGGTGCCGCCCGAGGGCCTTCCCCAGCCCGCGCCGGTACGCGGGCAGCGGGTCGCCCGCCGCCTGGACCGCGGCCTCCCCGGCGAGCCGGCCGGAGACCAGCGCGTAGAAGATGCCCTCGCCCGTGAGCGGGTTGATGAGACCGGCGGCGTCACCGGCGAGCATCACCCGCCCGGAACCCGGCCTCGGACGGCCGGGGGACAGGGGCAGGTGGTGGGCGCGCAGGTCACGGGCGTGCACGTGGGGCAGCAGCTCGGCGAGCCGTCCGTGCAGCACCTCCTTCCCCGGCAGGCCGGTGGCGTGCAGCCGGGGCAGGAGCATGCCGTAGCCGACGTTGGCGGTGCCGTCGCCGATCGGGAACGACCACGCGTACGCGGGCCAGCCGTCCCGCTGCATGAAGATGGACTGGACGTCGTCGTCGGCGTCCACGTCGGCGTAGCCGCGCACGGCGATCGCGGTGTGCCTCTCGGGGGAGGGGGAGATGCCGATGAGGCGCCGTACGGTCGAGTTGGCCCCGTCCGCGGCGACGACGGCGCGGGCGGTGACGGTGCCGTCGAGGACGACGTGATCGCCGAGGACGGCGAGCGCGCGGACCTGGTGGCGGCGGACCTCGACGCCCCGGGCGCGGGCGGCGTCGACGAGGCGGGCGTCGAAGACCTTGCGGGGCACGACGTGGTTGGGCCGGGCGGAGGTGGCCGAGACGCGCGCGCCACCGGGGGAGACCACCGCCAGGCGCTGCGTCGGCCTGTAGTCGGCGATGAGGTCGGGGACGCCCAGCAGGGCGAGCTCGTCGCGCCCGTGGGCGGCGATGCCGTCGCCACAGGCCTTGTCGCGCGGGAAGTCGGCCCTGTCGAGCAGGAGGACCCGCGCCTCGGGCCTGAGCTGCCTCGCCCGCAGGGCCGCGGCGGCCCCCGCGGGCCCGCCGCCGACGACCACCAGATCCCAGACGTCATCCACCCCGGTGAGCCTTCCCCGTACGTCCCGGGGGAACCTCTGCCGAGGTGAGGTGAGGTGAGGTGAAGGGAGGCGAGGGGCGTGGGCGGCGGGTGGGGTCCGCCGTCCCGGGCGCGTGTCGTGGTCCCGGCCCTCCCGTGACTCGTCCCGGACGGGTCCGTGACCCACGCCGGGCGAAGGCTAGAGGTTGCTCAGGGCGGGGAGCAGTTCCTTCTCGGACCAGTCGAAGAAGGAGTCCTGGTGCTCGTGGCCGATCTGGACCAGGGCGACGTGGGTGAAACCGGCGTCGGTGTAGGCGCGTACCGCCTCCACCACGGCGTCCACGTCGGGGCCGCACGGCACCTTCGCCGCGACGTCCTCGGGCCGCACGGTCTGGGCGGAGGCGGCGAAGTTGACGGGTCCGGGAAGCTCGGCCATGACCTTCCACCCGGCCAGCGACCAGCGCCACAGCCGGTGTGCCCGCTCCTTGGCGGCCTCCACGTCGGTGTCGTAGCAGATGGCGAGCTGGCCGTAGACGGGCTTGCCCGTGCCGCCCTCCCCGGAGAACAGGCGTACCAGCTCCGGGTCGGGGTCGACCGCGACCAGCGCGTCGCCGTGCTCTGCGGCGATCCTCCCCGACTGGCCGCCCGAGGCGGCGATCGCCAGCGGGACGGGCTCGTCGGGCAGGTCGAACAGCTTGGCCGAGTCGACGTCGAAGAACTCGCCTCGGTAGGTGACGTACCCGCCCTCGAAGAGTTCCCTGATGATCTGCACGGCCTCGCGGAACATCCCGTGCCGGGTGTCGGCCGAGGGCCAGCCCTGGCCTGTCACGTGCTCGTTGAGGTTCTCCCCGGCGCCCAGGCCCAGCGTGAAGCGGCCCTCGCTCAGCACGCCCATGGTCGCCGCCTTCTGCGCCACCACGGCCGGGTGGTACCGCATGATCGGGCAGGTCACGTACGTCATCAGGGGGAGTCGCCGGGTGGCCTGCGCCGCCGCGCCGAGCACCGACCAGGCGTACGGGGAGTGACCCATCTCCTCCAGCCAGGGGAAGTAGTGGTCGGAGATGACCGCGTAGTCGAAACCGACCTGCTCGGCGGTGGTGACGTCCTTGACCAGCTGCCTGGCGGGCGTCTGCTCGCACATCATCGTGTAACCGATCTTTGCTGCCATACCCCGCCCCCTACCCGGCTCCCTGGAAGCATCGCCGGGAGAGCCGAAAATCTCGCCGCACTTTATGAATTTTACGAATTACGGCCTTTTACGAATCGTCTGCCTTCGAGGAGTTGCCCGCCTTCGACGAGGCTCCCGCCTTCGACGCCCCCGCCTTCGGGGACGCGCCCGCCTTCCGCGAGGCGTTCGTCTTCGGCGGGTCCTCTCCCGGGCCGTGGGGGTGCTCGGGGGTGGCCTGGGTGAGCGGGACCGCCGGGCCGCGGACCAGGTTCAGCTGGACGGTCTGGCGGGGCACGACGAGGTCCAGCAACCAGCTTCCCGCGATGCGCGCCCGGTTGCGCGGGATGGCGAGCAGGTGGTAGCCCCGGGTGACCGCCTTGGCGAGCATGCCCGACAGCGGCACGCCCAGCGGGTTCGCGGCGGCGCCGGTCCCGCCCAGGTCGACGACGAACCCCAGGTCGTGGTGCTTGTACGGCTGGAGCTCCCCGTGGCCGTAGGAGGCGGCGATGTTGCGGGCGGCGCGCTTGCCCTGGCGGCTGGCGTGCTGGGCGGTCATCGCCGCGTACTCGCCCGGCCGGGTGAGGTCGGGAACGGCGGCCGCGTCGCCGCAGGCGAAGATCTCGGGGTGGCCCGGCACCTTGAGGTACTCGTCGACGAGCAGGCGCCCCTTCTCGGTCGGCAGCCCCAGGGACTCCACCATCGGGTCGGGACGCACCCCGACGCACCAGATCAGGGACCTGGTCGCCACGAACTCCCCGTCGGAGAGCTTGACCCCCTCCGCCGTCGCCTCGGCCACGCTCGTGCCGGTGCGGATCTCCACGCCGCGCTCGGACAGCGTCCGGTGCGCGGTCCGGGACAGGCGCTCGTCGAGCTCGGGGAGGATGCGCGGGGCGACGTCGGCGAGGATCCAGCGCACCGGCTGGCCGCGCAGCCCCGGCCGCCGCCCGCGGAGGTCGCGGGTGAACAGCTGGCCCTGGGCCGCCACCTCGGTCCCGGTGTACCCGGCGCCCACGACCACGAACGTGCACCGGGCCCTGCGCTCCTCGGGGTCGTCGGACGCGTCGGCGAGCTCGATCTGGCGGATCAGGTGATCACGCAGGTAGAGGGCCTCGGCGATGCTGCGGAAGCCGTGGGCGTACTCGGCGACGCCCGGGACGGGGAGCAGCTTGTTGACGCTGCCGACCGCGACCACCAGGCGGTCGTAGCCCAGCTCGCGGTGGTTGCCCTCGGTGTCGGTGCACTTCACGCGGCGCGCCTCGACGTCGACGGTGTCCACCGTGGCGAGCAGGTGCCGTACCCCGGGATGGTCGCCCGCCAGCGAGACCGCCACCTTGCGCGGGTCGAGGATGCCCGACGCGACCTCCGGCAGCAGCGGCAGGTAGAGGAAGTAGTCGGTCGGATTGATCAGGACGATCTCGATCGCGCCCTTCGCGATCCGGGAGAGGGTACGGACCACGGTGAAACCCGCGAACCCTCCTCCGATCACGACGACTCGTTGTCGCTGGACCATGACGTCGTTCCTTTCCGTGCTCTCCGTACTCCGTTTCCGTACTCCGTTTCCAGCGGCGTGCCCTGTCTGCCCCCGGGTCAAGCACGACGGGCCGTCCGATGTTGCCCTTATGCCGCGTACGGTCCGGGCTGGGCCGGTGATGCCGGCCGGTGGGGCGAGGATCGCCAGAAGGCGGACAAGAGGGATTAATCGCCAGGTCATCGCGCGGGCAAGATGACGGCGCGGGCGAGTGGGAGCCGCTTTCCGCGGGGATGGCCGGGGGAAGGCGGTGGGAATCGGATGCCGCGCCGGTTCGAGAACGGTCCGGTTCGTGGACGGTTTCGTGGATGGTTCGGTTCGAGAACGGTTCGTTCGCGGACGGTCCGGTTCGAGAACGGCCCGGTTCGGCGGGAGGTCCGGTTCGTGGGTGGGCCGCTCGCGGGGACGGGCCGGTCGCGAGAACGGTCCGGTTCGGGGGCGAGCCGGTTCGAAGGGGGTGGGTCGTGACGACCTTCGAGAAGTCGCGCGAGGAGCCGCTGACCTCACCGCTGGCACCGCGCGGGAAGGCGCCGGGCTCGATCGTCGTACGCTGGCTCACGAGCACGGACCACAAGGTCATCGGCTACATGTACCTGATCACCTCGTTCGTCTTCTTCATGCTCGCCGGGCTGATGGCCATGGTCATCCGGGCGGAGCTCGCCCACCCTCAGCTGCAGGTGGTGACCCAGGAGCAGTACAACCAGCTGTTCACCATGCACGGCACCCTCATGCTGCTGCTGTTCGCCACGCCGCTGTTCGCCGGGTTCGCCAACGTGGTCATGCCGCTGCAGATCGGGGCGCCCGACGTTGCCTTCCCCCGGCTCAACATGGTGAGCTTCTGGCTGTTCCTGTTCGGCGGGACCATCGTGTTCTTCGGCCTCATCACCGAGGGGGGCGCCGCCGACTTCGGCTGGACGGGATACCCTCCGCTCTCCACCGCGACCTACTCCCCGCAGCTCGGCGGCGACCTGTGGATCGTGGGCCTGGCGATGTCCGGGCTCGGCACGATCCTGGGGTCGGTGAACTTCATCACCACGATCATCTGCATGCGGGCCCCCGGGATGACGATGTTCCGCATGCCGATCTTCACCTGGAACACGCTGCTCACCGGCGTGCTGGTGCTGATGGCCTTCCCGGTGCTGGCCGCCGCGCTGCTCGTCCTGCTGGCCGACCGCCGGTTCGACGCCCGCGTCTTCGACGCGCAGACCGGGGGAGCGCTGCTCTGGCAGCACCTGTTCTGGTTCTTCGGCCATCCCGAGGTCTACATCATCGCGCTGCCCTTCTTCGGCATCATCACCGAGGTGATCCCGGTCTTCAGCCGCAAGCCGATCTTCGGCTACATCGGCCTGGTCGGCGCGACGATCGCCATCGCGGGCCTGTCGATGACGGTGTGGGCGCACCACATGTTCGCCACCGGCCAGGTGCTGCTGCCGTTCTTCTCCTTCATGTCGTTCCTGATCGCGATCCCGACGGGGGTGAAGTTCTTCAACTGGGTCGGCACGATGTGGCGCGGGCACCTGTCGTTCCACACGCCGATGCTGTTCGCGCTCGGGTTCCTGGTGACGTTCCTGCTCGGCGGGCTGACCGGGGTGATCATGGCCTCCCCGCCGCTGGACTTCCACGTGACCGACTCGTACTTCGTGGTCGCGCACTTCCACTACGTGGTCTTCGGCACCGTGGTGTTCGCGATGTTCGCGGGCTTCTACTTCTGGTGGCCGAAGATGACCGGCAAGATGCTGAACGAGAAGCTGGGCAAGTGGCACTTCTGGACGCTGTTCATCGGCTTCCACACCACCTTCTTCGTCCAGCACCTGCTGGGCGCGCACGGCATGCCGCGCCGCTACGCCGACTACAGCGCGTACGACGGGTTCACCGGCCTCAACCTGATCTCGTCGATCGGGGCCTTCCTGCTGGGCGCCTCCACACTGCCGTTCATCTACAACCTCTGGCGCACCGCGCGCCACGCCCCACGCGTGACGGTGGACGACCCGTGGGGGTTCGGGAACTCGCTGGAGTGGGCCACCTCCTGCCCGCCGCCCCGGCACAACTTCACCTCGATCCCGAACATCCGCTCGGAACGTCCGGCCTTCGACCTGCACCACCCGAGGGCGGCGATGCAGCCACGCCAGCTCGACCCGGCGGCCGGGCTCAACGAGGAGATCTGACGGCCGGCTCGCCGCGCGTGGACGCGGTGCGGGACGGGCGGGTCAGCCGAAGAGGCCGGTCTCGCGGCCGTCCTCGCCGGGCGGGCCCGGCTCCCCCGACAGCAGCGTGTAGTACTCCATGCCCAGCGCGGGCTGCCCCACGTTGTCGGAGAGCGCGAAGAACAGGCCGTCCACGCTCAGCTGCGTGCGGTGCGCGCGCAGTGCGGTGATCTTGGCGCCCAGGTGCGCCCTCGCGTCGACCCGCGTCGTCACCCGCTCGCCGGGGACGCCGAAACCGAACTCCTCGACGGAGCCGACCCGCTTGAACGGCCCGGTGCCCACCACGTGCTCCAGCTCGTCCAGCGGCATGGCGGTGACGTAGAACCGGGAGGGCCGCCACGGCTCGCCCTCGCCGAAGGACGGGTCGGAGGCCTTCTCGAACGCCCGCCACGCCACCCGGTGGGCCTGGATGTGGTCGGGATGGCCGTAGTAGCCGTTGTCGTCGTAGGTGACGATGACATGGGGTCTGACCTCCCTGACGACGCGGACCAGCTCAGCGGCGGCCTCGTCGAGGTCGGCGCGGTAGAAGCAGTCCGGGTGGTCGTTGGACGGCGAGCCCATCATGCCGGAGTCGCGCCAGCGTCCGGGCCCGCCGAGGAAGCGGTGGTCGGCCACGCCGAGGGCCGCGCACGCCACCGCCAGCTCGCCCACGCGGTACGGGCCCAGCCGGTTCTCCCGCCCGGCGGCGAGGTGGCCCAGCTCGGGCGGGACCACGTCACCCTCCTCGCCCAGGGTGCACGTCACGAGGCAGACGTGCGCGCCCTCGGCGACGTACCTCGCGATCGTGGCGCCCGTCCCGATGGACTCGTCGTCGGGATGGGCGTGGACGAGGAGAATGCGACGGTCGTACGGCATGGCTCCGCTCGGCTCTCTGTTCTCGTGGTGAACGCCGTTCTCGTGGTGAACGCCGTTTTCGGGGTGACCCCCGCCGGTTCCCGTCACCGGGCCCCGGCGGGGGTCACCGCGCGTCGACGTACCCGCTCGCGGCGGCCCGGATCCCGGCCTGGAACCGGCTCACCGCGCTCAGGTTCTGCAGCAGCGCGCCGATGTGGCGGCGGCAGGTGCGCACGGACATCCCCAGCCTGCGGGCGACGGCCTCGTCGGTGAAGCCCTGGGCCAGCAAGGTGACGATGGCGTGCTGTATCTCGTCCGTCGCGCCCTGGTAGCCCAGGTCGGAGGCGGAGTAGGGGGTCGCGGAGTTCCACAGGTGCTCGAAGACCTCCGACAGGAACCCGACGACGGACAGGTCGCGTGCGGCGACCGCCCCCGGCGCCGCACCCTCCTCGCCCGGCCGGGACATGAAGGCGATCTCCCCATCGAAGATCACGAGATGGTTCGGCAGCTGGGGCGTGGTGCGCACGCTGGCACCGGCCGCGATGAGCTTCTTGATGTGCCCCCTGGTGGGCAGGTCGGCGCGGGCGCTGTGCTGGTAGAGCATCCGCAGCCGCACCCCCCGTTCCAGCATGGCGAGGTTGCGCGTCAGCGTGTCGTCGAGGTCGGCCCAGGAGGGCGCGTTCGGCTCGACGCTCAGCATCTCGCGCTCGCACGCCGCAGCGGCCATGTGCAGCGAACCGCGCACGGCCGCGCCGTCGGGCAGCGACTCCACCGGGTTCGCCGGTTTCCTGGTGCGCTGCACCTCGTCGTATCCGTGCATCAGGGAGTGCATCTGCGTACGGATACCGGTGATCAGGTCGCGCCGGTGGTGGATCTCCGTCTCCATCGGCGATATCAGCGAGGCGGCGGCGATCTCCGGGTTCACCGGTACGAGGTTGGTCAGATGTCCCGGCTCCGGGCGGAGCAGGTGCAGGCGGGTCAGCCGTTCTATCGCGTCCTCGACGGTGCGGGGGTCGAGGCCGAGCTCTTCGGCGACGTCGCGGGCCGTACCGATGTGGCCCCTGTGAAGCGCCCTGAAGTAGACGGAGGCGGTGTCCTCGTCCAGGGCACGTAGTTGGTCAGATAGTCCACCCACAAGCCTTATCCCCCTTGCGGCTATTCTTGCCAGAGTGTGCCAGAAAATTGCACAACATTGCTAGATAGTTGTGAAGAACTGTCTGGATCGCTTTCCACATCGCTGCCGAGGGGGCCGGCGGGCAGGGAAGGCCGGTAGAACCGGTGGAACCGGGAGAACCGGGGGAGCGGCAAGAGCCGGGAGAGCGGAAACCGGGAAGGCCGGGAGCCGGGAAGGCCGGGAGCCGGGAAGGCGGGAGCCGGGAAAGCCGCCGGCGGGCCTTTTCCGAGGGCCGCGAACGTAACCGCACACCAAGGGCGCTGGCACCATCGGGGTGGCCAATTGTTGCCAATGTCCTGCGCCGTGACGTCGGCGTCAACCGGTTGACGACGTCGTGGGCGAGAGTGTCTGATCATTCACAGTTCGCGACCGGCGCGTACCGCCGGATCGCGACGACCACACCCGGCCCCCCGTGATCCCGCGGCGGCCGGGCACGACTTCCGGATTCCGTCCCGGGAGAACGGCGGGGGCGCCGCGTGCGGCAGCCGTACCTCGCCGGACTTCCGCACGCCTCCACCGAGATCCTGTACGGCGCGGTCGCCCGGGAGACGGGACGGGCGGAACGGGTGGGACGGGCGGGACGGCTCGCGCCGCGCCGTCCGAGAACCCGGCACCGGTGCCGGGGTTCCGGTCACCGGAGATTCCCGGCCGCGGGAGCGGAGAACGACGCGCCCCGGGCGAATGCTCAAGCGGAGGTGAATGCCTGTGCCGCGACGCCTTCCCCCTCCCCGGAGGATCGCGACCGTCAGCGTCCTTACTTCCCCGTTCGCCCAGCCGGGCGGGGGCGACGCGGGGGGACTCAACGTCTACATCGTCGAGGTCGCCCGGCGGATGGCGGCGCTGGGCGTCGAGGTGGACATCTTCACGCGCGCCGACGCCCCGGGCGCGCCGCCGCTGGCCGAGCTCTTCCCCGGCGTGCTGGTCAGGCACCTGGCCGCGGGGCCGCCCAGGGAGCTCGACAAGAACGACCTCCCGGCCACCCTCGGCCCGTTCACCGCCGAGATGCTGCGCGCGGGGGCCGGGCGCGGGCCGGACGGCGGGTACGACCTCGTGCACGCCCACCACTGGCTGGCCGGACGGGTGGGGGCGGTCGTCAAGGCGTGCTGGGGCGTTCCCCTCGTGCAGTCCATGCACTCGCTCGGCGCGGTGAAGAACGCCTCGCTCGCGGCGGGCGACGCGCCCGAACCCGCCGGGCGCATCGCGGGGGAGACGGAGGTGGTGGCCGCCGCCGACCGGCTCGTCGCCAACACCGTGCAGGAGGCCGACCAGCTGGTCACGCTGTACGGGGCCGACCCGGCCAGGGTGCGGACCGTCAATCCCGGCGTCGACCTGTCCCTGTTTCGCCCCGGCTCGCGGGCCGAGGCCCGGCGCGCGCTCGGCCTCCCGCCGGACGCGGTCGTGCTGCTGTTCGCCGGGAGGGTGCAGCCGCTCAAGGCGCCGGACGTCCTGCTGCACGCCGCGGCCAGGATGATCCGGCGCGACCCGGGCCTCGCCGGGCGCCTCGTCGTGGCGGTCGTGGGCGGGCCCAGCGGGGCCGGTTGGGGCCGCCCCGACCACCTGGGCAAGCTCGCCGCCACCCTCGGCATCACCGGCCAGGTACGGCTGGAGCCGCCCTGCCCGCAGCCCCGGCTCGCCGACTGGTACCGGGCGGCGACCGCCGTCGTGGTGCCTTCCCACGCCGAGACGTTCGGCCTGGTGGCCGTCGAGGCCCAGGCGTGCGGCACCCCCGTGGTCGCCGCGGCCGTCGGCGGCCTCCGCACCGCGGTGCGCGACGGGGTCTCCGGCGTGCTCGTGGACGGGCACGACCCGGCCGCGTACGCCCGCGTGCTCGGCGACCTCGTGGCCGCGCCCCGGCTGCTGCGCGCCCTCGGCGCGGGCGCGCTCGCCCACGCGTCCCGGTTCGGCTGGGACCAGGCCGTCGACAGGCTGACGGAGGTGTACGCCGACGCCGCCCGGGTGGCGACCCCGTCCGGGTGACGGGGGTGGCGGGTCGTGTCATCCAGGGCCGCCGCGGCGGGCCGTGTCGTCCGGGTGG
Organism: Streptosporangium sp. NPDC002524; assembly: GCF_040295985.1. Taxonomy (NCBI): domain Bacteria; kingdom Bacillati; phylum Actinomycetota; class Actinomycetes; order Streptosporangiales; family Streptosporangiaceae; genus Streptosporangium; species Streptosporangium sp. NPDC002524. The sequence goes on along the minus strand of NZ_JBEOWK010000013.1, from coordinate 100,707 downwards.
TGGCAGACGTGGTCGGACGGTGCCGCTCAGGTGGCGGGGCCGACGAGCCGGGCGCGGGCGGCGGCCAGGTCGGCCTCGCCGAGCCCGGCGCCGCGCAGGTAGGACTCGACGTCGAGCGACTCCACCGTGGCCACGATGACCTCGCGGGCCGTGGTGTTCGCGCGGGCGAGCGCCGCCTCGATCCTGGGACTCTCGTCGGCCTCGCCGAGCTTGACGAAGAGGGGCCGCAGCCGCCCGGCGCTCAGCTCGTAGTCGTCGGCGATGTCGGCGGCCGGCACGCCCGCGAGGGCGAGCATCAGCAGGGTGACGAGCCCGGTGCGGTCGCGGCCCGCCATGCAGTGCACGACGACCCCGCCGGGCTCGGCGCGGGCGATCGCCGATATCGCGGCGGCGCACCGCTCCGCCTTCCGTTCCAGGAAGGGCCGGTAGTACAGGGGGGTGCCGTACAGGCCCTCGGCGAGCCCGGACCAGAACTCGGTGTCCCCCCGGTCGTCCAGCGGCACGCGCACGGTGGTCAGACCGGCGGGACGGCGTACCTCCTCACCCCGCCAGTCACCGTCGTTGCGCAGGTCGACGACCGTGCGGACGCCGTGGTCCGCGAGCGCCCGCCACCCGGCCGGGCTGAGGCGCTCGGGGGCGTCGGAGCGGACGAGCGCGCCCCAGCGCGTCTCGCGGCCGTCGGAGGTGCGCATGCCACCGAGGTCGCGGACGTTGTGGCAGCCGTCCCAGTCGAGGTGCCGGTCTCGCGGGACGACGGCGTCCCCGGAGGCAGCCGGTCCTTCGTGACCTCGGTCGTCACGTTGAGCGTCCATGCGGGCCTCCCGGCGTCTCGTCGTGCCGCTGCCGTGTTCACGGCGATCATGCCACCGCCGTTCTCACGATGATCGTGCCGGCGCGGTGTGCGTGACGGCCGTGCCACCGCCGTTCTCGCGGTGTCTGTGCCATCGCCGTGTGCGTGGCGGTCACGTCGTCGCCGTTCGCGCGGCGGACGTCCCGCGTCAGGTCGCCGGGCCCGTGACGCCGAGCGCCGGAGGGTCCCCCGCGCACTCCGACGCGGCCCAGACCATCAGGTCCTCGATGTACAGGAGCATGTCCTCGGCGGTCTCCCCCCAGCCGGTCGCGTCACTCCACTGGAGGCTGAACACGGCGCCCGCGGGGCGGTGCAGGACGGTCATCATGTAGCGGGCGCCCAGCGGGCGGGGCGGTGAGAAGGTGACGACCCGGTCGTCCTCGTCGCCGGGGAACCCGTCGTCGCCCGCAGGCCACAGCGTGTTGAGGTCGTCCGCGACCCCCTCGTCCATATAGCTGAACCGGGGGTAGGCCACCCCGGTCTTGTACAGGTCGCCGAGGATCTCCTCGCACATCCGTTCCGTGGCATACGGGTCGGCGTTGGCGAACCGGTGGCCGGACAGCTGCTGGGCGGCGCAGTCCGCCAGCGCCCTGCGGTACGCGGTCCCCGGCGACTCGGCGGACACAGCGGACACGTTGGACACGGCGGGCAGGAGCATGGGCATCGTCATGGTGGCCTTGCGCACCGACCGTCCCGCCCCGGCGGAGAAGCGGTTCGCCGAGATCGCGAAGATCCCGGCCCGCGACGACCGCTCCACCGCGCAGACGCCGGCGCCGAAGGCGAGGAGGAAGGCGGCGGAGGGGGAGACGCCCGTCGCCCGCGCTATGGCGCCCGCCGCCCGTCCCGCGCGGCGGGACGCCAGCCAGCAGGACCGGAACTCCCCCTGAACGGACACCCCGGACGCACCTGACTTGCCGCCGGGCTGTGACTCGCCGGGTTGCCCGAGGGAGGCCCGTGAGGGCGCGAAGGGCACGTGGCCGTCGAGCGCCTTGCCGATCTCGCCCAGCCTCCGCTCCCAGTAGCCCAGGGCTCGCCGCTGGTAGGCCAGCCCGGCGGGAGAGGCCTCGGCGAGCGCGGCGTCGATCGGCTGCTCGACGGCGAGACCGCCGGGCCTGCCGGGGCCACCGGAGCCGAACGGCTCGCGGCCCGCGGCCCGCGCGCGGAGCGCGTGGTTCAGGTCGTCGCACAGGACCCGCATCCCCCACGGGTCGATCGCGACGTGGTCGACGACGAGGTCGATCCGGCGTACGCGCCCACCGGTCGTGTCCAGCACGGCCTTGACGGGCCACTGCTCGCCGATCCTGAAGCAGGTGCGCCGCCACGGCGTGTCGAACCGCCGCCTGAACGACGCCTCGTCCTCCATCACCTGGACCACCTCGTCCAGCCGGTCGTCGACCGGGCAGACGTACTGGCGGCTGTCCTCACGGCCCGCGCGGCGGACCAGCGACCGCAGCCCCTCGTGCCGGGCGAGGACGTCGCGTACCGCCGTGACGACCTGGCCGGTGGGCAGGTCCCGCCCCGGTACGGCGGCGCAGATGTTGTCCTCGTAGGAGGTGTCCGTGTCGGTGGGGATCCACTGGACCCACTCGTGCTGGGCCCAGGTGAGCGGCCCGTCACGCACCACCCTCGCGTCCGGAGACCAGCCGGGTCCGGTCAACAAAAGCCCCCGCCTTCGAATATCGGAAATCTCTCCCCGGGCCGGAGGCCGACAATGGTTCGGACGGGACGCCGGGCGGAGGGAGAGAACGTCGTGGGCGAACGCCCGGACCGCGTCCGGCGCGATTCCGCGAGCCGCGTGATCCGCCCGTGAAGCCGCTCGCCGACAATGAATCAGACACTCCCGGCGTCGGCGCGGTCAACCACCCACCCCCCGCCCTCGCGGCCCGGGCACCGGCAACTAGTGTCAGGCAACATGATGTCAGCGGTACGCTCGGCGGCGTTCCGGGCGGTCCGGAACGAAGTCAGCGCCTCCCTCGAAGGCGGTATCCATATCCGGGGGTAAATGTCTACTCCTTGCGGATTTATGTTTTTATCTGACAGTCTTTTGTCGTGATTATGAGGAATCTCCTTTCGGGCTCGAGATCTGCCAGTGGGGAGGCCGTCATGAGAACGGCTCCCGCGCCTCTCCGGCGGGAGGTTTAGGCATGGACATGCTCGCGCGGGGGGACGCGCGGGACGGGATCGCTCCCCGGCCCGATGGCATCCGCGAGCTGCCGCTCTCGTTCGGCCAGGAACGCATGTGGTTCCTCGACCGGCTGGAAGGGGCCGCCGGTGGCGGCGCCCACAACGTCTTCATCGCCGAACGGCTCCGGGGACCGCTCGACCCGGACGCCCTGGAGTGGGCGATCGCCGGGATCGTGGCGAGGCACGAGATCCTGCGGACCCGCTTCCCGAGCAGGGACGGCGCTCCCGTCCAGGTCGTCGACGAGCCGCGCCCGCCCGGCGACCGGCCGTACACCGGCGCGGCCGGGACCTGGGACGGGACCGGAGCGTGGGGCGAGAGCGGAGCACGGAGCGAGACCGGGGTACGAGACGGGACCGGGGCGCGGGGCGACACAGAGGTACGGGGGAAGATCGGGGCACGGGGTGGGTTCGGAGCGCGGGACGAGGCCGGTTCGGGAAACCAAGGAAACCAAGGGCACCCGGGGAACCAGGGAAACCGGGAAGACCGGGAAGACCGGGGAGACCGGGGAGACCGGGGAGACCAGGGGACCGAGGGGAACGAGGGGTACGACCGGCCGTACCTGAAGCTGCTGGACCTGTCGGATCTTCCCGAGGCGGAACGCGAGGCGCGGACCGTGCGGCTCGTCCGGGAGCAGATCGAGCGGCGGTTCGACCTGGCGGGCGAGCCGCCGCTCAGGGCAGGCCTGTTGCGCCTGTCCGAGCGGGAGCACGCGATCTACATCGTGTTCCACCACATCGCCGTCGACGGCTGGTCGGTCGGCGTGTTCGCGCGCGAGCTGGCCGCGCTGTACGAGGCGTTCCCCACCGGTGACCGGCCGTCGTGGGCGCCGCTGCCGATCCAGTACGCGGACTTCGCGCTGTGGCAGCGCGGGCAACCGGACGACGCGGCTGACGAGCAGCTCAGTCACTGGCGGCGAAGGCTCGCCGACCCGCCGACGCTGGAGCTCCCGACGGACCGGCCGCGTCCCGCGGTCAGGACCTCCGAGGGCGGCTGCGCCCTGCTCCGGCTCCCCGCCGAGCTGGCCGGGGGCGTCGACGAGCTCGCCCGGCGCACCCGCACCACGCCGTTCATGGTGCTGCTCGCCGCGTACATGGTCCTGCTGTCGCGCCGCTCCGGCCAGGAGGACGTCTGTGTCGGCACGCCGATCGCGGGACGGGACAAGGACGAGCTGGAGCCGCTCATCGGGCTCTTCCTCAACACGCTGGTGATCCGCGGGGACCTGTCGGGCGACCCGACCTTCGGGGAACTGCTCGTCAGGGTCCGTCGCTCGGCTCTTCAGGCGTACACCAACGCGACCCTGCCCTTCGACCGGCTGGTGAGCGAGCTGAACGTCCCCAGGGACCTCAGCCGCACGCCCCTCTTCCAGGCCCAGCTCGTCCTGCACGACTACCAGGACACCGCCCTCGCCCTGCCCGGCGTCACCGCGGAGGCGGTCGACCTGGGCGACGCGCGGTCGGCGAAGTTCGACCTGTCGCTGGAGTTCGGGCGGCGGGACGGCGACCTCGAACTCTCCCTCGTCTACAGCACCGCCCTGTTCGACCACGCCACGGCGGAGCGGATGGCGGCGCACGTCGCGGCCATGCTGCGCCGGGCCGTCGCGGACCCCGGCACGCGGCTGTCGGAGCTCGGCCTCCCCCCGGAGGAGGAGCGCGAGCTGGCCCTCACCACCTGGAACGACACCGCCGTCCCGCGCCCGGAGACCACCCTCCACGATCTGGTCGCGGGCGAGCCCGGGGCGGTCGCGGCCACGTGCGGGGGGCGGAGCCTGACGTACGCGGAACTGGGGACGAGCGTCAACCGGCTCGCCAACCGGCTGCGGCGCGAGGGCGTGCGGCCCGGCGCCGTGGTGGCCGTGTGCGCCACCCGTTCGCTGGAGATGCTGGTCGCGCTGCTGGCCGTGATGAGGGCGGGCGGCGCCTACCTGCCCCTCGACCCGGACTACCCCGCCGAACGCCTCGCGTTCGTCCTGCGCGACTCGGGCGCGGAACTGCTCCTCACCGAGGAGAGCGTCCGCGGACGGCTCCCCGAGGACGCCGGGAGCGACGGGAACACCGGGAGCGACGGGAACACCGGGAACACCGCGCGGGTCCTGCTCATCGAGGACCCGCTGGCCTTCGCCGACGAACCCGGCACGCCTCCCGCGCCGCTCGCGACGCCGGACGACCTCGCGTACGTGATCTACACGTCGGGCTCGACGGGCCGCCCCAAGGGGGTCGCGATCGAGCACCGCGCCGTGGTCAACCTGCTGCTCGCGATGAAGGGCCTGCTCGGCGCCGGGCCCGGCCACGTCTGGCTCGCGCTCACCTCCCTGTCGTTCGACATCTCGGTGCTGGAGTTCTTCCTCCCGCTGGTCAGCGGCGGCAAGGTGGTCGTCGCGGGCAGCGCGGAGGCGCCGGACGCGCTCGCGCTGGTGAGGCTCGCCGCCGCGCACGGCGTGACGCACGTCCAGGCCACGCCGTCGGGCTGGCGGGCGCTGCTCGACGCGGGGTTCGACGGGCCGAGGGTGACCGCCCTGGCCGGGGGCGAGGCGCTGCCGCCCGCCCTCGCCCGCGCGCTGCGAGAGCGCGTACGAACGATGTGGAACGTGTACGGGCCCACCGAGACGACGATCTGGTCCACCCACGAGCCGGTGCCCATCGAGCCCGGGGCGGTGGCGATCGGCAGGCCGCTGGACAACACCCGTGTGCACGTGCTCGACGAGAGGTTCGACCCGGTCCCCATCGGGGTGGTCGGCGAGCTGTTCATCGCGGGGACGGGGCTGGCCCGGGGCTACCTGAACCGGCCGGGCCTGACCGCCGAACGCTTCCTGCCCGACCCGTCCGGCCCCCCGGGATCGCGTCTGTACCGGACCGGCGACCGGGTGAAGTGGCTGGCGGACGGGCGGCTGGAGTTCCTCGGCCGGGCCGACGGCCAGGTGAAGCTGCGAGGCCACCGCATCGAGCTGGGCGAGGTCGAGGCCGCCCTGGAGACCCACCCGGGAGTCTCCCGCGCGGTCACCGCGATCGTCGACGACATCCTGGTGGCGTACGTCGTCGGGGTCTCGCCCGCAGTCGGAGTCGGAGCCGGAAGCGGGCCCGGAACCGGTTCGGGCACCAATACCGAGGGCGGAGTTGGCGCGACCGCTGATGGACCGGATCTCGCCGGGCTCCAGGAGCACGTCGCGCGGTCGCTGCCCGCGATCATGGTCCCCGCGGTCGTGGTGCCGCTGCCCGCGCTGCCCCTCACCCCGAACGGCAAGGTCGACCGCAAGGCGCTCCCCGCGCCCGGCAGGCCGTCCGCGGGGCACGGCCGCCCGCCGGAGAGCGACCTGGAACGACAGGTGGCCGGGATCTTCGCCGAGGTGCTGGACGTGGCCGTCGGCCGGCTCGGCGCCGACGACGACTTCTTCGGCCTGGGCGGGCACTCGCTGCTCGCGGTCAAGGTCACCGCGCGGATCGCGGCGCTGCTCGGCGTGGAGGTACCCGTCAGGGAGCTGTTCGGCCGGCCGACGATCGCCGGGTTCGCCGAGGCCGTCGGCGCCGCCGCATCCGGCCCCGCGGACGACCGCGACGGTCGTGCCGCCCCGCTGCGTCCGCGCCCCGAGGGCGCGCCGCCCACGCTCTCGCCCGCGCAGGAGCGGCTCTGGCTCATGCACCGGCTGGATCCGGACGACGCGGCGTACAACATGTTCACCGTCTGGCGCCTGCGCGGCGATCTCGACACCGCCGCGCTGGAACACGCTCTCCGGGACCTGGCGGCGCGGCACGAGACCCTGCGCACCCGCTACCCGGAGGTGGACGGCGGGCCGGTCGCGATCACCGACCCCGCGACCGGTCCGCTGATCGAGTACCTCGACCTCACCGGCGAGGGACCGGCGGGCGACGTACCGGAAGGGCGGCTCGCGGGTGGAGAAGCCGCTGGAGGAGAGAACGGCGAGCGGCTCGCGGGGGAAGGGACCGCCGCAGGAGAGGGCGGCGAGCGGCTGTCGAGGGGAGGAGCGGGCGGTGAGCGGCTCGCGGAGCGGGAACGGGAGGCGCGGAGGCTGGTCGCGGAGCGGACCAACGCCCCCTTCGACCTCACGGGCCCGCCCCCGTTCCGGGTCACCCTGCTGCGCCTGGCCGAGCGCGACCACGTGTTCTGCCTCACCCTCCACCACATCGCGGGTGACGGCTGGTCGCTCAACGTCCTCGCCGACGACCTGACCGCCCTGTACGTCGCGCGCAGGGACGGGACCGACCCCCGTCTCGCCGAGCCGTCGATCACGTACGGGGACATCGCGTTCTGGCAGCGGGGCCACGACGACGGGGCGGCGCTCGGCTACTGGCGCGAGCGGCTCGCCGACCCTCCCGTGCTGGAACTGCCGCTCGACCGTCCCCGCCCGCTGGTCTCCGCGCACAGAGGAGGGTTCCACCCCTTCCGCCTGCCCGCCGGTCTCGCCGCGCGGCTGGAGGAGGTGGCCCAGGAGTGCGGGGCGACCCTCTTCATGGTGCTGCTCGCCGCGTACCAGGTGCTGCTGGCCCGCCACACCGGCCAGGACGACGTCATGGTCGGCTCCTCCTACGCGGGGCGGGACCGCGTCGAGCTGGAGCCGGTCGTCGGCTATCTCGCCAGCACCCTGGTCCTCCGGGGCGACCTGTCGGGAGATCCCGCCTTCACCGACCTCGTGGGGCGCACGCGGAAGGTCCTGCTGGAGGCGATGGCCTACCAGGAGGTGCCGTTCGAGAAGCTCGCGACGGAGCTGGAGGTGGAGCGCGGCCTGAGCCGTACGCCGCTCTTCCGGACCATGGCCATCCTGCACAGCCAGGACGACGGCACCAGGGACTCCTTCGCCGACCTGGACCTGGAGTTCTTCGACGCCGGGTACCGGCAGGCCAAGTTCGACCTCATGCTGGAGATGTGGCGGGACGACGACGGGCTCTTCCTGGTGCTCGGCTACGACGCGGAGCTGTTCGAGGCCGAGACCGCCGCGCGGTTCGCGGACCGGTTCGCCGTCCTGTGCCGCGCGGTCGCCGTCGATCCCGGCCGGGCCCTCTCCGCGCTGCCGCTGCGCACCGACGAGGACGACGCCCGGCTGCGCGTCCACGAGGAGGCGACGGCCCACGTCCCCGGTCCCCTCGTGCCGGAACTCGTCGCGGAGGCGACCGCCTCGCACGCGGACGCGACCGCGGTGGGCTGCGGTGACGAGACGCTGACCTACGCGGGCCTGGAACTCCGCGTCGCCTCGCTGGCCGCGCTGCTCCGGCGGCACGGTGTCGTACGGGAGACGGTCGTCGCGGTCCTCGCGGACCGGTCGATCGACGTCGTCGCGGCACTGCTCGCGGTGTGGCGCGCCGGTGGCGCCTACCTGCCCGTCGACCCCGAACTCCCGGCGGAGCGGGTCGGGACGCTCCTGTCCGGCAGCGGGGCCGCTCTCCTGGTGACGGCCCGCCGCCCCGAGGGACCGCCGCCGGTGGACGTCCCGGTGCTGGTCCTGGACGACCTGGAGCCGGGGGAGCCGGAGGAGACTGCGCATCTCGCGGACGGGGACGACGCCGCGTACGTGATCTACACCTCGGGCTCCACCGGGCAGCCCAAGGGCGTGGTGGTGGAGCACCGGGCCCTGGCCGACCGGGTGGCCTGGATGAGGGAGGCGTACGGGCTGGGGCCGGGAGACCGCGTGGTCCAGTTCGCGGCGCTCGGCTTCGACGCGCACGCCGAGGAGATCTACCCCGCGCTGGCCTCGGGGGCGGCCCTCGAACTCCTGCCGGGCGGCGCGGTCACCCTTCCCGAGGTGCTCGCCGGGCCCCGGGGGCGCGAGGTGACCGTGCTGGACCTGCCCACCGCCTACTGGCACCGGCTGGTCGACCAGATCGACGAGGTGGCCTGGCCGGAACGGCTGCGGCTGGTCATCCTCGGCGGCGAGCAGGTGCACGCGGAGGCCGTGGCCCGCTGGCGGGAGCGGTTCGGCGACCGGGTCCGGCTGGTCAACACCTACGGGCCCACCGAGGCCACGATCATCGCCACCGCGGCCGACCTCGGCTCCGCCGACACCGAGGGACGCCCGCCGATCGGACGGCCCGTCGGCGGCACCTTCGCGGTCGTCGCCGACCCCCGCGGCCACCACGCACCGGCCGGTGCGTCGGGAGAGCCCTTCCGTACGACGCCGGGCGTCTCCGGAGAGCCCCTGCGTACGACGCCCGGTGTCTCCGGAGAGCTCCCGCGCACGACGCCGGGCGTCTCCGGAGACCTTTCGCGGCGCGCCTCGGGAGAGCCCCTCCGTCGCGTGCCGCCCGGTGTCCCCGGGGAGCTGCTCCTCGGCGGCGCGGGGCTCGCCAGGGGCTACCTCGGCCGTCCGGACCTCACCGCCGAGCGCTTCGTCGACGATCCGGAGGCGGGGCGGCTCTACCGCACCGGGGACCTGGTCCGGTGGCGCCCGGACGGCCTGCTGGAGTTCCTGGGCCGCGTCGACGACCAGATGAAGGTCCGCGGGTTCAGGATCGAGCCCGCCGAGATCGAGGGACGCCTCCTCGCCCACCCGGGCGTGCGGCAGGCGGCGGTGACCGCCGGTGAGGACCGGCTGGTCGCCTACGTCGCGGGTTCCGCCAACCCGGAGGAGCTCCGGCTCGACCTCGCCGTGGCGCTCCCGCCGTACATGGTCCCCGACGTCTGGGTGACCCTGGACGAGCTGCCGGTGACCACCGGAGGGAAGATCGACCGCCGCGCGCTCCCCGCGCCCGGCCTCGACCCCGCCGGGGACCGGCCCTTCGTGGAGCCGAGGAACGACGCCGAGTTCCTCGTGGCGGGCGTCTGGGAGGAGGTGCTGGGGGTCGGCAAGGTCGGCGCGCTCGACGACTTCTTCGCGCTGGGCGGCCACTCGCTGCTCGCCGTGCGCGTCGGCTCCCGCCTGCGCAAGGCCGCCGGGATCGACGTTCCCGTCCGAGAGCTCTTCAGGAACCGTACGGTGGCCGATCTCGCGGTCGTGGTGGAGCGGATCCTGATGGAGGAGCTGTCCGAGCTGACGGACGAGGAGGTCGCCCGGATGCTCGGCACGGACGGTTCCTGACCACCCCCCGCCCGCTCCCCATGAGGAGCGGCCTGGGGAGAACCCGACGCCCTCCCGGGACCGGAACCCGGGGTTCCCCCACTGGAGGTATCGAATGAGTCACCCAGACGTCGCCGGTCCGGCGGGTCAGGCCGACCCGGTGGAGCCCGTCGTCTCCGCCGTTTCCACCGGTCAGACCGCGCTGGCCGAGCGGCCCGAGGGAACGACGGGGGAGGGCGTCCCCCTTTCCGGGGACTCCCTCCGGGTGTGGCTGGCCGGGGCCCTGTCCACGGCGTGCGACGGGGAGCTCTCCGCCCAGGAGATCCTCCGTTCCGACAGCTCGTTCGTCGCCATGGGGATCACCTCGATCGCGACGATCCGCCTGGTCGACGCCATCGAGGCGGAGCTGGACATCATGATCGACTTTGGCGGTGACACCTGGTTCCTCCAGGACCTGGATGCCCTGACCACCTACCTGACGGACCTCACCCGCCCCTGAGCGCCCCTTAGAGCCCTTGGAGGCCTTGGAGCCTTTGGGGGCCTTCGGGGATCTTTGGGGGCCGCCCCGTCAGGGGTGACCCGCGCGGCCGAGGGCGATCCTGGTCGTCTCCTCGGGGTACGGCGACAGGCGCACGGCGTCGGCGGGGGACAGGGACCCCGCCGTCACCCGCTCGCAGAGGTGGGCCAGGGCGGAGATCTCCGCGTGCTGGGCGACGACGAACGCGCGGTCGACCGGGTCGCCGTGACCGGGAACGACGACCGCGCCGCCCCGGCCGGGGACGGACGCGACCGTGTGATCGTGACCATGACCGTGCCCGGGGTCGGCCGTACCGCCAGGGATGGGGCGGCCGACGGCCGGGTCGCCGTGACCGGGGGCGGTCGGGTCGCCGTGACCGGAGAGGGACGCGGCGTCGGGGCCGTTGTCGGGCAGAGCGGGTAGGTCGAGCAGGTCGGGCAAGTCGAGCAACCGGGCGACCGTGGCGGGCCATTCGAGGGGGTAGGCGTCCTCGTAGGCGGGTGGCGCGCCGTTCTCCACCAGGTCCCCGGCGAAGGTCACCCCGGCGTCCGGCACGTGGACGACCAGGTCGTTGCCGGAGTGGCCTCGGCCGAGGTGGGCCAGGACGATCGGGCGGCCCCCGACGACCAGCCGGGCCCGGTCGGTGACGAGGTGGTCCGGTGGCACGATCTCGGTCCTCGCGATGTCGTCGGCGATGTCCGGGCGCCCCAGGTCCCGGTAGTACCGTGCCCACTCGTCCCTGGCCCGGCCGCCGTTCTCCACCAGGTCGGCGCGGCAGTCCTCGTGCGCCCAGACGGGACGGCCGAGGAACGACCGGGTGCCGAAGCTGTGGTCAAAGTGCGAGTGGGTGATCGCCACCGTCCACGGGTCGCGGGTGACGCGCCTGACCTCCGCGAGCAGCTCCGCCCCCTGCCGCTCGTCGCCCCGCGTGTCGACCACCAGGCAGCCGCCGTCACCCATGACGAGCCCCACCGACAGGTCCAGCTCGGCGTACCGCCGCACCAGCACCCGGTCCGCCACCTCGACCCATCGACCTTCCACGGGCCGTATTCTCCCCGATCCCGATCCCGATCCCGATCCCGATCCCGATCCCGATCCCGATCCCGAGGCTGAGGTCGAGGTCGAGGCCGAGGTCGAGGTCGAAGTCGAGGTTGAGGTCGAGGTCGAAGTCGAGGTTGAGGTCGGCCGAGGCGGCCGGGCGCACGGGGATGCACCCACCACGCGTCCTCCCGCCCCCGGGCCTCGCCGGTCCGTACCTCCGCCGGTCTGCCTCCCGTCCGGTCCGCCTCCCGTCCGCGCCTCCGCCCGTCCGTGCCTCCGCCGGGCCGCGCCTTCCGCCGGTCCGCCTCCCGTCCGCACCTCCCGGAGACCATTCGGCCGTTCAGCCCCGCAGGTACGTCACCACCGCCAGCACCCGGCGATGGTCGTCCTCGGCCGGTGGCAGGTCGAGTTTGGTCAGGATGTTGCCGATGTGCTTGCCGACCGCGGCCTCCGACACCACCAGGGCTCTGGCGATCGCCGCGTTGGAGCGGCCCTCGGCCATCAGGGCGAGCACCTCCCGCTCGCGGGGGGACAGCCGCTCCAGCGGATCGCGGCGGCGGCGTAGCAGTTGCCTGACCACCTCGGGATCCACGATCGTCCCGCCGCCGGCCACGTCGCGCAGCGCGTCGACGAACTCCTCCACGTCGCCGACCCGGTCCTTGAGCAGGTAGCCGACCCCGGTGCCGTCACCGGAGTCCAGCAGCTCGGACGCGTAGGTCTGCTCGACGTACTGGCTCAGCACCAGCACGGGCAGGCGCGGGTCCGCCGCGCGGAGCGCGACCGCGGCCCTGAGGCCCTCGTCGGTGAAGCCGGGCGGCATCCGCACGTCGGTCACGACGATGTCGGGGGCGTGCTCGCGCACCGCCTCCACGAGCCCGGCGGCGTCACCGGCCGTGGCCACCACCCGGTGCCCGAACCGGGCGAGCAGCTCGACCAGCCCGGCGCGGAGCAGCACGCCGTCCTCGGCGAGGACTACCTTGAGGGATCGATCGGGGTGCACGGGATCTCCACGCGTAGCAGGGTCGGCCCGCCGGGCGGGCTGGAAAGCACCAGTCTGCCGTCGACGACCGAGACGCGGTCGGCCAGCCCGGCCAGCCCGCTCCCCTCCGCGGCGGCGGCGCCGCCCACGCCGTCGTCGCCGATCTCCACGACGAGGCGGGCGCCGTCCGTCCGCCCGGTGACCGTGGCCCGCCCGGCCCCGCTGTGCCGGGCCACGTTCGCCAGCGCCTCGCACACCACGAAGTACGCGGTGGCCTCCACCACCTCGGGCAGCCGCGCGGGAAGCGCCATGACGACCTCCACGGGTACGGGGGAGCGGTCGGCGACGTCGGCCACGGCGGCGGGCAGCCCCCGGTCGGTGAGGATCTGCGGGTGGATCCCCCTGATCAGGTCGCGGATCTCGGCCAGCGCGAGCTTCGCCTGCTCGTGCGCCCTGCCGACGAGTTCGGCCGTCTCGTCCCCCCGGGTGAGCCTGGCCAGGCCGAGCGTCATGGTCAGCGAGACCAGCCGCTGCTGGGCGCCGTCGTGCAGGTCCCGCTCGATCCTGCGGCGTTCGGCCTCGAAGGCCGAGACCAGCCGGGACCTGGATCGGGTGAGCTCGACGACCCGCCTCGCCTCGTCGCTCTGCCGGGGACCGAGCAGCGCGCGGGCCACCAGCCCGTGCAGCACCGCGAGCGCCGTCAGCGGGTACGAGAACAGCACGAGCAGGACGACCCCGAGCAGCGCCGCGAGGAACGCCTCGGGATAACCGCTGATCAGCCAGAACTTGAGCAGCCTCACCTCCCCGTCCTCCTGGACGGCGATGGGCGCGTACATGGCCAGCACCGGACCGGCGATCCCGTACACCAGGGCGATCAGTTCCATCGGCCAGAGCACGGTGACCAGCAGGCCGGTGTAGGCGAGCTCCCGCCAGGTGGCCTGCTCGCCGAAGCGCGTCCGCGCCCACGCGCGCAGCCCCGGCCGGTCGGGCTCGCGGTGCGGCGACTCCACCGGCTCGGAGTCGATGATCCGCAGGCGGCGGCGCTCCAGCGCGGCCACCGGTATCCCGCCGAACCCCAGCGCCACCACGAACAGGATGCCCACCACCACCAGCGTCAGCACCGCGCCGACGGCCAGGCAGACCAGGACCACCACGAGCGTGACGGCGCCGACGAGGACGCTCGTCAGCAGGTACGCCACCGAGCGCCACGGCCACCACGTGGCGAGCAGGTTCCACCGGGTGAGCGCCTGCCAGGCCGCCCGCGATCGCATCACCCGACAGTACGGCCCGTGCGGGAACGCTCTCTACCTGGCCAGACCTACTCCGGAGGTATGGCCAGGTATACCTGGAAGATTAGGTCCCGGCGCCCTGCGGGCCGTACCCCCTTGGCGGTCTGATGGGAGCCATGAACAAGACGGCGGCACCCGCGGACCTGCGGACATTCCTGACGGCGGCGGTGCGCAGGCAGCGCGTGGTGGGCGCGATCGCCCCGAGTTCCCCGGCGCTGGGCCGGGCGCTCAGCGCGGTGGTCCCCGCGCTGGGCCCGTCGGTGGTCGTGGAACTGGGGGCCGGCACCGGCCCGATCAGCGAGGCCATCCGGGCGCGGCTGGCCCCGGGATCCCGCCAGCTGGCCGTGGAGATCGATCCCGGCATGGCCGCGCACCTGCGCCGGACGAAACCCTGGATGGAGACGATCGAGGGCGACGCCGCCGACCTCGGCGAGCTCCTGGCCGGTGCCGGGGTCGGCCGGGTGGACGCGGTCGTCAGCACGCTGCCCTGGTCGCTGTTCCCCGGGGAGCGGCAGGAGCGGATCCTGGCGGGCGTCGGCCGGGCGCTCGCGCCGTCCGGGGCGTTCACGACCGTCACCTACCTGTCCGCCCTGCCGCTCGCCGGGGCCAGGGCCCTGCGCCTGCGGCTGCGGGCGGCCTTCGACGAGGTGCTGACCACCGGGCCCGTCTGGCGGAACCTGCCTCCCGGGGTGGCGTACGTGTGCCGCAGGCCGATCGTCCGCTAGCCTCCGCCCGGTCCGCCCGGTCCGCCCGGCCGCGAGCCGGACGGGCCGCCCGCGAGTTCGAGGCCGTCACCTCCGCGGCGGCCGGGCGGGCGACGCGCCCGGCCTCCGGCTTACCGCCTGGGCGGCCGGTCTACGGCTCACCGCTTGGGGTGGACGGTCTCCCGGACGACCTCGGCCAGGGCGGTGATCAAGGGGGAGTGCCGGGCGCTCTCCCAGGCCAGCACGACCGTGCTCGGCGGGGCGTCGGCGACCGGGACGTAGACGACGTCGGACCGCGGGAACAGGAAGTTGATCGAGGGCGGGAGGAACGCCACGCCACGTCTCACCCGGACGTACTCCACGATCTCCTCGATGTCGTGCACGGCGGGCCCGGAGCGGGGCCGGGTCCCGTCGGGGCGCGGGTCGATCCTCCAGAAGGCGTTCCACGCCGGGTCGGCGTCGGCGTAGTGCAGGAGGGGCTCGTCGGCGATGTCGTCGAGCCTCAGCGAGGCCTTGGCCGCCAGGGGGTGGTCGGCCGACAGCAGGACGGTGAACGGCTCGGTGTACAGGAACATCGTGCTCAGTCCATCGGAGATCAGGGGGAGCCGGACGAGGCCGGCGTCGACGCGGCCGTCGAGCAGGGCCTCGCTGCGGTCCTTCGAATGCAGGCGTTTGAGGTGGACGATCACGTCGGGGTGGCGCTCGGCGAAGCGTCGCAGGGCCGGAGCGGTGTCTATGCCGAGCATGAACCCGACGGTCAGGTGGTGCCCGCCCTCACCGGCGCGGCGCGCTCTGTCCCGGACCGCGTGGCTGGCGGCGAGCAGCCGTCCCGCGTCACGCAGGAGCTGTTCGCCCGCGGGAGTGAGGGCGACCTCCCGGCTGGTACGGGCGAAGAGTGCGACGCCCACGTCATGTTCGAGCTGTCTGATCTGCCGGGAGAGCGCGGGTTGCGTGATGTGCAGCGCCTCGGCCGCCTGGCCGAAATGCAGCCGCTCCGCCACCGCGACGAAGTAGCGCAGCTTGCGCAGATCGAGATCCATTCGAGCACCACTCCCGCCTGATCGCGTTCATCGATGCCCGGAGGGCATCGATGACCTCGGAACAGGCCTTGGACGCATGGCGAAACCTGATGAAAGCTTGGTCCAGGCGGTTGTACGCGGCCCGCTGACCAGCCGGAAGCCGCGTCAAGCCCGATCCGTGCCACCCCACTCTCCTGAGTTCTACTGAGCTTTCCTGATGTCTCCTGAGGTTCTCCCAGGGCCCGTCGCGCGCCGGCGCCGCCGTGGTGAACGCCCCGTCACCGCCGATCGAGCTCGACGCGCTCCGGGCCGGACCGGCCAAGGTCATCGGAGTCGTCGCACGTGAAGCCCGGTTCTCCGGCCTCGGCTCACTGCTCGGCCCTTACCCCTCCGCCCGCTGCCCAACCTGTCCCCGGCCGCGAGGCCGCGAGGTCACGGGAGCGGTCACCGCCCTCGGCCGGGGCGTCGTCCGGCCGGAGATCGGCTCCCGCGGACGCCGTGACTACACGGCACACATCAAGTACAGGAAGGAACATTCGTGGAAAAGGGCAACCTCGCACGGGTGATCGCGCTCGCGGGTGCGAGCGTCGTGCTGTCGTTCGGCCTGAGCGTGCTGGGCGCGCCGAGGTGCGCGGCCGTGATCGGCGGCGCCGTGCGGGACCCGGCGTCGGCCGCTTTCGACGACTGCGACCTCCCGACCTCCGTACGCCCCGGCAGCACGTACGTCATGAGCCGGAGCTGCTACATCTGCCTGTACGAAGAGGTCAGCGCGCACGCCCTGTACCCCTGGCGCGACTACTACTGCACCTACAACCCCCGCAGCGACCTGAGCGACCTGTATTACATACCGAAAATGCCGATAAATGGGGCCAGAGACATCGGAACAGCACCATGGGAGCCGTCACCCGGTGCCCTCGGCGGAGAGGCGCGGGCGAGGAGCCGTGCCCCGGCCCGCCCGGTGGCCGGGTGGTCGCGGGCCCGTCAGCCCAGGACCCGGCCGACCATCCGCGCGTACATCCGTCCCGGGCTCGGCACCGACGACGGGTGCAGGAAGCCGGGAAGCATCGGCAGGTCCACCGCGAAGGGCTGCAGCCGCTCGTAGAGGACGTAGGCGCCCGAGGGGCGGTCGTCGGGGTCCTTCTCCAGCAGCTCGGCGACGAGGCGGTTCAGCTCGTCGGGGACCCCGGGCACCTCCGCCGGGCGTTCCTTCACCTGGCGCTCGAACACGGCGTACTCGGTGGGGCCGGTGAACAGCTGGCGGCCCGTCAGCATCTCGTGGATCACGCACCCGAGGGCGTAGAGGTCGCTGCGGGGGCCGGACAGGCCGCGCTGGATCTGCTCGGGCGCCATGTACGACGGGGTGCCGAGGATCTGGCCCACCCGGGTGAACTGGGTCGAGCCCGACTCGCGGAGCACGGCCAGGCCGAAGTCGAGGACCTTCACGCTCCCGTCGGGGCAGAGCATCAGGTTGGTCGGCTTCAGGTCGCGGTGGTAGATGGACAGCGCGTGGGCGGCCGTCAGCACCGCGCAGGCCTGGGCGGCGATCGCCGCGGCCCACGGCACCGGGAGCGGGCCGTGCTCGCTGACCACGTCGGCCACGGTGACGCCCTCGATGAACTGCATCACCTGGAACAGCCGCTGGTCGAAGGTGCCGAAGTCGTACAGCACCGGGGCGCCGGGGTGCTCCAGCCTGGCCAGGATGCGGGCCTCGCGCAGGAAGCGCCGCTTCAGCTCCTCGTCGGGGCCGGTGAGGAACTTCAGGAACTTGACGGCCACCCTGCGGTCGAGATGCTTGTCGTGGCCGCCGTAGACGGCCCCCATGCCTCCCTGGCCGAGAGGAAGGTCGTCGAGCACGTATCGGTCGCCGATGACCATCGACCCTCCCATGGACCTGCGGGCGTCACGCCCCTTGGTCGCACGGCCGGAGATGACCGTCGACCAGTCCGTCAAAGCCTAGCCGGAGCAGCGTTTCCCCCAGCGTCCGCGTTTCGCGCAGTCTGTCCTCCAGTTCGAACAGCTCACGGAAGGCCGTACCGTACATCCGCTGGTCGGACAGGGGCAGCATGGGCACCCGCGCCCGTCGCACGTCGAGGCGGCTGGAGCTGGGATGGATCCTCGCCGCGTCGGCCGAGCGCAGGAACCCGGCCAGGAACCCGGAGTCGAGCCGCTGCGGGTCGACCCGGTAGAGCGTGAGCTGCGGGCCGAGCGCCGCGCCGCTGTGGGTGATCACCCTGACCGCGCCCAGCGCGGTGGTCACCACGTCACCCGGCCTGATCATGACCAGGGCCGGGTCGAGGGTCGTGCGGCCCGAGGGCGGCGCGCCCGCCGCGGTGTCGTCGGCGGTCAGCACCGGGAGCGGGCCCTCGTCCGCGGACATCCTCGCCGGAGCCTGCAGGATCGTGATCAGGCCCGCCTTGGCCAGCTCGCCGACCGTGGTGGTCGGCAGGTCCTGCCGCTCGGCGAGCGGCTGGAGCGCGGGAGTGGCGTCCGGCAGCAGCGCCGAGGTCTCCTTGAACCTGGTCAGCGCGTCGGTGAAGTCACGCAGGAAGTCGAGGCCGCCGTGCTGGGGGCGGTGCCTGGACGGGGTGAGGTCGACCTCGTCGTCGAGCAGGTCGATGATCCGCACCGTCCGGCTCTCGCCGGACAGCTCGGCCTCCGGGTCCGCCACGTACGCGCGCCAGGCGGGTTCCACGATCGACAGGTCCTCGGCGGCGTCCACCACCAGCAGCTGGGACGGCGGACGCCCGCCGTCGGGCCTGCGGAGCATCCACAGGTCGGGGCCGCCGGGCGCCAGCGTCACCACGGCCCGCAGCGCCCCGGCCCGGAGCAGGTTGCCGCGGATCCGCTTGCCGGGACGGCGGCCGGCGGCGGCGGGGGGCATCAGGATCGCCACCAGGCCGCCCGGCCTCACCCGGGCCAGGCAGTGCTGCACCCAGGCCAGCTCCGACTCCCCGCGCGGCGGCAGGCCGTACTCCCAGCGCGGGTCGCCGGCGAGCTCCTCGTGCCCCCAGACCCGCTCGTTGAACGGCGGATCGCAGACCACGGCGTCGGCGGGCTCACCGGCCAGGCCGTCCTCGCGCAGGGAGTCACCGGCGACGATCCGCGCCTCGGCGCCGCGCAGCAGCACGCGTACGGCGGTGAGCAGCGCGTTCGTCTCGTTGATCTCCTGCCCCATCAGGACGGTCCGCCGTCCCGCCGGGACACCCGTCCCCGGGGCCTTGGAAGCGTTCTTCCGGAAGTCCTGCGGAGGGTTCGCCCGGGAGGCCGCGCCCAGCAGGAGCGTCCCGACGCCGCACGCGGGGTCGAGGACGACGCCCCCGTCCCCGGCCGCCAGCCGGACCATGAGCGCGGCCACGTCGTCCCTGGTGACCGGGAGCTGGCGGGAGTGGGCCTCGGCGTAGCGGCCGAACAGGAACTCGAAGACCTCCAGGGGACCGTGCTCGGCGGCCAGTTCGGCGACCAGCCGGACGAGGGCCAGGTCGTCCAGGCGGAGATCGGCGGAACCGGGCAGATCCGTCGTCACCTCGGCCACGCGGGTGAGAGACTTCGTACCATGATCACGCCAGGCGGTGGGCTCGCGGCGCAGGAACAGCAGGAACGCGCCGACCCTGGCCACCAGCTCGCCCAGCCTGAGGTCGTCGACCGAGGTGCGCATCCGCTGCCAGACCAGGTCGCCGAGCGAGACCTCGAAGGACTTGCCGTTCGCGCGCAACCACACGGCGATCTCGGGCAGGGAGAACAGCGGGCTGGAGGCGGTGCCGCCCACCGGCTGGGGAAAGTCCTCGTGGCGGCGGCGCCAGTTGCTCACCGCTGCCCTGCCGACCCCGGCGAGCCGGGCGATGTCGCCCGCGTTCACGGTGATCTCCTGGCTCTCCTCCATGGAGGGCCACAGTAGTTGACTGTGCCGCAACGGTCTACAACGACTTTGCTTGTGAAGTGCTTCAACCAATGATTTACTGCCCTCATGGCACTGAACCAACCACTTGCACTGCGCTACGCGGCCCGCTCCGACGTGGGGGTCCGCCGTGAGGCTAACGAGGATTCGGGCTACGCGAGCGCGCGCCTGCTCGCCATAGCCGACGGCATGGGTGGTCACGCGGGTGGAGAGGTCGCCAGCTCACTTGCCGTCACCGCGATGGCGAAGCTGGACGACACCCTGCCCGCCGGCGGTGTCGACCTGCTCGCCGCGCTCAAGGACGCCGCCAGGGACGTGAACCACACGCTGCGCGAGATGAGCGAGCAGGACCCCACGCTCCGCGGCATGGGCACCACCCTGACCGCGATGCTCTGGGACGGCGCCACCTTCGCCCTGGCCCACGTCGGGGACTCCCGGGCCTACATGCTGCGCGACGGCGCCCTCTACCAGATCACCCACGACCACACCCTGGTCCAGTCGCTGGTGGACGAGGGGCGGATCACCCCCGAGCAGGCCGCCGAGCACCCGCGCCGGTCGATGGTGCTGCGGGTCCTGGAGGGTACCGGCGACGGCGAGCTGGACCTGTCGCTGCGCGAGGCCTTCCCCGAGGACCGCTACCTGCTCTGCTCCGACGGCCTCACCGCCGTGGTCGGCCCCGAGACCCTGTTCAACACGCTGACCGAGATCTCCGACCCCGACGAGGCCGCCCGCTGGCTCATCGACCTGGCCAACCGGGGCGGCGGCCCCGACAACATCACCTGCGTCGTGGCCGACTTCGGGGCGCCCGCCGACGCGGCCCCGGCGGGCCCGACCATCGTGGGCGCCGCGGTCGAGCGGAGACTCTCCCTCTGACCCGCGGTTCCGCAGGCCCGACCCCCGGGTCCCGCGGGTTCCGGCTCTCCGGTCCCGCGGGTTACGGCTTTCCCGGCTTCCGGTCCTGCGGGTTGCGGCTTTTTCGGCTTCCGGCTCCCCGGACCTGGCGGGTTCCGGTTCTCCCGGTCTTGGGGGTTACGGCTCTTTCGGCCTCCGGACCTCGCGGGTTACGGCTCTCCCGGCATCACGGGAATCCCGGCATCACGGGACCCGGGAGCGGGACCTCGCCGGTGGGCATTCTCGTCGAGGAACGTCCGCCTGAGGACATCCGCCGGAGGACGTCCTCACCGGGGCGGGATCCGGGCCTCCGAAACCCACAAGGTCACACGCGAGGCCACTCGCGAGGTCACAAGGCCACCCACAAGGTCACTCGTGAGGTCACCGCCGGGTCCGAGGTCACTCCCGGGTCACTCCCAGGTCTTGCCGGTGATGCGCTCGTACGCCTCGATGTAACGCGCCCGGGTGACCTCCACGACCTCGGCGGGCACCTCCGGAGCGGGTTCCTTCTTGTCCCAGCCCGTGCCGGTGGCCCAGTCACGCACGTACTGCTTGTCGAAGGAGAACTGCGCGTGGCCCGGCTCCCACCGGTCGGCGGGCCAGAAACGGGAGGAGTCGGAGGTCAGCACCTCGTCGCCGAGCACGAGCGCGCCGTCGGCGGCCCGGCCCAGCTCGATCTTGGTGTCGGCGATGATGACGCCCCGCTCCGCGGCGAGCTCGGAGCCGCGCCGGTAGACCTCCAGCGTGATCCGCCTGAACTCCCCGGCGGCCTCCGCGCCCTCCCGGGAGACGACGTCCTCGAAGGAGATGGGCTCGTCGTGCTGCCCGAGCGGCGCCTTGGTGCTCGGGGTGAAGATCGGCTCGGGGAGCCTGGAGCCGTCGACCAGCCCGGGCGGCAGCGGCACGCCCGAGACCGACCCGTGCGCCTGGTACTCCTTCAGCCCGCTGCCGGTCAGGTAGCCGCGCGCGATGCACTCGACCTGCACCATCTCCAGCCTCCGGCACCGCACCGCGCGCCCCTCGAACTCGGCGGGCACGTCGGTCGCCGAGATCACGTGGTTGGGCACGATGTCGGCGAGCTGCTCGAACCACCACAGCGACAGCCGCGTGAGGATCTTCCCCTTGTCGGGGATCGGGGTGGGCAGGATCACGTCGTACACCGACACCCGGTCGGACGCCACGAGGACGATGTCCCCGCGATCCTCGTAGACGTCGCGGACCTTCCCGGAATGAAGAAGCTTCACTGCGTTCCTTGTTCCTTGCTCTCGCTCGACCCGGCGGCCGTCTGCGGGCCCCCGGTCGCTGACCGACACCTGCTCACCGTATTCGACCTCACCGTATTCGGTACCCGGCGGCGACCCGAGCCCGCCCTGCCGGACGACCGGCTCCCGCAGGGGAGAGGCCCGGCCTCGTCGGCCGGTGCCGGAGGGCGCGCCTACTCGGCGCTGCGGCCCTCCGTGCCGGCGATGCCGATCGTGCCGGTCGAGCCGCGCAGGCCGAAGCCGTACCGGTACTCCCGACGCGCCTCCGGGGTCGCGAGCACGTCGCCGATGTCGGCGGTGATCAACCGGTGCCACACCCCGTCGGTCTCGGCGTAGGAGGTGATCCTGTCGCCGGACAGCAGCAGCGCGAAGCGGTCCCCGGGTTCGAGGGAGAGCGAGGATTGGCCGGGGGTCTCGAGGTGGGCGCCGTTCACCCGGACGTTGATCCCCGTGTCCTTGCGCGTGTTGTTGTACCAGGCGGTCACGTAGTCGTTCCCGCCCTTCACCCAGCCCACGAAGACGCTGTCCTCCGGCTGCCCGGTGTTGGCGAACGTGCCGACGGTCAGCACGCTGACCGCCTCGCCGGAGGAGGGCGTCCCGGTCCCGGCGACCAGGCCGAAGAACGGCGCCGAGCCGGTCCCGGCGAACGTCCCCGACCCGGCGGTGGTCACCGGCAGGATCTCGTTGCTGTTCTCCCGGTACGCGGCGTACTGCCCGGAGGTGTCGTCGGCGAACCGGTCGACGACGTCGACCCGGGGGAACGCCTTGAGGTCGAGGGACGCCCCCGCCTTCGGCGCGCTCGCCGCCTTTTGCTCACCGAACAACGGCGGCAGGAGCAGCACCCCGGCCGTCACGGCCAGGGCCGTGACCGTCGCGGCCACCGCGATCACCGGCCCCCGGGAACGCCTCCCGGACGGTTCGCGACGCGCCGACCCGGTGGACGGCGAGGTCGGGGCGCCGTCGAGGCCGCCCGCCCCTCCTGGGGCGAGCCCCGGCCCGGCGACCGGACCGCCGAGTGCGGCCGTACTGCCGAGCGCGACCGTACTGCCGAGCGCGACCGGACCGCCTGATGTGACGGGACCGGCGAGCGCGGCCGGATCGACGAGCGTGTGCCCGCCGTGCCGCATCCCGGCGGGGACGCCGGGTCGCGCTCCCGGATGCCGGTCGGGGTACGCCACCGTGTTCCCGCCTGTGATCCCGCCCGGGTTCCCACTCGTGTGCCCGCCGGTGTTCCTGCCCGTGTTCCCGTCCGGGTTCCCTCCCGGCCACTGGCCGGGGCCCTGCCGTCCGTCCGGCCGGGGCCCGCCCGGTGGCCGCTCCCCGGGCCGAGGGCCGTCCGCGAACCGCTCCCCGGGACCCCGCCCGCCCACGAGCGACCGGGCCGTGTCACCGCCATCACCGCCATTACCACCGCTGCCGCCGTGGTCGCCGGTGAGGTCGCGGAGCAGGTCGGCGGCGGCCGGGCGGGCCGCCGGGTCCTTGGCCAGGCAGATCGACACCAGCCGGCGCAGCGGCCCCGGCACGCCGGAGACGTCGGCCTCGCCCGACAGGATCGCGTGCAGGATCGCCGGGACGCTGTTCGCGGGGAACGCGGGCCGCCCGGTCGCGGCGAAGATCATCGTGCCGGCCCAGGAGAACATGTCGGAGGCCCCCGTGAGCGGCTCGTCCGCGATCTGCTCCGGTGACATGTACGCGGGCGTACCGGCCAGCTGGTCGCTGCTCGTCATGTGGTCGAGCGCGCGAGCGATGCCGAAGTCGATCACGACCGGCCCCTCCGGGCCGAGGATCACGTTGCCCGGCTTGAAGTCCCGGTGCACGACCCCGGCCCGGTGGATCGAGGCCAGCGCGGTCAGCGTGGCGACCGCCAGGCGCTCCAGGCCGCTGCCGGCCCGCGGCCCGCCGGTCCTGACCAGCTCGTCGAGCGAGGGACCCTGCACGTACTCGCTGACGATGTACGGCCGCCCGTCCGCCACCCCGGTCGCGATGACCCTGGCCGTGCAGAACGCGGCCACGCTCGCCGCGACCTCCGCCTCGCGCAGGAACCGCCGCCGGATCCCCGCGTCGGCCGCGAGCCGGGCGTGCAGCACCTTGATCGCCACCCGCGCCCCGCCGGGCGACTCCCCCAGGTAGACCGCGCCCTGCCCGCCCTCGCCGAGCAGCCGCGAGACCCGGTGGTCACCGATCCGCTCCGGCGTTCCGGGCCCCGGCCCGCGAGGACCCGTCACCGCTCACCCCGTACCATCAGATGATCTTCTTGTGTCGGGCACAGGCTACTCCGGCACTCTCCGCACCGCTGGAGAACACCGACATTTCGTATAGGCCTCCAACTAAGACGTCACGGGTCCGGGGACCCGGGGGACAGGCGGTCGGCGGCGTGTTCGATGGCGGTGCTCACCCGGTCGGCCAGCAGGCCGACCGCGCCGACCGCGCGGGTCATCGGGTCGTCCCCTGCGCCGCCGAGGGCCTGGGACCGCAGGTAGGCGGCCTTCACCTCGGCCCACCGCGCGGCCTGCGCGGGGGTCATGGTGCCGCGCAGCTCGGCCAGCTTGAGCAGGTTGGCCTCCGCGCCCGAGGTGAGGGTCTGCGCCTCGCCGAGATAGTGGTCGTCGATCACGGCCTCCAGCTCGGCGTCGTTCATCACCGGGACGACCCGGGCCGCGAGCTTGTTCATGTTCCGGTACGAGCCCTGGAGCTGGAACGGCGGCTCGGTCCGCGACGCGTCCGCCTGGGCGGCCGAGGCGATGTACGCCCGGTTGTTGGCCAGCACCACCCGCTGGATCCGCAGCAGCTTGCGCAGCACCGCGAGGACCTGTTCCAGCTCCACCGAGGAGTACGGGTGGGAGAGCTGGTCGGCCCGCACCCCCGAGTCGCCGCGCGCCAGCCGTACCAGGAGGCGGATGTCGCCCCGGTCGCGGGTGGAGAGCGGTGACAGGACCGGGTTGGAGGTGAGCGCGTTGTCGATGTAGCTCAGCGCGAACAGCTCGTCGCGCCCCGACAGCACGTCGCCCAGGTTCCACACGTCGGCGCGGTTGGCGAGCATGTCGGGGATACGGAAGCGCTTGCCCGCCTCGGTGTACGGGTTGCCCGCCATGCAGACCGCGAAGCGCTTGCCCCGCAGGTCGTAGGTGCGGGTCTTCCTCTCCCACACGCCCTCCATCCGGCGCTGGCCGTCGCACAGGGAGATGAACTTCTGCAGCAGCTCGGGGGAGGTGTGCTGGATGTCGTCCAGGTAGAGCAGGACGTTGTTGCCCATCTCCAGCGCGAAGGAGATCTTCTCGATCTCCTGCCGGGCCGTCGCGTCGGGCGCCCGCGCCGGGTCCACCGAGGTCACCAGGTGACCCAGGGCCGGGCCGTTCACCTTGACGAAGATCAGCCCGAGCCGGTTGGCCACGTACTCCATGAGGGTGGTCTTGCCGTAGCCCGGCGGGGAGATGAGCAGCAGCATGCCCATCTGGTCGGTCCGCTTGGCGTCTCCCGCCGCGCCGAGCTGCTTGGCCAGGTTGTCGCCGATCAGCGGCAGGTAGACCTCGTCGAGCAGCTGGTTGCGGACGAAGGCGGTCATCACCTTCGGCCGGAACTCCTCCAGCCTCAGCCGCTCGCGCTCGGCCGCGACCAGCTCGTTGCGCCGCCGCTGGTAGGCGCGGTACGCGGGGACGCGGTGGTCGCGGAAGTGCCGGGTCCTGGCGAGGAACTCGTCCAGCCGCAGCTCCATCGCGCGCCCGGAGACCCGGGGGTGCGCGCCGAGCAGTCCCTCGACCGTGACGGTCAGCGCCGCCGAGGAGTCGTGCCGGGGCACCTCGCACAGCAGCACGGCCACCGCCTCCACCAGCTCCGCCGACCCGGCACCCGGAGCCCATCCGGTGCCCGAAGCCCATCCGGTGCCCGAAGCCCATCCGGTGCCCGAAGCCTGTCCGGCCCCCGGAGCCCGTCCGGCGCCCGAAGCCTGTCCGGCTCCCGGAGCACGTCCGGCCCCCCAAGCCGGTCCTGCGCCCGGAGCCCGTCCGGCACCCGAGGCCCCCGGTTCCGGCCCGGAGCCCGTACCCGCTCCCAGGCCCGGGCCCGGGCCCGGGCCCGGGCCCGGAGTCGATCCCGATCCGGAGGGCACCGAACCCGAGCCCGAGCCCGAGCCCGAGCCCGAGGTCGCGGTCGCGGTCGCGGTCGTGGTCGAGGCGTCGAAGGCGGAGAGCCACGCCTCGGCCAGGCGGTGGCGTGCGGCGAGGTCGTCGCCGAGCGCCCGCAGGTCGTCCTCGAACTCCCCGCGCGCGGGCCCCAGCGCCCGGTCGAACCGGTCGAGCAGCGACCGCGCCCCCGCGCTCGTCACGAACCCGAACGGCTTCCCGGAAAGCTCCTCGAAGAGATACTCCCCGGCGAGTTCGAAGACGCCCTCGTCCGCCGCCTCGCCGTGCAGCCCCCGGCTGAAGGACGCGATCGCGGAGCCGAGGGCGGCGCGGGTCTCCTCCACCGCCTCCACCGCGCCGAACAGGGTCCGGGCCCGCGCGAGCGACGTCGCCCGGGTGGTCCACGCCGCCCGGGTGGCCTCGTCGGTGCCGAAGGCCCAGAAGAGCTGGGCGGCGGCCCTCGCGGCGGGCGGGTAGCGGAGCAGCCCCGCGCCCGCGTGCAGGCGGAGCGCGGCCTGGAGGATCGCGGCGGCGTCGTGGTCGTGGACGCCCCGCTCGTAGCCCTCGTCGTACCTGGTCTCCGCCACCCGGCGGACGATCTCCAGCAGCTCCCCGCCGCTCACCGCGGCCTCGTGCAGCGCCTCCAGGGAGAGCGATGCCTCCGAGGAGAGCCGTGTCTCCGAGGAGACGGGCGCTCCGGTCTCGGCGGCGGCCAGGATCGAGGCGGCCAGGTGCTCGCCCCGGTAGACCTCGGGAGACTCCGAGACCGTCAGCTGGTTCCAGAACGGCCGGGTGTCCTCGAAGGCCGCGTCGCGCACCGGGGAGCGGTAGTCGGTCCCGGTCACGGCGAACGCCATCCGGTCCTCGTGCGGGACCAGGGTGAGGTCGGCCGGCTGGGTGTTGACCGCGAACAGGTGGCGGCCGAGCCGGATCGTCTCCCCGCCGTCGGTGTAGAGGTCGAGCCGGTCGCGCAGGGCGCGGCCCGCCTCCTGGCGGGCGGACTTGATCCGGCCTTCGAGCTCCTCGGCGCGCACCTGGTCGCCCAGCGCGCGCAGCTCCCCGGCCACGCCCTTCAGCTTGAGCACCATCGGGTCGGACCCGAAGTAGGTGTTGACCTCGTCCAGCGACGCCAGCCCGGCCACCCGTCGCCGTACGCTCGACAGGATGCGGGCCGCGGAGTCGGCCAGCCGGTCGGCGCGGCGGGCCCACTCGTCGAGCAGCGCCTGGCGGCGCGAGGAGAACGCCTCGTAGACGTCCTCCCGCTTGGCGGCCAGCTGCCCCAGGAAGTCGTCGAACTCGGCGAAGCGCGACTCCAGGTTCTCCAGCTGGAGCATCAGGCGGCCCAGCTGCTCGTCGCAGCGCTCGGGGGTGCCGGACATCGCCAGCGCCCCGGTGACCGCCTGCCCCAGCAGGGCGTACTCGGCCGCGAAGGCCGCCCGGCCCTCACCGGCGAGCAGCTCCCCGCGCCGGGCCTCCAGCGTGGCGCGGGCGCGGTTGACCCCGCCGAGCACCTCGCCGACCCGTTCCAGGATCGCGGTCCGCACGGTGGCGTCGGCGATGTCGAGCGTGCCGACCACCTCGACCACGATCTCCAGGCCCCGGGCCTGCCGCTCCAGCCGTTCGCCGATCGGCCCGGCCTCGGCCACGGTCGCGATGGCGCCCGCGTCGGAGACCAGCCGCTCGACCTCGGCGTGGTACCCGGCGAAGGCGTCGTCGCCCCGCAGGAACCCGGCCGCGCGCTGCGCGGTGCTGCCCAGCTCGGCCGCGAGCTCCGCGTCGAGCGCGTCGATCCTGGCGGTGTCGACGTGGCGCAGCTCGCGCAGCGTCACCAGGTGCCCCTGCGACCGCCGCAGCTCCGCCAGCCGGTCGACCCAGCCCTGCGCGGACCGGGGCGCCTCGCCGCGCGCGTGCCGTACGAGCGCGGCGACCTCGGCGGCGGCGGTCTCCAGCGCCTCCGCGGCCTGCCGGGTGAGCGCCTGGACCTTCTCGAACTCGTCCAGCACCTGCTCGGCGGTGGCCCGCAGGTCGGCGAGCGGGCCGCGCAGCCGGTGCTCGCCCAGCCAGTGGTAGTGGTCGAAGACCCGGGCGCAGGAGGCGATCAGCGCCTCGAAGACCGGGACGGACGGCGCCATCTCCTCGACCATCCGGGCCACCGAGAGGCAGTCGGAGATGCCGCGTACCAGCTCGGCGTTGCCGATCCGCTCCAGCGGCCCGGTTCCGGCCGGGCGCCCGGCGGCGTAGACGTCCGACTGGTACGCCGTCTGCCAGACCTGCATGGGGTGCACGCGGGTGGGCTCGTCGGAGGTGGCCCTGAAGACGACCAGCGTGCCGTCGTCGAACAGCGAGTACCCGTGACAGGACAGCGGGGTCTCCACCCGCTTGCGGATCACGTTGTACGGCAGCAGCAGCGACCGCCCCTCGGCGCGGGCGTGGAAGACGTACAGCACGTCCTCGCCGTTGGGGGAGCGGACGACCCGCTCGAACTCCAGCCCGGACACGTCGGTGTCGAACGTCTTGCTCACCCCGGTGGACAGGTAGTAGCCGCCCGGGAAGATGATCCCCTGGTCCTCGGGCAGGCGCTGGCAGGCCTGCCCGATGCCGTCGAGGCGGACCACGCCCTTGGTCCTGGTGTTGAACACCAGGTGCCGCCACTCCGGCTCCTTGTACGGCCGCACCCGCAGCAGGATCAGCGGGCCGATCCTGGCGTGGTGCACCTCCGCGTCGGCGAGGCTCTGCAGCGGCTCCACGACGGGCTCGCGGTAGACGCCCTCCCCGGTCTCGGTGTTGTTCTCGATCTTGATGGTGAGGTCGCCGCCGACGGTCTCGACGAACACCTCGCCCTCGATCGAGATGTGTGGATGGCGGCCCGTCACGTGGTCGTCGCGGGTGGCCGGGACCCACTCGAAGTCGTGCGAGGGCGGGAACGTGTGGTCGCGTTCCCCCCGGTCGTCGATGTACGAGAGCGTGCCGTCCGTGCCGACCTGCCAGCGCAGCACGCGGGTGTCCTGCGGGCCGGTCCGGAAGACGGCCAGCATCTTGCCCTCGACGCGGCGGAGCTGCAGCAGCCGGGTCTCCCGGTAGTACCGGTAGAGCTCGGCGAAGTCCCGCTCGAAGCGCGGGTCGCGGAACATCGGCGCGGGGTCGAACCGGAACGCGTTCCCGCTCTCCCCGCCGTCTCCCGTCACGTCCCGCACGAAGGTGTGCACGGAGAAGACGTCCTCGACGGTCGTCTCCGGCTTCATCCCGATGAACACGTTGTAGCCGAAGAGCATGAGCCCGCCCACCGACACGATGTCGCGCGGCACGCAGTTGTTCTCGGTGCGTATCCGCTCGGTGCCGACCAGGCGCAGCTCGGCCCCGCCGAACACCGCCAGGCGCTCGGCGTTGAGCGCGTCGGACTGCCGGGCCAGCTCGGCGGCCTGCTCGGCCAGCCGGGCGCGGAGCACCTCGTAGGTGCCCGCGTCCAGCCCCGCCCCCTCGCCGGGGGCGCCGGTGACGGCCTCCGCCGTGGAGGACGTCACCGCTTGGCGGAACCGGCGGAGTTACCGGCGGAGTTCCCGGTACCGGCGTTGGCGAGCGCGGCGACGGGGACGGGGACGGGGACCTCGGTCGTGGTGGCCGCCTGGGCCTCGCCCAGCAGGCCGCGCAGCCGGTCCGCGTCGGGACCGCCCTCCTTGATCATTTTTATCAGCAGCGCGGACAGCGAGAGGTTCCGCACGTCGGCGGTGTCGACCGAGCCGAGGACCCTGCCCAGGTCGGCGGGGAGGCTCGCCGAGCCGTCCAGGTAGGGACCGGCCAGCGTACGGGCGACGTCGGAGTTCTCCACGAAGCCGTCCACGGCCTTGCCCATGGTGATCGAGCTCATCAGCCGGTCGAAGAACACGGTGTCGCCGCCGACGATGTCGATGTTCGCCTTGGACAATCCGGCCGACACCACGGAGGCCTGCGCCTCGGCGATCTTGAGCTGGACGTTCACCCCGGCGAGGCGGATCTCCTTCTCGGCCTCCAGCCGCAGGCGGTACTCCTCGTGGGCGCGGGTCGCGTCGGTGAGCGCGGCCATCGCCGCGGCCTTCTCGGTGAGACCCTCGGCCTCGGCCTTGAGCTTCTCGCCGACCGTCGCGGCGGCGGCCAGCGCCATCGCCTGCTCGCCCTCCGCCTCGGCCTTCAGCTTCTCGCGCACCGCGGTGGCCGCGGCGTGAGCTCTGGCCTGCTCGCCCTCGGCGACCGCCAGCGCCTTCTCCCGCTCGACGGCGGCCTCGGCGCGGCCGACCTTCTCGATCGCCGCGGCGTCCCGCTCGCGTACCTGCACCTCGGCCAGGCCGGCGGCGGCCGTCTCGGCCTGGACGCCCTCGGCGAGACGGATCTTGGCGCGGGCGTCGAGCTCGGCCGCCTGCTGCCGCGACTCGGCCAGCACCAGCGCCTCGCGCGCCCGGTGCTTGGACGCGGCCTCGGAGGCCTCGGCCGCCTTGATGTCCTTGACCAGGCTCTCCTGCGCCTCGGCCTCGGCCTGGATGATCACGGCCTGGCGGGTCCGCTCGGCCTCCTCGACCACGCGCAGGCGCTTGATGCTCTCCTCCTGCTCGGCGACCGTCTTCTCCACCACGATCCGCTCGCGGATCACCTCGGCGATGGAGCGCTTCTCGCCCTCCAGCTCCTTGTCCTTGGAGATGCGCGACAGCTCGGTCTCGCGCTCGCGGGCGATGACCTCCAGCAGGCGGTCCTTCTCGATGCGCTCGGTCTCGATCGCGAGGACCCGCTCGCGGTTCTTCGCCGCCACCGCGATCTCGCGGGCCTGGTTCTCCTGCTGGACGCCGAGCTGCTCGTCGGTACGCAGGTGCGCGGCGTTCGCCTTGAGCCGCTCCTCGGCCTGGACCTTGGCGGTCTCCGCCTCCTCGCGGGCGCGCATGGTCTCGACCTCGCGCTTCTGCTTGGTCTCCGCGTCGGCCTGGCGGCGCTCCAGCTCCAGGATGGCCTCCCGCGCGTCCACGTTCTGGCGGGTGATCTCCTTCTCCTCGCGCCGCTGGAACTCGTTGGTTCGTACGTGCTCGATGGCGGTCAGCTCGGTGATCTTCCTGATGCCCTGCGCGTCGAGGATGTTGTTCCTGTCCAGGGAGAGCAGCGAGGTCTGCTCCAGGTAGTCGATGGCCGCGTCCTCGAGGCTGTAGCCGTTGAGGTCGGTGCCGATGACCTGGATGATCTGGTCGCGGAACTGGTCGCGCTGGGTGTAGAGGTCCACGAAGTCGAGCTGCTTGCCGACCGTCTTGAGCGCCTCGGAGAACTTGGCGTTGAACAGCTCCTGCAGCGTCTCCTGGTCGCTCGCCCGCGCGGTGCCGATGGCCTGGGCGACCTTCACCACGTCCTCGACGGTCTTGTTGACGCGGACGAAGAAGGTGATGCGGATGTCGGCGCGGATGTTGTCGCGGCAGATCAGGCCCTCACGGCCGGTACGCGCGATCTCGATGGTCTTCACCGAGATGTCCATCAGCTCGGCCTTGTTGAAGACGGGCAGCACGACGGCCCCGGTGAAGGTGACGTCGACCTTGTTGATCTTCGAGATGATCAGGGCCTTGCCCTGCTCCACCTTGTGGAACAACCGGCTGATCATGAAGAGCACGGCGATGACGACGAGGAGGGTGACGGCGAGGAGAATGCCGAGCCCGGTGGAGATGACGTCCAATGTGGTCCCTCGGTTAAATAGGACGATCAGGGTCGAGTTCCGCGTCGTACGGCATCACCCAGAAGAACTCGCCGGGGGAGTCGTAGGCGAATATCAGGGCGACGCTGCCGGCGGCGAAAACCTCGTCGCCGGTCTGCCGTACTTGAACGAGAGCGGAGGAGCCGTCTGCGGACGTGACCTCGGCCTGGCCGAAGGTACGGCCGACGCGGCTCGTGCGGACGACGCACACGCGGCCCACGAAGTCGGCGCGGGAGGGGACGCGCTCCTTCGGGACGAGACGCCGGAGTGACAGGACGACGAGGCGCGTGCACGCCCAGGCGCAGACCAGTGCCGCGACCAGTACGGCGACCAGGGCGGGGGTGCTCGTGAACAGCGTGCCGCCCACGAGGCTCGCGAACCACGCGACGGCGACCAGCAGCGAGACCGCCACCGCGGCCGGGACCCCGCCGAGCCCCAGACCGCTCAGGAGGCCGGTGGCCCCCGACGCCTCGGACCCGTCACCGTCGCCACCGCCGTCGAACCCGAACACCCCGGACACGACGAGCACCCAGTACGCGATGATCACCAGGAGCAGGAACGTGAACAGGACGGTCGGAAAAGACAACGCGGCATCGACGAACTGGCCCATCGGCGTGTGAAATCCCCCTGCTGGCACAACCGGAACGCGCTCCCCCGAGCACGTGTGGGTGACTATATACAGATAAAGTTCAGTTAAAGGGAATAGTTCCCAAAACGGAAAATATCCGCATGGATTTCTCGCCAGGAAGGGCGGCGGGCGCGCGGGAAGGTCGTGGAGACCGGGCCGTGAGGGCCGGTTCGCCGAGGCGGGGAGAGCGCGGGAGGCCGGGGGAGCGGAGGCCGGGAGAGCGGAGACCGGGGCGCGCGGAAGGCGGGGGCCGGGGAACGCGCGGGGCACGGAAAGCCGGAAAAACCGGAAAAGCCGGAAAGGCTGGGCCTGGGAAAGTCAGGGCAGGAGGAAACGGAGGAACGGGAGCGGGGCTCCGCGTCCTCGGATCCGTCCCGGAGGGTCGTCCCGGGAGGTCAGGCGGGGCGAGTGATCATGTAGGCGAGACCGACGAGGATCACGATGGGAATGAGCCACACGATCGCCTCGATGGCGAACTCCTTGTACATGAGGAACATCCCTCCGGAGCTGTGCTCGGCGAGGAGCGCGGATCTCCGACGATAGCCGCTGACCCCGGCGACGGCCAGAACCCGCCGCGTACCGGATCCTCCGGCAAGGGGCCGCTTCCTTCGAGGGCCGGATTTCCGCGAGAGGGCGATTCTCGGTCGGTTTCCCGGCCGGTTCCCATGAGAGGCCGCGAAGGGGCGCGAGAGGGCGGGGAAGGGCCGCGAAAGGCGGGGGGCGGCCTACTGCGGAGGAGGGGCTACGAGGGGTTGGCCGAGCCGACCACCACCGAGGTGTCCGAGAGGTCTCCCTCGACCACGTCGGCGACGACGCAGGTGATGTTGTCGGGACCTCCCGCGTCGCAGGCGAGCGCGATCAGCTGACGTGTCACCTCGTCGAGGTCGTCGACCTCGGCGAGCACCTGGCGGAGCCGTTCGGCGTCGACCACCCCGGACAGCCCGTCGGAGCAGAGCAGGTAGCGGTCGCCGAGCTCGGCGTCCCGGAGGGAGAGGTCGAGCTCGAGATTGTCGCCGCCGTCGAGGACCTGCAGCAGGATCGACCGGTGCGGGTGGCGGGCGGCCTCCTCGGCGGTGATCCGGCCGTCGTCCATCAGTGTCTGGACCAGGGTGTGGTCGTAGGTGATCTGGTACAGGTCGCCGTTGCGCAGGAGGTAGGCGCGGGAGTCGCCGATGTGGGCGAGGGCGACGCGGGAGCCGTTCCAGAGCATCAGGGTCAGGGTGGTGCCCATGCCGGTGAGCGACGGGTCCTCCTCGACCAGCTCGCGCAGGCGCTGGTTGGCCTTGCGGACCCCTGCCTCGGCGGCGGCGGCGAGGTCGCCGGGGCACTCCTGGTCCAGGGACGCGACGGTGGCGATCGCCGCAGAGCTGGCGACCTCCCCGCCCACGTGACCGCCCATCCCGTCGGCGACGGCGAGAAGCCGGGCGCCCGCGTAGGCGGCGTCCTCGTTGCCTTGCCGGATCCGGCCGACGTCGGAACCTGCCGTATAGCGCAGCGTGATCATCTGCACATCACTAGATCGTCGAGTTGCACGAGCTGAGCCGCTTTCGGACAGTTGGGATGGGCATAGGGCGAACCGAGATGTTCCACGATCCACTTAACACCATGGTGGCGCAAGCGGCCTGGGGAAGTGTTGCCACATCTGTTGACACCTGTGGTGGCGCGTAAGCTTGTTTCAGGACACCCAACCGCCCTTCGGTGCCCCCGCACTGTGCCCGGAGTACCCCACTTTACGCATCGCTAGGAGATCATTAATGGCCGCGATCCTTCAGGAGGCGGCTCGTCGCCGCACGTTCGCGGTGATCAGCCACCCTGACGCGGGTAAGTCGACCATGACCGAGGCGCTGGCGCTGCACGCGTCCGCGATCAGTCAGGCGGGCGCGGTGCACGGCAAGTCCGGGCGGCGCGGTGTCACCTCCGACTGGATGGAGATGGAGAAGGCCCGGGGCATCTCCATCACCTCCGCCGCGCTCCGGTTCGAGTACCGCGGCCACATGTTCAACCTGGTCGACACCCCCGGCCACGCCGACTTCTCCGAGGACACCTACCGGGTGCTGGCCGCCGTCGACTGCGCGGTCATGCTCCTCGACGCGGCCAAGGGCATGGAGCCGCAGACCCTGAAGCTGTTCGAGGTCTGCCGGCACCGCCGCATCCCGGTGATCACGTTCGTCAACAAGTGGGACCGGCCGGGGCGCGAGGCGCTGGAGCTGCTGGACGAGATCGAGGAGCGCACCGGGCTGAAGCCCACGCCGATCACCTGGCCGATCGGCACCGGCGGCTTCTTCCACGGGGTGGCCGACCGCGCCGCCGACCGGATCGTCCGCTACACCCGCACCCCCGGCGGCGCCACCAAGGCCATCGAGACCGACCTGAGCGCCGAGCAGGCCCTGGCGGAGCTGGGCGGCGACTGGGAGCGGGCCAAGGACGAGATCGACCTGCTCTCCGCGATCGGCGCCGACCACGACCAGAAGACCTTCGAGGCGCACGAGTCGACCCCGGTGCTGTTCGGGGCCGCGCTGTCCAACTTCGGCGTCGGCCGCCTGCTGGACGCCATGGTCGACATCGCCCCCGCCCCCGCGCCCCGCCCGGACGTCGCCGACGACCCGCGCCCGCTGGAGGAGCCGTTCTCCGGCCTGGTCTTCAAGGTGCAGGCCAACATGGACCCCTCGCACCGCGACCGCATCGCCTTCGTCCGGGTCTGCTCGGGCAGGTTCGAGCGCGGCATGGTGCTCATCCACGCGGCCACCGCCCGCCCGTTCGCGACCAAGTACGCCCAGTCGGTCTTCGGCCAGGAGCGCGCCACGATCGACGAGGCGTACCCCGGTGACGTCGTCGGCCTGGTCAACGCCAGCGCGCTGCGTCCCGGCGACACGCTCTACGACGGCCCGTCCGTCGAGTTCCCGAGGATCCCGAGCTTCGCTCCCGAGCACTTCTCCACGGCGAGGGTCCGCGACTCCAGCCGTTCCAAGCAGTTCCGCAAGGGGATCGAGCAGCTCGACGCCGAGGGCGTGGTCCAAGTGCTCCGCTCCGACGTCCGCGGCGACCAGTCGCCGGTGCTCGCCGCGGTGGGCCCGATGCAGTTCGACGTGGTCAAGCACCGGATGGCCGCCGAGTTCAACACCGAGATCCTGATGGACCGGCTCGACTTCAGCATCGCCAGGCTCACCGACGCCGAGTCCGCGCCGCTCCTGGCCCGCCAGCGCGGGGTGGAGGTCTTCGTCCGCTCGCTCGACGGCGCCCTGCTGGCGCTGTTCACCGACGAGTGGCGCATGCGCGGCGTGATGCGCGACAACCCCGACCTGGTGCTGAACGCCCTGCTCGCCGACACGCGCGGCTGACGGTCCTTCCGGGGTACGGGCCGCCGTGAGGCCCGTATGAGGCTCGTGTGAAGTGGGACGGGGAGGTCCGGGTGCCGGGGGCCTCCTCGTCAGACGTTCGTGGTGAAATGTGTCGTTATGAGCGCTATCAAGTGGGGAATTCTGGCGACCGGCGGCATCGCCGCGACCTTCACCGAGGATCTGAAGCTCCTGCCGGACGCCGAGGTGGTCGCGGTCGGATCGCGGTCGGAGGAGTCCGCGCGTGCCTTCGCCGACCGTCACGGCATCCCGCGGGCCCACGGGAGCTGGGCGGAGCTGGCCGCCGACCCCGACGTGGACATCGTCTACGTCGCCAACACCCAGAACGCCCACCGCGACGCCGTACGGACCTGCCTCGAAGGGGGCAAGGCCGTACTGTGCGAGAAGGCGTTCACCCTCAACCGGGCCGAGGCCGCCGGGCTGGTCGACCTCGCGCGGGAACGGGGCCTGTTCCTGATGGAGGCCATGTGGACGCGCTGCATCCCGGCCGTCCGCAAGATCATGGAGCTGGTCGAGGGCGGCGCCGTCGGCCCGGTCCAGACCGTCCACGCCGACTTCGGGTTCTCCGTCTCCGTCCCGCCCGAGCACCGGCTCCGCAACCCGAAGCTCGGCGGTGGCGCCCTGCTCGACGTGGGCGTCTACCCGATCTCCTTCGCCCACATGCTGCTCGGCGCCCCCGCCGGGGTACGATCCTGGGCGCGGCTCACCCCCGAGGGGGTGGACGAGAACACCGGCGTGCTGCTCGGCTACGACAGCGGGGCGGTCGCCCTGCTGTCCTGCGGCATCACCACGCACAGCCCGGTCGCCGCGTCCATCTCCGGCACGCTCGGCCGGATCGAGCTGCCGGCCCCGTTCTTCCGTCCCGACACCTTCACCCTGCACCCGGTGGAGGGCGAGCCGGAGACCTTCCACGTCCCCTTCGAGGGGAAGGGCATGCTGCACGAGGCGACCGAGGCGATGCGCTGCCTGCGGGAGGGCCTGCTGGAGAGCCCGCTGATGCCCTGGCAGGCGACGCTCGACGTGATGGGCATCCTGGACGAGGTCCGCTCGCAGGTGGGTGTCCGTTTTCCCGGCGAATGACTGTTTAGTGGTTCCCTTTCCGGGATTGTGAGGCGTCGTATACCCGGGGTGCTTTTTCGGCGCACCCGGTGTTTTCCGGGTGCGCTCGGTGTGGTCGTTGCCGGTCGTTGTCTGTGCTCGCTGCGGTGGGCGGGTGCTCCGGCCGGCCGTCTCAGTTGCTGTCTGGTGGTTCAGGCCTTCGGCCTGCGCGGGCGTGGTGGTTGCGGGCTTTTTTAAGCCGGCCGGAACACCCGCCCACCTCCGCTGTACATGTTCTGTCGGTGGGGGTACGGGCCGTAGTCGCTTTCTTTCGGGAGGCCCTGTCGGCCCGCCGCCGCTGAAGCGTCTGTCGGGGCCGGTCCGGGGCGGGCCGCCGTAGCTGAAGCGCGGCCTCGGAAAGGAGCGCAGGGCCGGGGTCACGACCCGGCCCGGGAGCGTGGGGCGATCGGCGGTCGTACGCATCGAGAAGCGCGAGGGCGTTCCCGCTGAGTGGCTTCTCAGCGAATATCAGGGTCCTCTCAGGTTGTTCGTGATGTCGTTACGCCGCTGCCACCGCCCGGTCCGCGCCGTCCCGAAGACGTGACAGAGCGGTCACGTGCGCCACCTTCCCCAGGAGCCTCCCGACCATGACACCTCTCGTGATCCACGCCGGACTGATGTTCGACGGCACGAACCTGTCCGGCCCCGCGACGGTTTTCGTGGAGGAGGGGCGGATCACCCGCGTGGACACCACGGGCGCCCTTCCGCCGGACGGGGCGAACCTGATCGACCTGGGCGCGGACACCTTCCTGATGCCGGGACTCGTCGACCCCCACGTGCATCTCGGCTTCGACGCCGGCCCCGACCCGGTGACCGCGTTCACCACCGCCGACGACGCGGAGCTGCTGGCCAGGATGCGGACCGCGGCCGACAGGGCGCTCCAGGCCGGTATCACGACCGTGCGCGACCTCGGTGACCGCGACTACCTGGCGCTGGCATTGGGCGCGGAGTCGAAGCTGCACCCCGGGCGGGGGCCGGAGATCCTCGCCGCCGGGCCCCCGATCACCACGCCCGGCGGCCACTGCCATTTCATGGGCGGCGCGGCCGAAGGAGCCGCCGCCCTGCGCGCCGCGGTACGGGAGCGGCACGAGCGGGGCTGCGCGGTGGTCAAGATCATGCTGAGCGGCGGCAACATGACGCCGGGCTCACCGCCGCCGCACGAGTCGCAGTACTCACGGACCGACCTGCGGGTCGTCGTCGACGAGGCACATCGGCTCGGCCTGCCCGTCGCCGCCCACGCGCACGGTACGCGGGCGATCGGGGACGCGCTGGCGGCGGGAGTGGACAGCGTCGAGCATGCGACGTTCGTGACCGCGGACGGCGTCGACGCGGACCCCGCGCTGCTCGCCGCCCTCGCCGAGAGCGACACCTTCGTGAGCGTGACGATCGGGGTCGTCCCCGGCGACTCGCCGCTCGTCCTGCCGCCCGAGGTCGCCAAGCGGGTGGAGGCCGTACACGAGGCTCTCAGGACCCTCTACAGGCTCGGCGCCCGCATCGTGCTCGGCACGGACGCGGGCATCATGCCGGTCAAGCCGCACGACGTGCTGCCGTACGCCATCGCCCAGTTCACGGCGGAGGGCCCGTCCCCGTCGGAGGCGCTCACGGCGGCGACCAGCCTCGCCGCCCGGGCGTGCGGGGTCTTCGACCGGAAGGGACGGATCGCGGTGGGCGCGGACGCCGACCTGCTGGCCGTGACCGGGAACCCCCTCGACGATCTCGACCGGCTCCGGGACGTCCGGGCGGTCTTCCGCGCGGGCGTCCGGGTCAGGTGACGCGGCCAGGGTGATTCCTGCCGGTGCTTCATGCCCTGTATATGTACCTCTGGCGTAATGGTCGCGGCCTCTTTTGGGCTGGCCAGAACGATCGCCTCCTCCGCCGCACGTGCTCCGTCGTACGGTATGCGCCATAGCTGCTCGCTTTTCGGCCCCCTGGACAACGCGCCGCCACTGAAGAGCACTTGCACGACCCAGGTCGGGGGCAAGCGCAGGATCTTTCATGGTCCGAGTTGTCGAGGTGTTCACGTTCCGGCCAGGACAGCTGTCCTGGCACACCTGGTTTGAGACGTCGGGAACCGGGTGGTCCTATCTCAGATCCAGGGTGCAGCGTAATTCGCTGGTAAGGCACTGTTTACCCTCGCCTCAAGATCGACTTCTAGGTGACATGCCATGTAGAGACGCGGTCCAACGCCTTTAGGTAGGGCCGAATACCTTCTAGCACCCAAAGGCCTCAGAAATTCCTAGATCGCTCACTTGACATCAAGTCAGGCATATGTGGATGATCAAGACTGATCATTTTTATCTCGGCTTTACCGCGTCGGC
The DNA here is from genome assembly GCF_040295985.1 of Streptosporangium sp. NPDC002524. Lineage (NCBI taxonomy): Bacteria > Bacillati > Actinomycetota > Actinomycetes > Streptosporangiales > Streptosporangiaceae > Streptosporangium > Streptosporangium sp. NPDC002524. Next base: position 61,862 of record NZ_JBEOWK010000013.1, on the reverse strand, counting down.
GACCCCTATGGTGCCGCGCGCTTCGCTTGGTTGTGGAGGGTGCGGCGGTGGCTGCTTCGCGTGCACGTTTTTTACGGGCTGGGCTCGTTGCGGGCCTGGTGATGATGGTGTTGATCGCGGGGGTTGGCGTCCCGGATGATCTCTTGATGCGGGCGGCGGCGGTTTCCCCTGAGTCCGCTGAGCGTTCGGTGGATGGTCGTGACCTGCCGCCGGTGAAGGAATTCAAGGGAGCGGAGGATGCTCTGTCGTCTTCGCCGCGACGCGAACGGCGTGAGCCCGTCTGGCCTGTGGAGGAACAGGCAGAGGTCACTTTGGCCGGTGCCGACAAGCTTAAGGCCGTTTCGGGTCTGCCGGTGCTCATAGCCGCTGTCGGTAATGGTCAAATTCCTGCAGCGCGCACTGCTACGTCGACAGCGCAACAGGTTCCCGTAGCGGAGCGACCTGGCAAAGTGAAGATCGAAACGCTGTCCGCGCAGCAGGTGGCGGCGATGGGCGGCATCGGTTTGGGTGTTCGGGTGACTCGCACTGACGGTGACGCCGATCCGGGTCGGGTCCGCCTGGGTTTGTCCTATGACGGTTTTCGTGATGCCTATACCGGTGGCTTTGCTCAGCAACTGCGTATGGTCCGTCTTCCCGCTTGTGTGCTGGTGACACCGCGTTCGTCGCAATGCCAGCCTGCTCAAGAAGTGATCAGAGGATTTAATGACCTGAAAGCTGGTCAGGTGGTCGCGGAAGTAGATGTCCCCTCACGGGCGCAGCTCGCCGCCCCGGCCGATGGCGGCCCTGTTTACATGCTGACCGTTGCGACATCGGCCTTGCCTGGTGATTCCGGGGGCACATTCTCGGCAACGGATCTGAGCCCTTCAGGTCAGTGGCAGGCGGGCGATTCCGGGGGGGCGTTCAACTGGAGTTATACACTGCCCGAACCTCCGTCCCCGGCAGGTGTGGGCCCAGGGCTGGCTTTGTCGTATGATTCGACCTCGCAGGACGCACGTGCCTGGTTCACCAATCCTCAGGACGGTTGGGTTGGTGCCGGCTGGGAATTGCCGGTCGGGTTCATCGAGCGCCGCTACCGGCCATGCAGTGAAGACATTCAGCAGAATCCGGCGAGCGGGTGGGAACACCTACAGTGCTGGGAGTCACCTACTTCCACTCCCACCGATTCCGAGCTGGTCATATCACTGGGCGGAACCACAACACGTCTGGTCAAGGAGAGCGGCACGGGCGCCTGGCGCACCGAACGGGATCAGGGCTGGAAGATAGAGCAAATTGCCGGAGCCGAGTCCGGTGACGTGTACTGGAAAGTCACCGATCAGAAAGGCAAGGTTTACCGGCTGGGGTACAAGCGGGACGCGACCTGGCAGACCCAGTTCTTCGGTAACGACCCCGGTGAGCCCTGCTCAGCCAAAAAATATGACAATCCGCCAGTGTGTGCGGGGACGTGGCGGTGGAACCTCGATCACGAGGCCGACTCCAACGGTAACGCCATCGATTACACCTGGATCCGGGAGATCAACAACTTCTGCTATCGCGCTACCGATCAATGCGGGGTGGGCACCAACCCCTGGAAATTCGCCTCCTATGACCGGGGCGGTTACCTGCAGCGCGTGGAGTGGGGGCACAACACCCGCATCGCCGAGAGCGTCCCCACCACCAAGATGGAATTCGGCGTTCAGGATGCCTGGGACATTCCGGCATCCCTGCGCTGCGAGACCCCGGTTAGTAGCTGCCAGAACCGGACCCCTTCATTCTTCATCACCAAGCAACTCGCCGCGGTGACCACCTATGCTCGTGCTCCTGGGGCGGCGACCTGGGATGACGTCGCCCGGATCGACTTATCCAGAAAGATGGCCAACGCGGGCGATGAGCACATCTTCAACTGGCTGGACGGCATCCGTATGACCGGTCTGGCTGGCCAAGGTGAGATCGCGCTCCCCAAGGTTGGCTTCGATGCGGTCATGGTCACCCACAAGACCGATTTCAACGAGGACGACAACCCCCAGAGTCGGCCAACACTCTCACCGCGCCTGGGAGCGATCACCAACGAACTCGGTGGGCGCACTGTGGTGACCTATGGCCAGGTGAAGACCTGTGGGGATCGGACTCAGCGGCATCCGCTGTCGGACTGTTGGCGCGTCGTCCACCGGGAATCGAATGTCTCGGGAGAAACCTACCGAGCGCAGGAATACACCGAGTATCACAAGAACCTGGTTCTCAAGGTTGTAGAGAAGGATCTCGTCGGGGGATCACCGGACCAGACCACTCGGTATGAGTATTTGGGGCAACCCGCTTGGGCCATCCCCGATGACCTGATCAACCCATGGAGTGGGAACTCCTACGTAGGGGCGAATGAGTGGCGCGGCTACGGGAAGGTTCGCACTGTCGCCGAAGCCGAGGTCGCGGCTCAATCGTCGGTAACGACGAACACGTTCTTCCGTGGCCTCAGCACACGTCAACTTGGCGTTGATCAACAACCGCAGACGATCACGCTCACCGACTTCGACGGTAACACCGTCGAAGACCTGCCGGCGATGCAAGGGCAAGTGTTGCAGGAGCGGACTTGGCGGGCTACCGACAGCGGCCTCGCCGAACCACCTCCGAGTTTGGGGGAGCGGGCTCACTGGAAATTCGACGCGAGCAGCGGCACCAGTGCGACAGACTCTTCCGGCAATGGCCATACGGCGACGCTCACCTCCGCTTCCTGGGGGGCGGGCAAGAACAGTGGCGGCCTGGCGCTGAACGGCACGTCAGGCTACGCGGCCACCAGTGGGCCGGTCGTACTCACCAACGCCGATTACAGCGTCTCGGCATGGGCTCGCTTGGATGCCACCAATCGTTCTGACACGGTGATCAGTCAGGATGGCGCGGTCAACAGCGCTTTCAAACTTGGCTATTCCTCCAGTGACCAGAAGTGGCGGATGGTCACGTACCAGACCGATACCACCAATGCCACGGCCGTGCGCGCCCTGTCCACGCAGAACGCGGTCGCGAGCACCTGGACGCACCTGGTGGGCGTTTACGACACCACCGCCGGAAAGATCCGCCTGTACGTCAACGGCGTTCTCAATGCCGAGACCACCTACACCGGCAGTTGGAATGCCACCGGCAACGTCCAGGTCGGCCGCACCAAGGTCAACGGTGCTTACAGCGACTACCTCAAGGGCGGAGTTGACGAGGTACGTCTCTACCGGCGTGCGTTGACCGCGACGGATATCTCCACCCTCTACAACGGGGTCACTTCCCAGAGTCAGTCGGCAGCGCAGGCGATCACGTCGGCCAGCGCGTTGGCCGCGCAGGTCCAGGCTCAGCAGCAGGCGGTCCGGTCTGGTAAACCGGTTGAAGTCTCCTTGGCCGCGACCGAGACCAGTAAGACCGTCGCCAACGCTGACGGGCGTACCTTTACCACCGAGGTGTGGGGAACACCGCATCGGGTGTATCGCGATGGTGCGTGGGTCAACGTTGACACCACCCTGATCGAGCAGGACGGTGTACTGCGGCCCAAGGCGGCGAAGGCCGACGTGGAGGTGTCCACTGGTGGCGAGGGCCCGTTCGTGACCCTCCGCGACAACCACAACCGTTCCTATGCATTGAGCTGGCCCACGCGACTGCCTCGCCCGAGCATCAAAGAGAACGTTGCCACATACGTAGATGGGATCGCTCCGGGAGCGGACCTGGTCGTCACCGTGCTGCCCAATGGGTTCCGTCACGATGTCGTGCTGCGCCAGCGTCCGGACAAGCCGGCGGAATTCCGCTTCCCCATTACTTCTGCTGGCCTGGCGCTTGCCCAGCGCAAGGACGGCGGGCTTGAATTGCGGGCTTCCAAGGAAACCAAAGATGTCGTCGCCTCGGCGCCCGTACCGGTGATGACCGACGGTTCAGCCCTTAGCCTGACTGGAAAAGAGAAGACCTCGGCGAGACCACGCGTCGGGAAGATCACTACGCGGGTGGTATCCGAAGCCAACGGTCAAGCATTGGTTCTCAAACCCGATCCCGCGTTCCTCAGTGCTTCCGGCACGGTTTATCCCGTCGTAGTGGATCCTGCGATGACACTCGCAAAGACCGACGCCGCATGGATCCGTTCCGACCAGGTCAAGGGCTGGAACGCTCTGACGGTCGGTAACATCTCCGTGCCGGAGGGTGGGGGAGTTTACTCCAGGGAAGTGGCCCGGTCACTGTTGCGATTCGACATCAGCCTGCTGAGCAACGCGACCATTTCCAGCGCCTCGCTGAAACTCACCACTACGGCCGGAGCGGGATGCCCACAAGGTGGCATTCTCTCTCAGAGAGCGACCGCGTCATGGGACAGCGGATCGGTGGACTGGTGGAACCAGCCTGCCAGCACCACTTCGGGCCAGGTTGCCAATACCAACCCAAGTAGTTGCAACACCGGATCGGGCGTCCAGATGACCTGGCCCATCACCGCCATCACCCAGGCGTGGGCGGACGGCCAGCCCAATCACGGTCTGATGTTGCGTGCGGCCCAGGAAGAGTTCTCCACCTTCGACAACGGTTTCGAACGGGCTTTCAACGCCTCCACTGCCGCCCTGTCGGTCACTTACAGCACGCCCGGTGTCGACGGGTTCTCGGTGATCCCGAGCCTGGCCCCGGCCGCGCCCACCGTGACCGGCTCATTGACTCCTGAACTGAGCACCAGGGTCATCGCCGCCGTTCCAGCCGGGGCCAGAGTCGATTTCGAAGTCCAGCACGATCCGGCTGTTCCCGCTCAGGGCAGCGGACAGATCTGGACCGGTGCCACCTCCGGCATCCCGGTTCAGGGGTCCGAAGCGCGCATCGCCGTCCCCACTGGCAAACTGACCAACGGGTGGAAGATCCAATGGCGTGCCAAGCTGTCGGCGCTGATCGACGGGTCGACACCCGTCTGGTCAAAGTGGCAGAACTTGACCGTCGATCTTGCTGCCGTACCTCCTGCCCCTACAAACAGCACCGAGGATGCCTACACGGAGGTCACCTCCACCCGCTACGAGTATGAGACCCGGACTGTGGCCAACTCCATCCCGGTCACGGCCCACATGGTGATCTCCAATCGGTTGCGCACACGGGAACGTCTCGCCAACGGTAGCTACCGCTTCAGCGACGCCCGGCTCGTCTCTGACATCTATGGCTTACCTACGGCGATTCATGCTTACGGCCAAGACGGTGTTCCCGACGACAACACCTGTACCGGCATCACCTATGCCCGTAATACGGCGGGCGGCCGATGGATGATTAACTTTGCTGCTGGTCAGGAGGCCCGTAAGGGCGATGACTGCGCTGCCGGGGCCCTAGTGGCACGAGGCCTGAGTCTGTATGACGGCGCGACCGATTCGGCGGTGAACGTCCCAACGAATGGCAACTTGACAGAGAACCGGCTTTGGAGCGACCAGAACACCTTCCTGGCGACGAAGACGTCCTTCGACGCTTACGGTCGCCAAACCATCGAGACCAGCCCTTCCGGTAAGTCGACAACGACCGCTTACAGCCCATCGGTGGGCTGGCCTGCTGGTGGTGTGACGATGACCAATCCACTCGGCCACACCAGTACGATCTGGCCTTCTCATCTGAACGGTCAGGCGATCGGTGCCCGCGACGCCGACGGTAACGACATCAACATCGATCACGACGCACTGGGCCGCACTACGGAACTGTGGACTCCCCAGCAACCTAGGACCGGGAGCATTCCGGCGGCCAAGGTCAATTATACGGTGCCGGTAAACGTGAGTACCGGCACCGTATCCGGTCCCGCCAGCAAGACGATCAGTCAGTTGCAGCGAGTCGATGGCGCCACACCACACTGGCTGACAAGCCATACCTATATCGATGGCCTTGGTCGGGTGCGGGAAATCCAGAACGCTTCTCCCAGCGGAGGTCGGACTGTCGCCGGTGCCACCTACGACGCACGGGGTCTGGTATCCGCGAACTTCCTCCCGGTGCACAATGCCGCCCAGCCGGGCACCGGCCTACTCAATCCGATTCTGACAGACTTGCCGCAGTGGACCAAGAACGCATATGACGCCCTCGGCCGTCCCACTGCGCAAATCGACATGTCGGAATCCATCGAGCTGAAGCGTACCGCTACCACGTATTTCGGTGACCGCTACGAGGTCAGGCCCCCGACCGGTGGGAAGACCGCTTTCTACACCAACCTTGAGGGGCAGGTGGCCAAAGTCGAGGAGTGGGCCAACGCGACAGCCCATCACGACACCACCTATACTTACGATCCCGCCGGGGCGTTGACCAAGATGGTCGACGCCAACGGCGCCGTTCGCACCTTTACTTATGACCTGCTAGGCCGCCGGGTCGCTGGCAGTGACCCAGATTCCGGTAGTAGCCAGCAGCATTACGACGCTGCGGGTCGCTTGGCGTGGACGACAGATGGCAAGAACCAGAAGATCTCGTTCACTTACGACGACCTCAGCCGGAAAACCGCCCAATGGGCTGGGGAAGTTGACACCGGCACCAAGCTCGCCGAATGGGTCTACGACAGCCTGGCCAAGGGAAAACTCACCTCGGCTACCCGCTTCGTCGAGGGCAACGCCTATGTCGACACGATCGCCGGCTACGACACCATGGGGCGGCCCACCGGCTCCACTCTGTCGGTTCCCGCCTCAGAAGGTCTTCTAGCCGGTACGTATGCCTTCACCTCCGGCTACAACCTCAACGGTACTCTGCGCGAGTTCGGCATGCCCGCCGCGGGAGGGCTTCCGCAGGAGAAGCTGACTCTCACCACCACCGATCTCGGCCAGTCGTACGGGCTCACCTCCGACCTCGGCGGAAGCTTCACCTATGTGAAGTCCACCGCCTATTCGGCCACCGGCCGCATGACCGAACGTTCGTATGGAGCGAATGGCCAGGTCAAGAGATCCCTCACCTGGGATGAGAGGACCGGATGGCTGAAACGGCTCACCACCACCGCCAAGGCCAATACCGCTACGCCTCAGCTTGCCCAAGACGACGAATACACCTACGACATCTCTGGTGAGATCACTCGTATTCTCGACCGCGCCTCCGCAGTTCCCGGGCAGACCGACGGCCAGTCCGAATGCTTCACCTACGACGGGCTCCACCGCCTGTCTGCGGCCTGGACCACTACCGGTTCATCGTGCGCGGCGGGACCGAACAGCCTGGGGGTTGATCCTTACAACCAGTCCTACGCCTACGACGCGGTCGGCAATATCACGGCTCTGACCGACAATGGCCAGGCCTCTATCTACCGTTATCCCGCTCCGGCATCCGCGCGGCCGAACGCGGTCACCTCCATCGAACGCCCAAGCCGTACCGACAACTACACCTATGACAATGCGGGCCGGATGATCGCTCGCACTGTCGACGGCAAGCAGGCGACATTCCAATGGAACGAGCTCGGCCAGTTGATCAAATCCACCATCGACGGTAACGACACCAGCATGGTGTACGACGCTGATGGAGAACGCTTAATCCGGCGTGCCCCCGACGGCAAGACGACACTCTACCTCGGTGCCATGGAGCTGGAATTGAGCGGCGCAACCGTCACTGGTAAGCGGTACTACTCGGCTGCTGACGGTGCCATCGTCGCGATGCGCACGTCTGGCATGGGAGTGACCTGGCTCGCCTCGGGCCTGCATGGATCTCAGCAACTCGGCATCGATGACTCCACCGGGCAGATCAACCGGGAACGCTATCTGCCCTTCGGGCAACGCCGTGGCACCGACGACTTGGCCTTCACCGACCGAGGCTTTCTCGGCAAGACCGAAGACGCTTCCACGGATCTGATCTATTTGTCGGCCCGCTACTACGATCCCTCCATTGCCAAATTTATTTCTACTGATCCCCTGCTTAACATGTCGCCGCCCCAATGGGCAAATCCTTACAGTTATGCGGCGAATAACCCAATTGGGTTGTTCGACCCCACCGGCCTTAAAGCAGTAAAACAAAGCAAGGCCACCAAGGGTGTGAGAGTTCCGCCTCCGACTGTGTGTAACACGAGCCCAAAGAGTCTGGCTTGTGCGATGTTTAATGCTGATCGCGCACAAGTGAAAGTGGAGCAAGCAGAACAGGAACTTTGGGATGCGCTGAAAGATTTGGCGCGCCTTGCTGCAGAAGTTTCGGGAATTACCGACGGGCTTGGATGTATTACTGGAACAGATATATCAGCCTGTGCAAGCTTTGCAATTGACGTAATCGGCAAGCTTGTGGCCGGTGCTGGTGGCTGGGTGGCGCGGACAGCAGCTAAGTATGTGTTTAGATGGAAGGAGGGGGTGAAGCTTGTAAAAAGAATTTACAACGCAGGAAAGAGGGCGGTGGATGCTGTAAACAATTGGGTTAACTCAAAACGGGCATTCGTAGCCGCTCAAAAAATTGTTGGCGACACTCTGAAAAATATATGCAAGATAAGTAGCTTTGTTGCAGGCACAAAAGTTCTTTTACCAAATGGCGGTCGCCGTTCTATAGAAAAACTAAAAGTTGGCGACAAAGTTCTCGCAACCGATCCCGTGACTGGCATTACTGAAGCGAAGCCTGTCATTGCGTTGATAACGAGCCAGGGAACCAAAAACCTTGTACGCATATCTGTTGAAACGGGCAGGAAAGATGGTGTAACTGCTCCAGTCGTCGCAACCGATACGCATCCATTTTGGGTTGAGGGTAAGGAAAAATGGGTCGAAGCGGGCGATCTCATTCCCGGTGCACGCCTTCAATCCATAAACGTAGATAGTCTGAAGGTGGTGCAGGTTGCAGAATACTTTAAATTAAACCAGCGCGTTTACAACCTCACGATTGAAGGCATTCACACCTACTATGTGGCGTTTGGAGATCGAGGCGCTCTAGTTCATAACTCGGGTGATGATGGATGTTTTGTCGATCGTCCCGGTGCGATTGCTGCTAGAACTGGATACTCTGTGAAGGAGATTAAAGATGCAATCCATGCTGTGAAGAGGAATATGCCCAGGAATGGCGAAAGGTCAAACCCGGACATAATTGTAGACCTCAGCACCGGCGAAGTATACATAAAGCTACCCGATGGTGGACGAAGCCAAGATTCGATTGGTAATATATATGATCACCTTCACAAGGATTGAATGATGAACGAAACATGGGCTGCTTCTACCGTTCAATTTATTGGCCTAGGATCGAATGACGAGCTTATTGCGCAGGTGGCTACTCATGGAACATTTATTCGCGACAAAGGTGGGTGGCACGTAGATTTTAGAGCCGAGGGGGGGAACCCTTTGGGTGAACAATTAAAGCTCGTTGAGCAATTTCTTGCGGACGTGCAGCAAGTATTTGATGGGGTGATCGATGGAAAGATTAGCTTGCACTTAAGCTGGACGCCCCGCGAGCCGCAAGATGGAATTATATTCAATATGAGAATGATAAAGATCATGGCGTCGATGGATATGGCCGTACTGCTCGACACATACATGGACTAGGAATTTTATTCGAGATTTAAAATGGAGATTTATTAATTGCTTATTGTTGTGGCGAGTGTTGCTGGAAAGAGGTGGGTTCGGCAGGCCGATTGCATTTGGTGCCCAACCTTGGACTGGGTCGTGCACGGGATGCTTCAGCTACGGCGGCCCGCCCCGGACCGGCCCCGACAGACGCTTCAGCGGCGGCGGGCCGACAGGGCGGCCGGAAAGAAAGCGACTACGGCCCGCACCCCTCACGGCCGGAACGTCTGCAGCGGAGGTGGGCGGGTGTTCCGGCCGGCTTAAAAAAAGCCCGCAACCACCACGCCCGCGCAGGCCGAAGGCCTGAACCACCAGACAGCAACTGAGACGGCCGGCCGGAACACCCGCCCACCGCAGCGAGCACAGACAACCACCAGACACCGCAACGAGCACGGACACTCACCACAGACACCGCAGCGAGCACAGACCACCACACCGAGCGCACCGGGTGGCCGCCCAGGTGAAAAAGTCAGACGAGGCGCCAGTCGTGGCGTTCCAGGAAGGCGCGCTCGCCGGTGGCGTACTCGGTGAAGGCGTCCTGAACCGCGCCCAGGTCCGGGACGTGGGTGCGGAACATCCGGTTCCTGACGCTGTCCTTGTACTCCAGCTCGTAGCCCGAGGTCTCCGGGGAGCTCTGGACGAAGTGTTCGCCGAAGACGACCAGGGCCGTGAACGGGTTCTGCGGGGACATGGTGGCGAGCGTGTCGGAGATGAGCCGCAGGTCGGGGCCGACCACGATCATCCCGTCGCCCGTCCGCATCTCCATGGTCGGGTAGACGCCTCGCGGAGACAGGTTGTGCACCAGGCCGCGCTGCGGGTCGTAGCAGACCAGCCCGCACTCGGCGGCCAGGGCGAAGACCTCGGCGGACACCTCGTCGGCCCGCTCCAGGTCCACGCGGACCAGGAGATGGTCGGGGGAGAGCCACCCGGCCCCGGGCAGCCGATCGGCGAACGCCGTCACCCCCGGGTGCGCCTCGGGCTCCTCCTGCTCCCCGGGCGCTCCCCGCTCTCCGGAAGCTCCCCGCTCTCCGGAAGCTCCCCGCTCTCCCCGGTTCCCGGGTTCCCCCCGCTCTCCGGAAGCTCCCCGCTCTCCCTGCTCTCCGGGCGATCCCCGCTCCCCGGAAGCTCCGGGCTCCCCGGAAGCTCCCGGACGGGGATCCGCGCCATGCGTCGGTGTCGCCCCCGGTTCCCTGGGGGGAGGCGTTCCAGGGACCTCCGCAGCCCCACGGCGGAGGGACTGGAAGACCTGTTCCGCGTGTTCCCTGGTGATCGGTTTGGGCTCGTACCAGACGGCCAGTTCGAAACTCACGGTCCCATTGTCCTCCGGGTGCCTTTCCCGGTGGGAAAGGGCCGGACCGATCGGGTGATCGGCCCGGAGGACGCGCCGTGGCCGGGGCGTTCACGATACGCGGGAAGGGTCAGCCCCTGTGTGACCCTGGTGGAGATGAGCCCGCCGTGCCCGCTCATCCTCGTACGGATCGTGAAGCCTCAAACGACCACGTGATCTCCTGCCATCCGGACGCTACGGAGCCGCTGCATATTTTCCGCATATACCGAACGAAACGATCAGGGACAGCCGGTGATCGAGGATCCGAGGAGTCCGGCCAGGTCGTTCGCCTTCGTCCCGTCGCCGATGACGGTGAAGAGCTCGTGGGCCTCGCGCCAGCATCTGACGGCCTTCTCCCGGTCGCCGGCCGCCACGTGGGCGAGGCCGAGGCTGCGGAGCGCGCCCGCCAGGTACGTCGTCCAGCTGCGGGTCCGCCACAGCGCCACGGACTCCGTCAGGCGCGCGACCGAGCGCGCGTGGTCGCCGTCGGCGCGGTCGAGGTCGCCCAGGATCCAGAGGGCGTCGGCCAGGTGGTGGGTGAGGTTGTAGCGGCGGCTGAGCTCCTCCACGGTGACGGCCGTGGGCCGCGCCCGCTCGTCGCCGTCGCCGGCGTAGAGCTTCGCCAGCGTGACCAGGGTCATCGTCTCGGACGCCGGGTCCCGCGCCACCCGGGACATGACGAGCGAGCGGCTGAGGCACCGCTCGGCGGGTTCCGACTGGCCGGTCTCGACGTACGCGAGGCCGAGGAACTGCAGGGACGTCGCCTCGAAGCGCGGGTTTCCCAGCGTCTCCGCCACCTTCAGCGCGCTCACCAGGTGCGGGATCGCCGAGAGGACGTCCCGCTGGCCGTGCGTGATGCCGAGCGCCAGGTGGGCGCGCGCCCGGCCGCCGAGGTGGCCGGTCTCCTCCGCGAGGCGCAGCGCCGTCTCCGCCGACTCCACGGCCGGTTCGACGAACCCCTGCGCGGCCAGGCCCCAGGCGCACATCACGTGGGCGTCCGACAGCCCGCGTAGCTCGCCGACCTCGGTGAACATCTCCGCCAGCCGGACGGCGTTGGTGTGCAGCGCGACCATGGCGCCGCCCTCGTGCTCGACGCCGGTCCAGGTGGTCACGTCGAGCAGCCCGCGCAGCATGACGGCCTCGCCGAGCAGGTTCCCGGACATACGGCAGGCGAGCATGGCCCGCTCGTTGAGGCGCCGGCACTCGGAGAAGAACCCGTGGGAGTCGAAGTAGCGTTCGAGGCACCCGGCGAGGTCCCAGGCGAAGTCGTCGAGCGCGAGGGCGCAGGCCTGCTCGACGAGACCGGCCAGCGCGCTCCGTTCGGCGTTGAACCAGGAGAGGGGGTCGCGCAGGAGGGACGCGGCGACGTCGCCGGGCAGCGCCCTGCGCGGTGCCGGGCCGTGCAGCACGGCGTAGCAGGCGCCGTGGACGTGCTCCATGGCCTGTTCGGCGAGCCAGAGCCACGCGCCGAACGCCCGGGTCGTGGCGAGCAGGAGTTCGGCCGGGTCCTCCTCGGCCTCCGCGCGCTCGCGGGCGTACAGCCGGACGAGGTCGTGGAAGCGGTAGCGGGCCTGCCCGGTGGAGTCGATCCCGGAGATGGTGACGAGCTGCGCGTCCACCAGGGACTCCAGGTGGGTCTCCCCCTCCTCGTGCGGGCGGTCGAGCAGCGTGGCGGGGACCCAGCTCGCGAAGCCGGTGACGTCGAGGAGGCCGAGCAGCCGGAAGGCGCGCCGCGTGTCCTCGGGGAGGCCGACGTAGCTCAGGGCCAGGCTCGCCCTGACCGCGCGGTCGCCGACGACCAGCTGGTCCAGGCGCCCGCGCTCGCCGCCGAGCCGCCCGACGAGCCAGGCGACGCTCTGCTGGGGACGGGCGGCGAGCCGCGCGCCCGCGATGCGGACGGCGAGCGGCATGCGGTCGCACAGCCAGACGAGCTCGGTGGCGGCGGAGAGCTGCGCGGCGACGCGGTCGTGGCCGATCAGCCGTGAGAGCAGCTCCACGGCCTCCTGGGTGCTCAGGACGTCCAGCTCGACCGGCCGCACGCCCTCCAGGCCGGAGAGCCTCGCGCGGCTCGTGACGATCACGGCGCAGCCGGAGACGCCCGGCAGGAGGGGGCGCACCTGCTGCTCGGACGCCGCGTTGTCGAGGACGATCAGGACGTTCGCGCGGGCCAGGCGGCTGCGGTACAGCGCGGCGCGGGCCTCGACCGACTCCGGGATGCTCGACCCGGGCACCCCCAGCGCGACGAGGAACCGTCCGAGCACGTGGCCGGGGTGCGCCTGCTCCTCCTCGTGCGCGCCGTGCAGGTCGACGTAGAGCTGGCCTCCGGGAAACCTGTCGGCCAGCCGGTGCGCCACGTGCACGGCGAGGGCCGTCTTGCCGATGCCGCCCATCCCGGTGATGACCGAGACGGTCGTCGCGGAGCGCTCGTCCAGCCGCGCGACGAGGTCCCTGACGTGCTGCTCGCGTCCCGCGAAGTCGGCGATGCCCATCGGCAGCTCCGCGGGGGGTTCGCGCGGCCCGGCCTGTCCCTGCTCGGTCCCCGGCGGCTCGTCCCGGTCGTCCCGCTCGTCCTTCGCGCGCCCGCTCGCGGCGTGCCCGGGCCCTGCCCGCTCCTCGGCCAGGATCAGCCGGTGGAGGTCGCGCAGCCGGTCGCCGGGCTCGACGCCCAGCTCCTCGTTCAGCAGGCGCCGGATGTCGGCGTACACCGTGAGCGCCTCGGAGCTCCGGCCGGAGCGGGTGAGCGCCACCATCAGGTGCGCCCGCAGGCGCTCGCGGAGCGGGTGAGCGTTCACGTGGCCGGTGAGCTCGGCGACGAGTTCCGGCTGGAACCGCACCGCGAGGTCGGCCTCGACGCGGTGCTCCAGGGTGGTGAGCCGCAGCTCCTCCAGGCGGGCCGCCTCGCCCGACAGGTCCTCGACGAACCGCAGGTCGCCGTACGCGGGGCCGCGCCACAGCCGCAGGGCCCGGTGGAGGAAGTCCGCGGCCTCGTGGTGGTCACCGTGCAGGAACGCGTCGCGGCCGTTCTTCGCCAAGGCCTGGAACCGATGGGCGTCCAGCTCGCCGGGGTGCACGACGAGCAGGTAGCCGCCGTGCCGGCGCAGGACCCGGTCGTGGCCCAGGGACCGGCGGAGGCGGGAGGCGTACAGGCGCAGGTTGTTGTCGGCCGTCTTCGGCGGGTGCTCGCTCCACAGGGCGTCCACGAGCAGGTCGTCGGCCACGGACCTGTTGGCGTGGTGGAGCAGCATCGCGAGCAGGGCCCGCTGCTTGCGTCCGCCCAGGGGTAGCGGCTGGTGGTCGGCTCGCACTTCGACCGGCCCCAGGACGGAGAAGTTCATACCACTCCCCTGGAAGGTTTCGCAGTGGCCAAGTGTGCCCGACCTCCCCCCGACCGTCAATGATCGTTAACGGTTCCCGGGGCTGGAACGGGCCACGGAACCCGGGGATCCAGGGGGATCCCGCCGGGCCGTCGCCGGAGGGCGGCTAGGCGGGCGGCCTGTCGCCGACGGCGACCTTCGACAGCTCCACGGTGCAGAACGCGCAGCGCTTGGCCTCGATCGGGATGTCGCTCAGGCACTCCGGGCATTCCTTCTCGGTGGCCTTCTTGTCCCTGTCGAAGAAGCCGATGAGCCGGGTCATCGGCATCACGACCAGCCAGTAGATGACCGCGGCGATGATCGCGAAGCTCAGCAGGTGGTTGATGAAGTCGCCGTACATGAACTTGGAGCCGTTGATCGTGAACACGTACTGCGAGAAGTCCGGTTCCCTGCCGCCGGTGATCGCCCCGATCAGCGGCGTGATGAGGTCCTTGACGAGTGCCTGCACCAGCCCGCTGAAGGTCGCCCCGACCACGACGGCCACGGCGAGCTCGACGAGGTTGCCTCTCAGCAGGAACTTCTTGAATCCGCCCATCACTCATGTCCTCCACTCGTGAGGACGGTCGGACTACCCACCTGTCGGCGGCCAAACTTCCCCCTTTTCCCGGCTTCGCGCACGAAAAAGGGCAGTTCGGGAAGCCGTCGCGCGGGGCGTGCGTGGGACGGGGTGGTGGGCGCGGAAGGCTACCATCGGCGCAGTTCGCGAGTGAGGTGGCCGGATGGACTTTCGTGTGCTGGGTCCTGTCGAGGCGTTCGGCGACGGAGGGGCGGCGCTGGACATCGGCCCCTACCAGCAGCGGCTGGTGCTCGCCATGTGCGTCCTCGCCGCCCCGCGGCCGGTCGGCCCGAGCCGGATGATCGACGCGCTCTGGGAGGGCGACCCCCCGCCGGGGGCGCTCAACACCGTGCAGGCGTACGTCTCCAAGCTCCGCCGCGTCTTCGAGCCGGGCAGGACGAGGAACGTTCCCCCGGCGGTCCTGGTCAGCAGGCCGGGGGGCTACGCGCTGGACGTCCCCGGCGGCGCGATCGACCTGGGCAGGGCGCGGGGGCGCGCGGCCGGGGGCAGGAGGCTGGGGGCCGGGGGCGACCACGAGGGAGCGGTCAGGGAGCTGCGGCTGGCGCTGGGGGAGTGGAGCGGGGAGCCGCTCGCGGACCTCTCGGGCACCTCCTGGGCGGTGGAGGAGAGCGCGCACCTGGCCGAGCTGCGGCTCACGATCGAGGAGGACCTGGCCGAGTCGGAGCTCGCGCTCGGCCGGGGGGCGGCGCTGACGGGCGGGCTCGCCCACCTGGTCGGCGCCCATCCGTTCAGGGAGCGGCTGCGCGTGCTCGCCGCCCACGCGCTCTACCAGGCGGGACGGCAGGCCGACGCGCTCGGCGTGCTCGCCGAGGGGCGCCGGTTGCTGATGGAGGACATGGGGCTGGACCCCGACCCCCGGTCGCGGGAGATGGAGCGGCGCATCCTCGGCCAGGACCCCGCGCTCGCGCCCCGCCCGGTGGTGGAGGCGGGACCGGCACCGGCGGAGGAAGCTGGGGAGGCGGAGGAGAAGGGCGCCGGGCTGGTGGGCAGGGACGCCGAGGCGGAGGTGCTGGAACGGGCCGTCGCCGGTGACGGGCACCGGACGGTGCTGCTCGCCGGGGAGCCCGGCATCGGCAAGACCAGCCTGGCCGAACGGGCCGCCGGGGCCGCGCGGGCGCGGGGCCACCGGGTGGTGTGGGGCCGCTGCTGGAGCGGCACCGGCGCGCCGCCCTTCTGGCCCTGGACGCAGGCCGTGCAGGACCTGGTCGGCAGGGACGGCGAGCTGGCCCAGCTGACCGGGGCCGGAGCCGGGGCCGGGGGAGCCGGGGGAGCCGGGAGTGCTTCGGGAACCGGGCAGGCGGGGCAGTTCGCACTGTACGAGGCGTTCGCCCGGCTGCTGAACGAGCACGGCCGGGTCCTGGTGGTCCTCGACGACCTCCAGTGGGCGGACCCCTCCTCGCTGCGGCTGCTGGAGTTCCTCGCCTCCACCCGGCTCTGCCCCGGGCTGACCGTCGTGGCCACGTACCGCGACACCGACGTGCGCCCCGGCGAGCCGCTGGAGCAGGCCCTCGGCGCGCTGCTGCGGCTGCCGCACGTGCAGCGGCTCCTGCTGCGCGGCCTGGCGGAGGAGGAGATCCGCGAGTACCTGGGACGGGCCGGCGCCGACCCCGCCCTGGCCGCGGAGATGGGCAGGCTGACCGCGGGCAACCCGTTCTTCCTGGGGGAGGTGCTGCAGCTGGGGGAGACCCCCGAGGCGCTGTCGGACGTCGTGCGCGGCCGGATGGCCGGTCTGCCGCCCGGCACCGAGGAGGTGCTGACCGTCGCCGCGCTGCTCGGCAGGGAGGCGGCGACCGACGTCCTGACGCGCGTGGCGGGGCTGCCCGAGGAGCGGGTCCTCGACATCGTCGACGCCGCCGTGGGGGCCCGGCTGCTGGTCGAGGGGGACGGGCCGAGCTGCCGCTTCGTCCACGACATCGTCCGCGACGCGCTGCGCGAGGCGCTGCCGCCGCTGCGCCGCAGGAGGCTGCACGCGCGGATCGCGGAGGTGCTGGAGGAGCGGAGCGGGACGCGCCTGACCGAGATCGCCCACCACTGCCGCGAGGGCCTGCTGAACTCCCGGATGGCGGGCCGGGCCATCGGCTACACCCGGCGCGCGGCGGCCCAGGCGACCGCGCAGTTCGCCCACGAGGACGCGGTGGAGGGCCTGGGGAGGGCGATCGTGATGATCGACCGGCTGCCGGAGCCCGACGACGCGCTCCGCTGCGACCTCCTGCTCGACCTGGCCGAGGCGCAGGCCGCGGCCGGGATGAGCGCCGCGGCCCACGCCTCGCTGGAGGCGACCGCGGAGATCGCCGAACGGCTCGGCGACGACAACCGGCTCGCCAGGGCGGCGCTGGGGTTCTCCGACCCGATCTATCTGGCCATGTACGAGGAGATGACCGGCATCGACCGGCTGGCCGCGCGCATCGACCGGGTCCTCGCCTCGGACCTGGCACAGGACTCGCCGTGGCGGGCCCAGCTGCTCGCCGCCGCCGCGCTGACCGGCTCCACCGTGCGGCCCGTCGGGCGGAGCGTGGAGATGGCGGGGGAGGCGGTGCGGCTCGCCCGCCTCGCCGGCGACGACCGGACCCTGGCCAGGACGCTGATCGCCCTGGAGATCCTGCTGCGCTCCGGCCACGACCACGGGCGCCGCGAGGCGGTCGCCGGCGAGATCGCGGAGATCGGCCGCCGCACCGGTGACCTGGCCATCGAGTGGATCGGCAGGGAGAACGAGTACGTCGAGCTGACCGCCAGGGGAGCCTCGGGGCGGGCCGCGGAGCTGCTGGAGTGGCTGCGGGAGACCGCGGAGCGGCTCAGGCTCCCCTCGACGGTCAGCCTGGCCGCCTGGCAGACGGCGGTCCGGGCCTACCTGTCCGGGCGCTTCGCCGACGCGCTCGCCGCGGCCGACGCGTCCGGCGCGGCCCACCCCGAGGGGGCGCTGGGCCGGGACGACGCGTCGCTGCGGCGGGAGGTGTTCCGCTTCCTGTCCCTGCGGGCGGCGGGCCGGCCCCGGGAGACGGGTGAGGCGCTCGCGCTGGCCGACGAGATGCTCGCCCGCCGCCCCGGCCAGAAGCCCTGGCGGATCCTGCGCTGCCTCGCCCTGGTCGACCTGGGCAGGACGGCCGAGGCGCGCGACGCCTTCGCCGGCCTCGCCCGCGACGGTTTCGCGGCGATAGGTCCCGAGCTGGCGTACCGGTTCGTCCCGGACGCCGTGAGCGAGATCTGCGCGGCGCTCGGCGACGAGGAGGCGGGGAGGATCCTGTACGGCAGGCTCGCCCCGCACGCGGGACGGTTGCTGGGCTGGTCGCTGACCGACCTGTGCCTGGCCAGGCTCGCCCTGCTCGGCGGCGACGAGGACCGGGCGAGGGCCCACCTGCGGGCGGCCGAGGCGTTCGCGGCCGGGGCGGGACTGCGCGTCCACGAGCCCGCGCTCCGCGCGCTGGGCGAGACGCTCCGGGTGACAGGAGAGACGTGATCTCCGCGCGCCCGGCTCACACGTTTCGCCCGCGGCCGGTGGGTTAGGTGGTGGAGGCCGAGAGCGTCCGTGGCCGGTGGCCGTGAAGGGGAGAGGAGCGCGCGTGGCCGTCAACCGTGTGGTGACCAACATCCTGTCCGACCGCCTGGCCGAGACCAGGGACTTCTTCGCGGAGCTGCTCGGCTTCCAGGTCAACTTCGATGAGGACTGGTACGTCCACCTCTCCGCGCCCGGCAGCCCGGCCCTGGAGGTGGCCGTCTGGCGCAGGGACCACGAGCTGATCCCCGAGGCGTACCGCCGGAGGCCGGCGGGCACGATCCTGACCGTCGTGGTCGACGACGTGGACGCCGTTCACAGGCGGGCCGGCGACATGGGGCTGACGATCGTCGCGCCGCCTCGCGACCAGTTCTACGGCCAGCGCAGCTGCCTGCTGCTCGATCCCAACGGGCTGCTGGTGGACATCTCCACCCCGGTCTGATCTACGCTCGGTCAACGCATGTCATCGCCAGGGTCTGAGATCACCGTCACAGGAGTGGGAATGTGCGCATGGCCACGCGAACACGGGGCATATTTGTCCACCGCTGAGAGGCGGTGCGCTGACATCCTCTTCCCACTCTTCCCATCGGCCGAGTTCGCTCAGACTTTCCAGACAAACCCGTAGTACGGCGTCGTGCCGTGTGCTCTCCCCCGCCTCAAGGCGGGGGTCTCCACGCTCAAGAGGGACTGATGATCGAGATCTGGCCGGGTGACCCCTATCCCCTCGGGGCCACTTACGACGGCGCGGGAACCAACTTCGCGCTCTTCACCGAGGCCGCGGAACGCGTCGAGCTGTGCCTGTTCGACGAGGAGAACAAGGAGACCAGGGTCACCTTCACCGAGTGTGAGGGCTTCGTCTGGCACGGGTACCTGCCGGGCGTCGGCCCGGGGCAGCGGTACGGCTACCGCGTGCACGGCCCGTACGACCCCCCGAGGGGGCAGCGGTGCAATCCCGCCAAGCTCCTGCTCGACCCGTACGCCAAGGCGGTCGAGGGGGACGTCAACTGGGACGAGGCGGTGTACGGCTACCGCTTCGGCCACCCCGACAGCCGCAACGACGCCGACTCCGCCGAGTTCGTGCCGCGCTCCATCGTGATCAACCCGTTCTTCGGGTGGGGGCACGACCGGCCGCCGAGCACGCCGTACCACAACACGGTGATCTACGAGGCGCACGTCAAGGGCCTGACGATCAACCACCCGAAGATCCCCGAGCGGATCCGCGGCACGTACGCCGCGATCGGCCACCCGGAGATCATCGACCACCTCACCGCGCTCGGGGTGACGGCGATCGAGCTCATGCCGGTGCACCAGTTCGTCACCGACCACGTCCTCGCCGAGCGGGGGCTGACCAACTACTGGGGCTACAACAGCATCGGGTTCTTCGCGCCGCACAACGCCTACTCCAGCACGGGGCAGCGCGGCGGGCAGGTGCTGGAGTTCAAGGCCATGGTCAAGGCCCTGCACGAGGCGAACATCGAGGTCATCCTCGACGTGGTCTACAACCACACGGCCGAGGGCAACCACCTGGGCCCGACGCTGAGCATGCGCGGCATCGACAACGCCGACTACTACCGCCTGGTCGACAGCGACAAGCGCTACTACATGGACACCACGGGCACCGGCAACAGCCTGTTCATGCGCTCCCCGCACGTGCTGCAGATGATCATGGACTCGCTGCGCTACTGGGTCATCGAGATGCACGTCGACGGCTTCAGGTTCGACCTGGCCTCGACGCTGGCGCGCGAGCTGCACGAGGTCGACCGGCTGAGCGCCTTCTTCGACCTGGTCCAGCAGGACCCGGTGCTGTCGCAGGTCAAGCTGATCGCCGAGCCGTGGGACGTCGGCCCCGGCGGCTACCAGGTGGGAAACTTCCCCGCCAGGTGGACCGAGTGGAACGGCATGTACCGCGACACGATCCGCGACCTGTGGCGGGGCGAGCCCGCCTCGCTGCCCGAGTTCGCGTCCCGGCTCACCGGCTCCAGCGACCTCTACCAGGACGACAGCCGCCGCCCCGCCGCTTCCATCAACTTCGTCACCTGCCACGACGGGTTCACGCTGCAGGACATCGTCTCGTACAACAACAAGCACAACGAGGCCAACGGCGAGGACAACCGCGACGGGGCCGACGACAACCGCTCCTGGAACTGCGGCGAGGAGGGGCCCGCCTCGCTGGCGATCGAGTCCCTGCGCGAGCAGCAGAAACGCAACTTCCTGACGACGCTGTTCCTGTCCCAGGGCGTTCCGATGATCTCCCACGGCGACGAGTTGGGCCGCACCCAGCGGGGCAACAACAACGTGTACTGCCAGGACAACGAGCTGAGCTGGGTCGACTGGTCCGACATCAGGGAGAACTGGCTGCTGCTGGAGTTCACCCGGCGGCTGGCCAAGCTCCGCGCCGACCACGCGGTCTTCCGGCGGCGCCGGTTCTTCTACGGGCGGCCGGTGCGCGGCTCGGAGGAGAACCTCAGCGACATCGCCTGGCTCACTCCGAGAGGGGAGAAGATGACCGACGCCGACTGGAACGTGGGATACGCCAGATCGCTCGCCGTCTTCCTGAACGGCGACGCCATCACCGAGCCCGACCGCCGGGGGCGGCAGATCGTGGACGACTCGTTCCTGCTGCTGTTCAACGCCCACCACGACGTCATCAAGTTCACGCTTCCCAAGGACTACGGCGAGATGTGGCTGACGGAGATCGACACGGCCATGCCGATCACGGTCGACACCCGGGTCTGCCGGGCCGGGGAGAGCGTGCCGGTGGTCGGCCGCTCGGTGAGGGTGCTGCGCCGTGTCTGAGCCCATGACGCCCGCGACCCGGCCCGTCCCCGAGCCCGTCCCGCTGGAGCCCGCGCCCGGGATCGTCCCCCCGGAGTCGGTGCCCGAGCCCGGCCCCGCGCCGGACCCCGTTCCGGGCCCTGTTCCGGATCCGGACCCCGTTCCGGGCCCTGTTCCTGACCCCGTTCCTGACCCGGGCCCCGGCATGCCGCCGGACCCGCTGCCCGGCACCCCGCCCGCCGCCGTGCCGCCGCAGGTCGCCCACGACGAGATCCTGGCGGAGTCCCTCCCCGGGACCAGGACCGGCGGGGACGTCCCCGACCCCTCGGTGCTCGCCGAGGAGGTGCCCGCGCCCCCGCCGCCGCCCGGCTCGTACGGGGTGCCGGTCTCGACCTACCGGTTCCAGCTCACCCCCGACTTCGGGTTCGAGAAGGTGGCCGAGCTCGCCCCGTACCTGCGGGACCTGGGGATCAGCCACGTCTACCTGTCGCCGATCCTGCAGGCCGTGCCGGAGTCGCGGCACGGCTACGACGTGACCGACCACTCGCGCGTCCGCGAGGAGTTCGGCGGCGTCGAGGGCCTGCGGGAGCTGTCGGCGACGCTGGCCCAGCACGGGATCGGCGTCGTCGTCGACATCGTGCCCAACCACATGACGATCCCGGTGCCCGAGTCGGGCAACGCGCAGCTGTGGTCGGTGCTCAAGGACGGGCCCGATTCGCCGTACGCGTCGTGGTTCGACATCGACTGGTCCGTCGAGGACGGTGAGAGCGGCGGCGACGACGGCGGCAGGGTAAATATGCCGGTGCTCGGCGACTCGGGCGAGGCGGTGGCCGACGGCGACGTGCTGCGCTACCACGACCACGAGTTCCCGCTGCCCGACACCCACTACCGGCTCGTCGACTGGCGGCGCGGGCCCGGCTACCGCCGGTTCTTCGACGTGTCCTCGCTGATCGGGGTGCGGGTCGAGGACCCGGAGGTGTTCGACGCCACGCACGCCGTCATCCTCTCGCTCGTCGAGGAGGGGGTCATTCAGGGGCTGCGGGTGGACCACCCCGACGGGCTCGCCGAGCCGCGCGGCTACCTGGCGCGGCTGCGCGAGAAGTCGGGCGTGTGGACCGTGGCGGAGAAGATCCTGGTCGGCTCCGAGCGGCTGCCCGCCGACTGGGAGTGCGACGGCACCACCGGCTACGACACGCTCAACCGGATCACCGCGCTGTTCGTCGACCCGGCGGGCAGGGAGCCGCTGGTCGAGCTGTTCGCCCAGCAGACCGGGGTGCGCGACGACTACGCCGCCGTGGTCCGCGAGTCCAAGGCGGAGGTCCTGAACCTGTTCTTCGGCGCCGAGATCGACCGGCTGCACGCCGTCGTCGGCTCCGACCGGCGGACGCTGGTGGAGCTGCTCGCCGCGATGCCGGTCTACCGGGCCTACGCGGTGCCGGGCGAGCCGGTGCCCGAGGCCTCGGCGGAGATCGTCGAGGAGGCCGGGCGGGTCGCCGCCGGGCGGCTGCCCGAGGGCGCGCCGGTGGCGGAGGTCGTCGAGCGGGTCCTGACCGGTCCCGCCGAGGCGGTCACCCGCTTCCAGCAGACCTGCGGCCCGGTGATGGCGAAGGGGGTCGAGGACACCGCCCTCTACCGCTGGTACCCCCTGTCCTGCCTCAACGAGGTGGGCGGCGAGCCCGACCGGTTCGGCGGGTCCGTCGAGGAGTTCCACGCGTTCTGCCGGGAGATGTCCCCGGCCACGATGACGACGCTCTCCACGCACGACACCAAGCGCTCCGAGGACGTACGGGCCCGGCTCGCCGTGCTGTCCGAGCTTCCCGGGGAGTGGGCGGCCGCGGTCGGCGAGTGGTCCTCGAAGGTCTCCTTCGACCCGGCCCTCGACTACCTGGCCTGGCAGAACCTGATGGCCTCCTGGCCGATCGGTCCCGACAGGTTCTTCGACTACCTGTTCAAGGCGGCCCGCGAGGCCAAGACCTCGATCTCCTGGGCCACCCCCGACCCGGCGTACGAGCGCGGCATCCGCGACTTCGTCGGCCGGGCCGTCGAGGAGTGCGGGGCCTCGGTCGCGGAGTTCGCCGCGCGGATCGAGCCGTACGCCAGGTCCAACTCGCTGGGCCAGAAGCTCGTCCAGCTCATGCTGCCCGGCGTGCCCGACCTCTACTGGGGCAACGAGATCACCGACTTCTCCCTGGTCGACCCCGACAACCGGCGCCCGGTCGACTTCCCGCTGCGCCGCCGGATGCTCTCGTCGGCCCAGGCCCACGCGAGCCAGGCCCACCCGGACGAGCCCCACCCGAGCCCCGCCTCCACCGGCAGCCTGTCGTGGGACGAGGCGAAGCTGGCGGTCACCGCCCAGGCCCTGGACCTGCGGCGGAGGCTGGACCCCGAGGCGCCGTACGTCCCGATCGAGGCCGGAGAGCACGCGATCGCCTTCGCCAGGGGGGAGCGGGCCGTGACGGTGGCCACCCGGCTGCCCGTCGGCCTGGAGCGGCGCGGCGGCTGGGGGGGCACCACGCTCACCCTGCCGCGCGGCACGTGGCGGGACCTGCTGTCGGGGTGCGAGCACACCGGCCGGATCCCGCTCGCCCACCTGTTGTCCGTCCATCCTGTCGCGCTTCTGGAAAGGGACTGACCGATGTTCGAGGTATGGGCGCCGCAGGCCACGGCGGTGGACGTGGAGATCGGCGAGGTCCGCTACCCGATGTCGGCCGCCGGGGGCGGCTGGTGGACGGCGGAGGTGTCCGGCGCCGGGCACGGCACCGACTACCGGTTCCGGCTCGACGGGGGCGAGGCGCTGCCCGACCCCAGGACCCGCTGGCAGCCCGAGGGGATCTTCGGGCCGAGCCGGGTCTACGACCACGGCCGCTTCGAGTGGGGCGACGCCCTGTGGAAGGGCCGCGACCTGCCGGGCGCGGTCATCTACGAGCTGCACATCGGCACCTTCACCCCCGAGGGCACCTTCGACGCGGCGATCGGCAAGTTGGAGCACCTGGCGGAGCTCGGCGTCGACTTCGTGGAGGTCATGCCGGTGCCGCCGGTGCCCGGCGGGCGCAACTGGGGCTACGACGGCGTGGACCTGTGGGCCGTCACCGAGAACTACGGCGGCCCCGACGGGCTCAAGCGCTTCGTGGACGCCTGCCACCGGCGCGGGCTCGGCGTCATCCTCGACGTCGTCTACAACCACCTCGGCCCGTCGGGAAACTTCCTCGCCCCCTTCGGCCCGTACTTCCACTCCAGCGCCGCCTCCTTCTGGGGGCAGGCCGTGAACCTCGACGGTCCCGGCTCCGACGAGGTGCGCGCCTACTTCGTCGGCAACGCGCTGCAGTGGCTGCGCGACTACCACATCGACGGCCTGCGGCTGGACGCCGTGCACGCCCTGCACGACGACCGGGCGACGCACCTGCTGGAGGAGATCGCCGTCGAGACGGAGGCGCTGTCGGCGGCCGTGGGCAGGCCGCTCACGCTCATCGCCGAGTCCGACCTCAACGACCCCCGGCTGATGACCCCGCGCGAGGCCGGGGGGTTCGGCCTCGCCGCGGCCTGGAACGACGACGTCCACCACGCCCTGCACGTGGCGGCGACCGGTGAGCGGCACGGCTACTACGACGACTTCTACGGCGCCCTGCCCAAGGTGCTGAGCCGCGCCTACTACCACGACGGGACCTACTCGTCCTTCCGGGGGCGCTCGCACGGCCGCCCGGCGTCCCACGTGCCCGGCTACCGCTTCGTCTGCTGCGCGCAGAACCACGACCAGATCGGCAACCGGGCCGAGGGCGACCGGATGGCGCCCGAGGCGCTCCGGCTGGCCGCGGGCCTCCTGCTGACCTCGCCGTTCACGCCCATGCTGTTCATGGGGGAGGAGTGGGGGACGCGGGCGCCGTTCCTGTTCTTCACCGACCACGTCGAGCCGCAGCTGCGCGAGGGCGAGGGCGACCGGCGGCGGCGGGAGTTCGTCGGCTTCGGCTACGACGACTGGGCGGACAAGGCCCCCGACCCCGGCGAGGAGATGACGTTCCTGCGCTCCAAGCTCGACTGGAGCGAGCTGGACGACGACGCCCACCGGGCCCACCTCGACTGGTACCGCGCCCTGATCGCGCTGCGCCGCGCCCACCCCGAGCTGACGGACCCGAGGCTGGACCGGGTACGGGTCGACCACGGCGAGTCCTGGCTGGTCGTGCACCGGGGAGGGCTCAGGGTGGCGGCCAACTTCGGCCCGGTCGCCCTCACGGTCAAGCTGGGGACCGGCCGGCTCGCGCCAGGCCACATCCTGCTCGCCTCCGACCCGTCGGCGACCGTGGAGGGGGAGGAGCTGTTCCTGCCCCAGCGTTCCCTCGCGGTGGTGAGACTGGACCCGGCCCTCTGAGGTTGCTTCCCCGGCGGCGGTTTCGAGGTTGCTCCCCGGCGGCGGTGAGACCCCGGCCCTTGTGACCCGCTCCCGGGCGGTGGTGGGGCTCCGGCGCTTCTAACCGCTCCCGGGCGGTGGTGGGGTCCGACCCCTTCTGGCCGCTCCCGGGCGGTGGCGGGGCCGGATCGAGCCGTCCGGCCCGCCCTCCGGGGGCGACAGGGGCGGTGACCGGCCTCCGGGCGGTGGTGGACACCGGAACCGGCCTCCGGCCGGTCGAGGGCTCAGGCGGGCACGTGGTTGCGCAGCCGGAGATCCTCGGGGTACGGGGAGAAGTAGGTCTGGTCCCGTACGTACTCGGCGGCCAGGGCCTGGGCGTGGTGGCGGATCAGGGTGGCCGGGACGCTCAGCGCCACCCGCCCGGCCTGGTAGGAGGCGATGACCTCCGCCAGGTCGGCCCGGCGCACCGGGTCGAGCGCGTCGCCCACCATCCCCACGCAGTGCTGCAGGACGTTGACGTGCCGGCCGATGCTCGCCTTGGCGGCGAACGCCGTGCCGAAGACGCGGGCGTAGTCGGCGGCCAGCTCCTCGCGGGGCCGGGTGCCCGCCTGGGCCACCACCCTCCCCGCCTCCCGGAAGGCCGCGGGGTCGTGGGCCAGCAGCTGCATCTTGTGCCGGGCGTGGAAGGACACCAGGTCACGAGGGCGCCAGTCGCTCTCCAGCAGCGCGCGGAGCCGGGCGCGGGCGAAGACCCGTTCCACGAAGGTCTCGCGGAGCAGGGCGTCGTTGAGCCGTCCCTCGTCCTCGACGGGCAGCAGCGGATGGGCGTCGACGACCGCGGCGGCGAACACCCCCGTGCCCTTGCGGTCCACGGTCGCGTCCCCCGCGTGGACCGGGATGCCGTGCACCCCGCAGCTGGGGCTCCTGGACTTGAGGACGTAGCCGTCCACCTCGCGCAGGGCCGGGACCCGTTCCTCGGCGAGGGCGGTCATCCTGTCGGTGAGGTCCACCCGGCTCTTCCTGGAGATCAGCCGCGTGCCGTCCGCCGAGCGCTCCAGGCGGAGGGTCTCGCGCGGGCTGCCGAGGCCGATCTCCATCTCCGGGCAGATGTGCACCCACTCGACGTGCCTGTCGAGCTCGCCGTTGAGGAACCGGTCGCGGCTGTGCCCGCCGTCGAACCGGACCGGCTCGCCCATCAGGCAGCTGGACACCGCGATCCTCGGCCTGACGATCTGCCCGCTTCTCTCGTCGGTCCCGCTCACCTTGCCCACCTTGCTCACCCTGCCCATCGCGCGCCTGCCGCTCGCGCCACGCGCGGCGGTCACTCCACTCCTGCGCGGCTCGGCGTCCCAGCCGCCCGACGAGGCCGTGCCGAGGATGCCGGACAGGCGGCGCAGGCCGCGTGCCGTACGTGCCTTGATCGTGCCGAGCGGGACGCTCAGCCTCTCGGAGATCTCCCGCTGGGTCAGGTCGCCGTAGTAGGCGAGCTCGATCGCCTGCCGCTGCGGATCGGGCAGCTTGGCCAGCGCCCGCTGGACCTGGTCGCGCTCCGCCAGGCCGTCGCCGTCGGCCCGGCCGTCGGCACCGGCGGGATCCGCGATGACGTCCAGCGGCACCGTTTGCAGGGTGCGTATCCGCAGCTGGTCGACCGCGCGCTTGTGGGCGATGCCGAGCATCCAGGCGGGGAGGCTGCGCGCCGGGTCGAAGCGGTGCCGGGAACGCCAGACCTCCGCGAACACGATCTGCTGAAGGTCCTCGACATCCTGAGGTCGTACGAATCGCCGCAGGTAGGAGCGGATGAGAGGCCCATGGGTCTGGAGGCACTCGACTAGCGCCTCCTCGTCGCCCTCGGCGAACCGGGTGTTCAGGGGGTCTGTCATGACGCCTCCTCTTACCGAGAAAACCTACTCAAAACTTATTCATACTCGCTCGACCGCCGTGATCGCAAGCGAGCGGCACGCGGGTGTCGGCAGGTGCCGGTGGGTGCGGGGGAGGAGGGACGGCACGGGAGGGCCGCGAGAGGGGGACGGTGCGGCCGGGAGGCCGGGAAATGTGGATCGCGGGCGCACCAGGAATGAGCCGGGCGTACCGGAAAAGCGGGGGCGCTGGAAAGACGCGGGCGCATCGCGAAAGAGCGGGCGTACCAGAGAAAGGGAGGGCTAGGGCAGGGCGGCGGTGACGATGCGGGTGAGCGCTTCCTGGAACGACGCGACGTGCCGGACGGACGCGGGCATGTCGTCCCACCAGCCCATGCCACCGGCGACGACCAGGCTCGGCGGGCGGAGCACGGGCAGCGACGCGAGCGGGGCGGGGTCGCCGGTCTCGGGCAGCTGGGACCAGACGAAGACCACCGAGGGGCCCAGCCGCCGCATCGCGTCCGCCAGGGCCGGGTACGGGGTCCGGGCGCCCAGCACCCGGGTCTCCAGCCCGTGTTCGGCGGTCAGCGCGGCGGCCAGCGCGTAGATCGGCAGGCTGTGGAGGTCGTTCTCCGCGCAGGCGAGCAGCACGGGACGCGGGCCGACCGGCCGGAGGGGGCGCCCGGTGAGGCCGATCAGCGCGGCCATCAGCCGGTCGGAGAACAGGTGCTCGACCTCGATGCTCGCCCCGTTCTCCGACTGGCGCCTGCAGATCGTCTCGAAGACCGGCATCACCAGGTGCTCCCAGGTCCACAGCACGCCGTGCCTGGACAGCGCCGCGCCGATCCAGTCGTGCACGGCCACGCTGTCCAGCGTCATCGCCGCCCGCGCCAGCATCGCCACCGTCGGCACCGTCGGCACGCCCGGCGGCCGGTCGTCCGTGAGGGACGGGGGCCCCTGCGGGGTCGGCCACCCGGGCTCCCACCCCTGCCCCTCCGCCTGCCCGGCCGGGGGCGCGGGGGGGACGACCTCGACCCGCAGGACCCTCCGCGCCGCGTCGGAGGCCGGGATCCCGCTCCTGATGAGCCGGTTCATCTCCTCCAGGCGCCACAGGTCGCGGGCGTCGTAGCGGCGGTGGCCCCCCGGGCTCCGGCGGCTCGGGCCCACGCCGTAGCGTAGGTTCCAGGTCCGCAGCGTGGGGGCGGGCACTCCGAGGCGCCGCGCGACGGCCCCGATGCCGTACGCGGGCTCCTCATCGGCCACCACTCGACGCTGCTCGTCCATCTCATCCCATTTCGAGCCCGCTAGATGCGGTACCAGCGTGACAGGCAACAGGAGCGATTGCTCCCTGAACGTTCCTTCGAGTTCCAGGGGCCCGTGGACGCAACCGACGGAGCGTTACCGGCCGAAGGAAAAACGTGACCGATACTGTGATCGTTTTGTTCAGCCGCGATCTCCGGGTGCACGACCACCCGGCGCTCGCCGCGGCGTGCGAGCGCGCACGTCATGTCATACCGCTCTTCGTCGCGGACCCCTCCATACCCTCGGGAAACCGCGGGGGGTTCCTCGCCGAATGCCTCGCCGACCTGCGCGGATCGCTCCGCGAGCGGGGCGGTGAGCTGATCGTGCGCCACGGTGACGTGGTCGCCGAGACGATGCGCCTGGCCGAGGAGACGAGAGCCCAGGCCGTCCACACCAGTCTGGACATCAGCACCCTCGCGCGACGCAGGCAGCGGCGCCTGGCCGAGGAGTGCGAGCGCCTCAGGACGGCGTTCCTCGTGTTCCCGGGCCTGACGATCGTGCCCCCCGACGCCCTGAGACCGACGGGCGGGGGTGACCACTACCGGGTTTTCACGCCCTACCTGCGGGCCTGGGCCCGGCAGCCGCGCCGGGAGGTGCTCAAGGCCCCCGGCGCGGTGCACGTCCCCGGCGGCCTGGACGCGGGGAGGCTTCCCGAGCCGGGGCGCGAGCCGTACGAGCTGTTCAACGGCGGTGAGAGGGTCGGGCGCCGGAGGATGGAGCAGTGGCTGAGGCACTGCGTGGACGACTACGCCGAGGGCCACGACGACATGGCGGGCAACCGCACCGCCAGGCTCAGCCCCTACCTGCGCTTCGGGTGCGTCTCGCCGCTGGAGCTGGAGGCGCTCGCCAGGGACGTGGGGGGCGGCGGGGACGCGAGGGACGTGGGAGAGCTGGAGGAGGAGGGCGAGGGCCGCAGGGGGGCCGACGAGTTCGTCAGGCAGCTGTGCTGGCGCGACTTCTTCTACCAGGTGACGCGGGCCTTCCCGCGTATCAACCGGGACGACTACCGGCCGCGCGGGAACGAGTGGCGCGACGACGACCACCTGGCGCAGGCGTGGAAGGAGGGCATGACCGGGGTCCCCATCGTGGACGCCGGGATGCGGCAGCTGCTCACCGAGGGCTGGATGCACAACCGGGCCCGCCTGATCGTGGGCTCTTTCCTCGTCCGGCGGCTGGGCCTCGACTGGCGCGTCGGCGCCGACCACTTCTTCGACCTGCTGCTCGACGGCGACGTCGCCAACAACTACGGCAACTGGCAGTGGGTCGCGGGCACCGGCAACGACACCCGCCCCAACCGCCCCGTCAACCACATCCGGCAGGCCAAGCGGTACGACCCGGACGGCGAGTACGTCCGCCGCCACGTCCCCGAGCTCGCCTCCGTGCCCACGCGGAGGATCCACGAGCCCTGGAGGCTCCCCTCGGGCGTCCCGGGCTACCCGCCGCCCCTGGTGCCCATGGGCTGAGCCCGGCCGCTCAGGGGCCGCGAGAGCGATCCGCGGGGGGCGAGATCGAGCCGTTCCCGTCCGGCCGGACGGGAAAGGCTCTCCCCTCCCGGCCTCTTCCCGGCCGGCCGGGGAGGCGCGGGCGGTGACGCGGTGACGCGGGAGTCCGGAACGAATCGCCGCCCTCGCGCGTCGCACAGGTGTGACCCCCTATGACAACGACGCCGACGCCCTGCTCGCCGCCCGGGAACGGGTGCGGCGCCTCGAACGACTGACCAGCCGGCGCGAGGCGGTGGCCGTGCAGCTCGACGAGGTCGCGACACTCCTGGGCGACCTGGAGGAGCGGCTCGCCAAGGAGGAGCGGGACGTCTCCAGGCTGGAGGGCGGCGGCTTCGCGGCCTTCCTGTCCGGGCTCACCGGGTCCAGGGAGGAGCGGCTCGTCAGGGAGCGCGCCGAGGCGCTGGCCGTACGGCAGCGCCTGGACGGCCAGCGCAACCGCCTCGAATGGCTGAACGCGGACCGGGCGGCCGTCGACGAGGGGCTCGCCGGGCTCGGGACGGCGCGGGAGGAGTACGACGCGCTGCTGGAGCGCGAGGAGCGCAGGCTGGTCGCGTCCGGCGACGCCAGGGGCCGCGAGCTGGCCGAGATCGGCCACCGCCTCGCCGACACCCGCGCCGACCTCGTGGAGCACCGGGAGGCCCACCGGGCCGGGGTCGACGCGCTGCACGGGGTCGGCGAGGTCCTGCGCTGCCTCGGCAGCGCCCGCGGCGCCTCCACGTGGGACATGCTGGCCGGGGGCGGCGGCTTCGCGGACATGATGGAGCACGGCCACCTGCGCGACGCGGACGAGGCCGCCTGGCACGCCCAGCAACTGCTGGACACCTTCTCCAGGGAGCTCGTCGACATCGGCGTGACCGTCACCCCGAAGCTCCCCAAGGTGGACACCCGCTGGTTCGCCGACATGTTCTTCGACAACATCATCACCGACGCGATCAAGCACCACCGGATCGCGGACACCGGCGCGGCCGTCGGGGACGTCGCCGAGTGGGTGAGGCGTACGGTCGGCGGCCTGGACCTCCGCCTCGAAGAGCTGGCCCGACAGCGGGACGCCCTCACGGCCCGCCGCGAGGAGGTCATCGTCACCGGCTGAGGCACGGGCCTTCCCCGTAGGGTCCGCAGGCCGTCACGCTGGCTTTATTGCGCCGGGGCCACCGGGGAGTCCGCGATGATGGGCGGGCGGAGACGCTCAGCGATCCGGCGGGCTGCCATTACCGGGTCGTTGGCCGGGCCCCGCTCGGCGCGTTCGCCAGAGCAGAAAGACCAGAAGAACGTCGTCGCCCTCGGGTCGATCCACACGGTGAGGGCGAAAACGTGCAACTGCGGTTGTCCGTCTTCGTAAGTGATCGACGGGTAGACGCCGCGCTCGTAGAGCTTGGTCTGGAGGCGATGGACGGCGGTGGCTGTCGGCGTGCCCTGGTGAGGGATCGCAAGGGCCAGGGGTGTCACGGTCGTCAGCTCCTTTGCTCAAGTAAGGGGGTGTGGCCCCGGAGCGCCATCGGCGAGGGGCGTCCCGGGGCCACTCGGAATGGCAGGTCCTACGGTGATCCCGTCATGGGAGAAGAGTCAGCGAGATCACCGGTCAGAGGTTGGGCCTGCCGGTGGGTTTCGGTGCCGAGGAGTTCGTCCAGGAGCATGCTCGACATCAAGGAGCCTCCCGGGACCATGTTCATCGTGGTCTGGTTGCGGAGCATGGCGTAGTAGGTGGCCAGACGCTTTGCGGCTCGGCCGTACGTTTTCTCGGACGTCGTAGGCCAGCCGGACCCGCGATATCTACGGTGCCGGCTCGTGGGCGCGTCCCACCGGTACCGATGTCCGTCACAGCGGACGACCAACCCCACCCAGACGGACACCAGGACCTCATCCTGACGTAGGTGATAGGGCTGCACATCGGCGTTGATCTGGTGGATTTTGGATGGCGTTGCGGCAAGGCGCAGAGCCATCCGTAAGGCAGGGCTCTTGCGCTCCGCTCCTGTAATGCAAGGAGGCTGGAGAGACATAGCCATGACCGTAGGCCGTTAAATACGGCATGTCATTGATACTTTTGCGGAGCCTCCTCGCAAGTATCAATGACATGCCGTGCTTGCAGGCCGGGCGTTTAATAGGCGATGTGAAGAGCATCGATGAGATGCCGTACTCCCGGCGTAAGGGAACGACATCTCATGAGCAGATCAATCAGGATCTGCCGGGCGTACCTCTGAGCGATCAGCCATTCCGGGGATGTGCGGTAAAGGTCCTCCAGTATGGCCATTGCCTCGGAGTGCTTACCGGTAGCGCGTAGTGCCTCCGCGACATCCAACCGATGCCTGTTTCGGCTGGCCGAATCACCGTTGAGTATGTTGCCTGGAATGCGTTCAGCGATTGCGAGTACCCTGTCGTGTTTGTTGAGGAC
Source organism: Streptosporangium sp. NPDC002524 (assembly GCF_040295985.1). Lineage (NCBI taxonomy): Bacteria > Bacillati > Actinomycetota > Actinomycetes > Streptosporangiales > Streptosporangiaceae > Streptosporangium > Streptosporangium sp. NPDC002524. The sequence goes on along the minus strand of NZ_JBEOWK010000013.1, from coordinate 29,503 downwards.
TGAGGCGTTTTCGGCGGTGACCATCGCCACGGTGACCGGTCCGAACGTTCTGGCTGTGGAGCTGTCCGTCTCGGTTTCACGGCCGATCCGGACGGCGGCGGCCCGCGCGAGCTTAATGGCGTCTTCGGCTTCACCGGGCCGGTTGTCGCGTACGGCCGCGCTGCTGACGCTGATCAGCAGCCGCCCCCACAGGGCCAGCTCTGCCTCGGTGGCGCGCGAGAATCTGGGCTCTATGTCGTCAGCCCACCGTATCGCCAGCTCGCGAGCCTCGTTCAGCTGGCCGGCACGAAGATACATCCAAGCCAGGGTGGCGACTGCGGCGGCGGCGTCGAGACGGTCTTCGGCGGCGTCTATGGCCTGCCGTATCGGTGACTCCGCGCGCTCGAACTGGCGCATCTGGACGAACAGCCAGCCCGTGATGTTAAGGATCCGAGAACGCGCCGCGCGCCCTTCCATGTCGATGGCGTCGACATCGCGGATCAGGTAAGGCAACAGTGAGGCGACCTCCCCGTAGCGGTTGGTGGCGAGCAGTGGCTTGAGTCCGTTGATCTGGCTCTGGATCTCCGGCAGGGATGGTGCTTCCTCCAGGGGAGGCACCTTGCCGCGCAAGGCCCGCTCCACGGGCTCCCACATGCTGGGGTCGATCGGCAGCTCTTCCTGTACCCGTGAGCTGCCCTTGAGTAGCTCGCTGGTGGTTATGCGCAACGCGATGGCCAGCTTGTGCAGAGTAGCCGTTTGGGGGTCCGTGACTACTTCTTGTTCGAGTTTGCTGATGAGTGACTTCGATACGCCGGAGACCTTGGCAAGCTCTCCCTGAGTGAATCCGCGCCTCTTCCGGATCGTCCGAAGGCGTTGGGATAGACCTGTTTGCGTGCTACTTTCTGGCATAGCCCTGCATCTCCTAGTTCCTGATGACTCGACACCATCAGGCTAAAGGTGCAGGGCTCATTCATGTCAGCCGTAGCTCCAAGATTCCTGCGGTAGCGCCCTTGACGGCAGCTCATCGGATCATGTTGTAGCAAAGGTTTCATGTTTCCGAACGCCGTTTGACATCGGCAGACAGCTGTTATTGATACTTCCGTTTCGCTGCGGCCAAAGTGTCATTGACCTGGCTGCTTGAGAGGCGTGCAATTCGTAAATCAACTAGCCGTCACACGCCATGACGCTAAGCCACTCCTTCCGGAAGGATCGCTATGACTGCGACCACGCTCTCCCTGCCCGCCCCTGATCTGTTCGCTCTCGACCTGCGCGTCATCGTCGATGTCGGTTCTGGCAGCCCGGTCGCGCCCTGCAACACCGAGGACGGATGCGCGCCCACCTGCGCCTCCTCCTGCACCAGCAACTAGCGGCTCGACTCTGCGGGGCCGGGGGTGCCCCCCGGCCCCGCGACCCTTTTCTGTCCCTCGATCCCGACCGGCCGGAGGAATGATGACCTCCCTCAGCAAGCTGCTCTACCGGCACGACGGTGTCGCGCTGCTTCGAGCAGCGGCCGTAGCGCTGAGCCGCACCCCTGTCTGGCCCGACCCAAGCAACACCGAAGCGTGCCGCGCATGGCTACATCAGGTGTGGTCCCAGCCCGGACTCACCGACGTGATCCGGCAGGCCAGCCACCCCCTCACTGCCTACGTCGACGCTATGCGCGCTGGCCGTCCAGTGCAGGCCAAGCATGTACGTCGCGCCGCGTATGCCACGGCCCGTTATCTGCTTCGCGCCTCCGGCCGCCCCACTCCCTTCGGGCTTTTCGCCGGGGTGGCTCATGTGTCCCTGGGATCAACCGCCACAGTGCGCTGGGGTGAGGAGCACCGAAGTGCTATCCGCGTCGACGCTCAGTGGCTGGGCGACATCGTCGAGCGCCTGGAAGCGTGCCCTGAACTACTGGAGCGTCTTGACGTCGTGTTCAACAACCTCGCCACCCGCCGTGGTGGAGAGCGGCTCGAAGTACCGTGCGGCCCGAACCGGGCAACGATCCGATACGGCGGGGAGATCGAAGCGATTCGGAACGCGTCGGCATCCCCCATCCGATTCGCTGACCTGGTCGCCACTCTGACCCAGACCTTCCCCGGCGCCGATCAGGCACTGGTCCGGGTCGTGCTCACCACGCTCGTGCAGCAAGGTTTCGTTCTTACGTGTTTACGCGCCCCGCTTACGGTCACCGACCCGTTGGCCTGGGTGATCGACCGGCTCCACAAAGTGACGGCGGCGGCCACTCCCATCGCGCCGCTGCTGGGTGACCTCGAGTTCATCCAGGCGCAGGTACGCGACCACAACGAGAGCACTCCCACCGAACAGCGCCAGACATATGAGACGCTCACACACCGTATGCGTGAACTGTCACCTGCCGGTCGCACTCCGCTGGCGGTGGATCTGCGTCTGGACTGCGCGGTGCAACTACCGCGCCGGGTAATTGGCGAGATGGAGCGAGCCGCCAGCGCGCTGCTCCGCCTGACCCGGCAACCAGAGGGGGAGGCGACATGGCGTAGTTTCCACGCGGCGTTCCTGGACCGTTATGGCACCGGCGCCTTGGTGCCGCTCACCGAGGTCGTTAATCCCGACGCTGGGCTGGGGTATCCGGCCGGGTACCCCGGCAGCGTCTTGCCCGTACCGGTGAGCGGCTCATCGGAACGCGACGAGCAGCTCCTGGCACTGGCGTGGCGCGCGGCGGTGACCTCCAGTTCGGAGATCATCCTCACCGAGCAGGACATCCACGACCTGAGCGATGACCGCTTCGACGAGCGCTTCATTCCGCCCCACGTAGAGCTTGCTGCCCGCGTTCATGCCGACAGCATCCAAGCGCTGGAGCGCGGTGACTTCACCCTCACCATCTCCCCGGCCCGCAGCGCGGGCACCCTCACCTCGCGCTTCACCCTCGCCGCCGCCGGCTCCGGCCTGGAGCGGGTCTACCGGGCCGTGCCTACCGCGACCGTGGGCGCGCTGCCGGCGCAGTTGTCCTTCCCTCTTTACCCCCACGCCGAGAACATCTGCCGCGTCCCGCCGTACCTGCCTGACGTGCTCTCTCTCGGGGAGCATCGCGGCCCTGGCGAGGCCGCGATCGCACTGGAGGACCTGGCCGTCATCGCGACTCACGACCGCCTGCACCTGGTCAGCCTGTCGCGGAAGCAGGTGATCGAGCCGCAGGTGTTTTCCGCGTTGGCGCTTAACAAGCAGCCCGCCCCACTGGCGCGTTTCCTCGCTCACCTGCCGCGTGCTTTCGGCGCCGCGTGGACCGAGTTCGACTGGGGACCGTGCGCCTACCGGCTGCCGTACCTGCCACGAGTGCGTTACGGGCGCACCGTCCTGCATCCGGCCCGCTGGCGGCTCAGCGCCGATGATCTACCCCTCGGGAAGAGCGGCCACGATGAGGAAGTGCGGCGTGCCCTGCAGGAGTGGCGAGTGCGCTGGCACTGTCCGCCCACGGTGGAACTGCGCGAGGACGACCGCAGCCTGCGGCTGAACCTGGAGGAGCCGTTCCACATCCATCTCCTTCGCGCTCACCTCAAACGTCGCGGGGACGCTGTGCTCGTCGAGGCTGTGGCCGCGTCGAGGTTCGGCTGGTTTGGCGGGCATGTCCACGAGATCGCTGTGCCGCTCGTGGCGACGCACCCGGGCGCTCCCTCTCCCTTGCGTGGTCCGCTGGTCCAGGTGCGTAACCACGATGGACAGGCGCCGGGCTCGACCAGCGCCGCCTGGCTGTACGTGAAGATCCACACGCACCCTGAGCGGCACGACGAGCTCATTGCCACTCACCTGCCGGAGTTGCTGGCCAGCCTCGGCGACGAGCCGCTTTACTGGTTCGTGCGTTACCAGAGCCCGCACGAGACTGCCCACCTGCGGCTGCGTCTCCGCACCCCGAACGGTGAACGCCAGTCGGCGTACGCGGCTGCGGTCGGGGATTGGGCGCAGCGGCTGCGCGACATCGAGGTGGCCGGGCGGCTGGTCTTCGACACCTACTTCCCGGAGGTGGGCCGCTATGGGCACGGCACGGTCATGGAGGCGGCCGAGGTGGTGTTCGCCGCTGACTCCCACCTGGTGGCGGCCCAGCTACGGCACCTGACCGTCACCCCCACAGCTCTGGCGGCGATGAACATGGTCGACATTGTTCACGGCTTCCTCGGTGATCCTTGCGCCACGACGCAGTGGTTCACCGTCCGTCCCGCTCGCGCCGAGACCTCCGCCGAGCGAGCGGTGGTCGACGAGGCGGTCAACCTGGTCGTGCGCAGCACGCTGCCCGATTGGCCGCATGAGGTCATCGCGGCGTGGCAAGCCCGCGCGGCAGCGCTGAACATCTACCGCGAGCAGCTGCCCGTCGAGGCGGACACCGGCGCCGTCTTGGAGTCGCTGTTACACATGCATCACAACCGGGCCCTCGGCGTTGACCGCGAAGGAGAAAGAACTTGCCGCCGCTTGGCCCGGCAGGCTGCTCTCGCTTGGCGAGTGCGCGAAGGACACGGACGGTGATGCAGCTTGAACGGGGCGACGAGCTGAGCGCCGGCCCGGCGGGCATCGCCCTGCTGCACATCGAGCGCGCCCGCACCGGCTCCGGACCGTGGAGTACGGTCCAGGAGTGGGCGGCGGCCATGACCCGTGACCCCGTGGTCGCTGATCCCGACACCTGCGGCCTGTACCGAGGTGTCCCCGCTGTCGCCTTCGCTCTGCACACGGCCGATCAGCCCGTCTACGCGGACGTGTTGGCTGTCCTGGACGGCCACGTCGCCACGATTACCTGGCGCCGCCTGATCCAGGCCCATGAGCGTATCGACAGTGGACGCCTTCCGGAGCTGCGGGAGTTCGACCTCGTCAGTGGTCTGACCGGCATCGGCGTCTATCTGCTGCATCGCTACGGCGGGGACGACCAGCTGCGCGGCGTTCTGTCCTACCTGGTACGGCTGACCGAACCGTTGACGGTCGACGGTGAGGCGCTCCCAGGCTGGTGGTGCGGCACCGCCGCCGGGGGAGAGCTCCCGCAGCGCTGGCCAGGCGGTCACGGCAACCTGGGCCTCGCCCACGGTATCGCCGGGCCGCTGGCGCTGCTGGCGACTGCGATGCGACGCGGCACCACCGTGACCGGGCAGGCCGAGGCGATTGATCGGATCTGCGGCTGGCTGGAGCAGTGGCACTGCGGTGCCGGAGCAGACCCGTGGTGGCCAGGAATGATCTCCCAGTCCGAACGGCGAACCGGCACCGTTCGGCAGTCCGGTCCGCAACGGCCGTCATGGTGCTACGGCACGCCGGGCCTGGCCCGCGCTCAGCAGCTCGCGGCCCTGGCGCTGGACGACCCGCAGCGGCAGCGACGCGCCGAGGAGGCCTTGGCCAGATGCGTGGCCGGTGAGCAGTTGTCCTTGCTGGGCGACGCTTCGGTGTGTCACGGCTGGGCCGGTCTGGTCCTGAGCACGTGGCGCGCGGCGGCCGATGCCGGGGATGGTGGGAAGCTGGCTGACCTCCTGCCGCGCCTGCAGGCGGGCATGGAATATCACCTGCGTCGTCACGGGCCACCGGCCCGCGGTGGCCTGCTGGAGGGGGAGGCGGGTGTGCTGCTGACCCAGCACACCACCGCCGCGAACGCTCCTCCGTCCTCGGGATGGGATGCCTGCCTACTGCTGAACGGCTGATGACCCTGACCACCCACAACCTGCCAGGTCAACGAGCTAGGATCCGCCTGCCTCTCTCACCGGCGGTTCTCCGACGAAGGGAAAATGATCAATGAACGCCACCACCAGCACCTCCCCTGAGGTGCTGCGTGCTCGCATGGTCGACCACGTCGTGCATGCTGGCCATGCCCGTTCTGGTCCCGTTGAGGAGGCCATGCGGACGGTTCCGCGCCACGAGTTCGTACCCGGTGCTCCCCTGGAAGACGCATACGGCAACCAGGCCGTGATCACTAAGAGCGCCGCTGACGGTGCGGCTCTCAGCTGCGCGTCGCTGCCCTTGGTCGTGGGCATGATGCTCGACCAACTCGGAGTCACCCCGGGCGACCACGTCCTGGAGTTCGGAGCTGGGACCGGCTACAACGCCGCGCTTTTGGCTTACCTAACGGGCCCTGATGGGCAGGTCACCACGATCGACATCGACCCGGAGGTGACCGCGCAGGCCCGGCAGGCGCTGGACGCGACCGGCTACGGCCACGTGCGGGTGATCACACGGGACGGTGTACTTGGCGCGGCCGAACGCGCTCCCTACGACCGCCTCATCGCCACGGTGGGGGTGTGGGATATCCCGCCCGCCTGGTGGGAGCAGATGACTTCCGGCGGGCGGCTGGTGTTGCCGCTGCGCTGGCGAGGTCAGACCCGCAGCGTCGCCCTGGTCCGCGAAGGCGATCGGCTGGTTTCGGACTCGGTGGAGCTGTGCGGCTTCGTCCCCATGGTCGGCCAAGAAGGGGAGCGTACCGGGCACATCGCCCCTGATGGGCAGGTCACCCTGTACTGGGACGCTGACCAGGCGGTGAGTGTGGACGTGCTCGATGGGGTGCTTGAGCAGCCCAAGGAGGCCGTCTGGGCTGGGGTGACGGTCGGCGGCGGGGAGAGCTTCGATGGGATCTGGTTGCGCCTGACCGGCATCGAGCCGGGAACATGCCGTCTCGCCGCCGAGGCCGCCGCCATCGACAGCGACTTGTGCTTTCCCGTGATCGCATCGCGCAGCCCCGCCCTGGTGGAGGGGGGATCGCTGGCTTACCTTAGCCGTCGCCGGGACGAGAACAGCAGTCCGGGTCGGTGGGAGCTAGGAGCGATCGGCCACGGACCAGCCGGCGCCGAGCTCGCGGACCGGCTGGGTGAGCAGATTCTCATGTGGAACAGTGACCGGAACGCCGAGCCGGTCATCACGGTCTACCCGGCAGGCACGCCCGACGATCAACTCTTGGGCGGGATGGCCATCAACAAGCAGCATGTACGTCTGGTGGTGTCCTACTGATCATCATGTGAGGAACGACGACCGAGAGTCTCCAGCGGTGGAGAGTCTTTCCTGCGGGGCCCACGATGAGAAAGCCCCGGCGGTGGTGGTGCTCGGTGCTGCGGTCCCAGTACTGCGGTCTCAGTGCTGTGGACTCAGCGCTGTGGTCTCAATACCGCGGTCTCGGTGCCGCGGTGTCAGTGCCTGTGGTCGTGACCCGCGTGGTCGGCGTGGTCGTGGCCCGCGTGGTCGTCGTCCTCATCCTCGTCCGAGGGACCGTCGGAGGGCTCGACGCCCAGCACGGCCTCGCGGGGCTCGATCTGGTCGATGTGCTCGATCAGCCCAAGGACGTGGTCCGGCTCGATCAGCCACTGCAGCGCGCTGGCGCCGGTGTCATCGGCCGAGACCAGCTCGGCCTGCTCCTTACGCTCATCGTCGTCCAGGTCGGCGTCAGGGTGGTTGATCTCCTTCAGCGCGGCGGTTTGCAGGGCGGCGAGGTCCTGCACCTCCACGGTCAGCTCAACGGTCAGACGCAGATAGCGTTCGGTGCCCGATACATCACTCATGGTGGAAATCCTAGTGCCTGGGTGGGGTTGGAACTGCCTAGGGGAGCTTCCACTCCACCGGGGTGGCGCCCTGCTGCTCGAGAAGCTCGTTCGTCCTGCCGAAGGGGCGGGAGCCGAAGAAGCCGCTGCGGGCCGACAGGGGGCTGGGGTGGGCCGACTCGATGGCCGGGACGGAACCGAGCATCGGGCGCAGGTTGCGGGCGTCGCGGCCCCACAGGATCGCCACCATCGGCTTGTCGCGGGCGACGAGGGCCTTGATGGCCTGCTCGGTGACCTCCTCCCAGCCCTTGCCGCGGTGCGAGGCGGGCTTGCCCGGCATCACGGTGAGCACCCTGTTGAGCAGGAGCACGCCCTGCTCGGTCCAGGGGGTGAGGTCGCCGTTGCTCGGCATCGGCAGCCCGAGGTCCTCGGTGAGCTCCTTGTAGATGTTGCGCAGGCTCCCCGGGATCGGGCGCACGTCCGCGGCCACGGAGAAGCTCAGTCCGATCGGGTGACCCGGCGTGGGGTAGGGGTCCTGGCCCACGATCAGCACTTTCACCTGGTCGAAGGGCTGCTGGAAGGCACGGAGCACGTTGGCGCCGGAGGGGAGGTACTGCCGGCCTTCCGCCACCTCCCTCCGGAGGAACTCGCCCATCTCGGCGACCTTCTCGGCGACGGGTTCGAGGGCCTTGGCCCACCCGGCTTCCACGACTTCGTTCAAGGGGCGTGCGGCCATGTGCAGGACCCTATCGAGGTTTTAGGCCCGGTACGGCGCGTGCCGGAAAACAGCGCGCGTCGGACCGGGCCTGCCCCTGTGACTCACTTCACCGAGCCAGCCATCATCCCCTGGACGAAATACCGCTGGAAGGCGAAAAAGAGGATCAACGGGATAATCAGCGACAGGAAAGCGCCTGGCGCAAGAATGTCCACGTTGGTCCCGAACTGCCGCATCTGGGACTGCAGGGCCTTGGTCATCGGCTGGTTCTCGGTGTTGGCGAAGACCAGCGAGACGAGCAGGTCGTTCCAGACCCAGAGGAACTGGAAGATCCCGAGTGAGGCGACCGCCGGTTTGGCCAGCGGGAACACCACGGTGGAGAAGATCTTCCATTCCCCCGCGCCGTCCATCCGCGCCGCCTCCAGCAGCGAGCGTGAGATGCCCGCGAAGAAGTTGCGGAGCAGGAAGATGGCGAAGGGAAGGCCGAAGGCGACGTGGAAGAGCACCACGCTCGCGATGGAGCCGAAGATCCCGGCGGAGCCGTACAGCTTCGCGATGGGGATGAGCGCGATCTGGGTCGGCACCACCAGCAGGCCGACCACCACCAGGAACAGCGCGTCCCTGCCGGGAAACTCCATCCAGGCGAACGCGTACGCCGCCATCGCGGCGATGCCGATCACCAGGACGGTCGAGGGCACCGTGATGAACACGGTGTTCCAGAATGACGCGGTGAACCCGGTGGCCAGCAGGTCCGAGTAGTTCTTGAAGGTCAGCTCGGCGGGCTTGGTGAGGATCGTCCACCAGCCGGTGGAGTTGTTGGCCGTCTCGTTGCGGATCGAGACGATGAACAGGCCCAGGGTGGGAACCAGCCAGAACAGGCCGATCACCACCAGTACCACCTGGACCAGGCCGCCGCCCAGCCGGTCCACGATCCTGCCGAGGGCGCTGCGGGGCGGGGCGCCAAGGGTGGAGGTCGTCACTGGTTGTCCCTCCTGAACCGGCGGATGTTGATGATCATGAACGGCAGGACGAGGACAAGCAGGAAGATGGCGAGCGCGCTGCCCAGCCCCTGGTTGCTGCCTCCGCCGAACGAGACCCGCCACATCTCCAGCGCGATCACGTTGGCCTGCGGCTGCACCGATCCCGGCGCGATGACGAAGACCAGGTCGAAGACCTTCAGGGTGTTGATGATCATCGTGACGAACACGACGAGCAGCACCGGGGAGAGCAGCGGAACGGTGATCTTGCGGAACACCTGCCACTCGGTGGCCCCGTCGATGCGGGCCGCCTCCAGCGCGTCACGCGGGATGGCCGCGAGACCGGCCGCGATCAGCACCATGGCGAACCCGGCCCACACCCAGATGAACGCGCCGATGATCGCCGGGGTGATCAGTGTCGGGCCGAGCCAGGGGATCCCGGCGAAGGCCGCGTCGAAGTTCGACTGCGGCAGCCGCACCTGGTAGTCACCCGGAGCGAGCCCGGTGAAGCGGAAGGTGCCGTCGGCCCCGCTGGTGGCGGTGGCCTTGACGGCGCCGTCCTGCACCGCCTCGACCGTCATCCCGGCCAGGGCCTTCTCGGTGCCGTCCACCTGGTTGGCCGCGCCGCCGCCGCCCTGGGTGAAGTCGAACCAGACCGTCCCGGCGAGCTCGCCGGGGCCCGGCTGGGCCGCCTTCGCCGGCGAGGCCGAGGCGAGGGTGGCGGGCTTCACGCCCACGAGCGGCAGGAGCACCGCCTGCCCCGGCTGCGCGGGCCGCTTGGCCACCACCCCGCCGCCCTGCCCGGGGGCGACCGGCGACTGGTCGTTCTCCCTGGGACGGGCGTCGGGATAGCCCTGGTCCGAGCCGAAGAGGCCGGTCACCGAGGTGATCACGGCGTTGGCCACACCCCGGTCGGGGGCCTGCTCGTAGACCAGGCGGAAGATGACGCCGGAGGCCATCAGGGAGACGGCCATCGGCATGAACACGACCAGCTTGAACGCGGTCGCCCAGCGGATCCGCTCGGTCAGCACCGCGAAGATGAGGCCGATCACGGTGACCAGGGCGGGGGCCACCGCGACCCAGATCAGGTTGTTCCTGATCGTGGTCAGGGTGGAGGAGTCGCTGAAGATCGTCGCGTAGTTGTCCGCCCCGACGAAGGTGCCGCCGCTGGCGTCGTAGAGGCTCCGGAAGATCGAGTAGATGATCGGGTAGATCACCATCACGCCGAGCACGAGCGCGCCCGGCAGCAGGAACCACAGCGCCAGCGTCGGCGGCGGCCCCAGCCGGGAGGCCCCGGCGGGGATCTTCGCCGGTGCCGCCGGTGCCGCCGCCGGAGCCGCCGCTCCGGCCGTCGCGAGTTCCGGCTCGGCGACGGGCTCGGCGATCGGCTCGGCGACCGGTTCGGTCACCGATCCGGCCGGGCCGGCCGGGCCGTCCGACCTGACGTCGGCCAGGGCCGGATGGCCCTCGCCCTCGCTCTTGCCCTCGCTCTTGTCCTCGTTGGAGGCCGCCCCGGAGGGCTTCGGGGCCGCCGGGGACGCCGGTGGCTCCTCGCCGGTCGAGGTCCCGGAGGAGGTCCCGGAGGCCCCGGTGCCGGTCGTACCGGTCCCGCCGCCGGTGCCGGTGTCGGTTCCGGTGCCGGTCGTACGGGTGTCGCTGTCGGTGTCGCCGTCGGTGGTGCGGGTGTCGTCGGGCTCCGCGCCGGGCGTACGGGCGCCGGGGCCGGCGTCCCGCGCCGGCCGCTGGGTGTCGTCCGGTCCGGGGGAGGGGTCGCGGGCGGCGTCGCCGCCACGCGAACCCTGCGGGCCGTCTAACCGGTCGGTCACGGCCGCTCTCCCTTACTTCCAGGCCTGCTTGGCGGCGTCTTCGAGCTTGGTCTGGGTGCCCTTGACGTCGGAGGGGTCGCGGACGAAGTCCTGCAGGAACTTCCACTCGGCCTTGCCGTCGGTGCCGCCGAAGGCGCTGGGCGCGAGGTCGGACATGTCGTAGCGGACGGCGTCACCGGCGGCGATGATCGTCTCGGCGAGCTTCTTGGTCAGCTCGTCCGGGTAGTTGTCGGGCGAGACGTTGCGGTTGGGAGAGAGGTAGCCGGGGAGCTTCGCCCAGACCTCGCCGCCCTCCTTGGAGGCGAGGAACTCCAGCAGCGCCATCGCGCCCTTGGAGTCCTTCAGCGCCACCGCGATGTCGCCGCCCAGCACGACCGGCTCGGTCTCGCCGGCCTTCGGGAACGGGAAGTACTTGGCCTCCTCGCCGAGCTTCGCGCCCGACTGCTCGGCCGTGACGCCCACGAAGTCCGCCTCGATGACCATCGCCGACTTGTCCTGGCCGTAGACCTGGGTCACGCAGGTCGGGAAGTCGGTCTGCAGGGCGCCCGCGGAGCCGCCGAGCAGGAACTCCTTCTTGCCGACGAGCTGCGCGATCTTCTCCAGCGCGGTGGTGACGCTGGGGTCGGTCCACGGGATCTCGTGCTTGGAGAGCTTGGTGTAGTTCTCCGGGCCCGCGGTGGAGAGGTAGACGTTCTCGAACAGGTCGGTCAGCGTCCAGCCGGAGGCGCCGCAGAGGGAGAACGGCGGGGTGCCGGAGTCGGCGACCGTCTGGGCGGTCTTGATCAGGTCGTCCCAGGTGGCCGGGGGCGTCGCGCCCGCGTCCTGGAAGGCCTGGTCGCGGTACCAGATGAGCGACTTGTGGGCCGCTTTCACCAGCACGCCGTAGGACTGGCCGTCGGCGGAGCCGAGTTCCTTCCAGTACGGGGTGTAGTTGTCGTCGATCTGCTTCTGGACCTCGGCGGTGAGCGGCTTGAGCGCCTTCTGGTCCGCGTACTGCTGGACCAGGCCGGGCTGGGGCAGGATCGCGACGTCCGGCGGGTTGCCGCCCTCGATGCGCGGGCCGAGGTAGGCGCCGGTGTCCTCGCCGGTGGAGGCGTAGGTGACCTTGGCGCCGGTCTTCGCCTGGAACGCCTTGAGCACCGCCTCGAAGTTGGCCTGCTCGGCGCCGGTCCACTTGGCGGCGACCTCGACGGTCACCCCTTCGAGGGTCTTGGCGGCCGCCGGGGCGGACGAGGACGCTCCGGCGCTCCCGGCGGGTGCGGGGGTGGCCGATTCGCCGCCGCCACACGCGGCGAGCGCCAGAGCGAGTCCCGCCGTCGTCACCGCGGCAATGGTTCTGCGCATGCTGAACAGACCTCCTGAGACGTTGAGACATGAAATAGGGGGATATAAGACGATCAAGCAGCCGAAATGGGGATGACGGCTTCTGCCGGGGGGCACCCCGGCGTCATTGAGCCCGGATGATCTCTTCGAGTTGGCCCTTCATGGAGGAGACGACGTCCTCGCTGTCGTGTTCCGTGAAGGGAGGTGTGAGGGCGTTGGAGACCGCGCTGGCGATCGCCAGGCTCACCTGGTCGTAGTTGGCGCTGGCGGGCCTGGGCCGGGCGGAGAGGATGCTCTGCTTCAGGACCGGCAGATAGGGGAAACGCTTGATCAGGCCGGGGTCGTCGTACAGCTCGGCCCACACGGGCGGGAACGAGCCGTCGGCGAGCACCCGGCGCTGGTTCTCCAGGCTGGTGAAGTAGCGGATGAACTCGGTGGCCGACTTCTGCCGCTTGGAGAAGGCGCTCACCGCGAGGTTGTAGCCGCCGAGCGAGCCCGTCCCCGGCCCGTTCGCCCCGGGAAGCCGGGTGACCCCGAACTTGTCCGCGACCGCCGAGGTGGTGGCCGGTCCGTAGGTGTGCGGCCAGTTGCGGGCGAAGGCGAGCCTGCCCTCCTCGAAGGCGAGCTGTGCCTCGTCCTCCTTGAAGGAGAGCGACTCGGGCGGGATCCACCCCTCCCGGAAGCCGCCCACCAGGAAGTCCAGGCCCGCCTTCGCCTTGGTCACGTCCATCGTCACCCTGGTGCCGTCCGGGCTGAGGATCTGCCCGCCCGCCGACTGCACGGCCTCGGCGAAGTTGACGGTGAGGCCCTCGTAGGCCAGGAACTGCCCCGCGTAGCCGCCGATGCCGTACTTCTCGTGCAGGGCGCGCGCCTGGTCGCGCAGCTCCCCCCACGTCTTCGGCGGCTTGAAGCCCTCCTTGGCCAGCAGGTCCTTGCGGTAGAAGAGCAGGCCGGCGTTGCTGGTGTACGGGACCGCCCAGAGCTTGCCCCGGTAGACGGCCGTGTCGACGACCGGCGGCAGGAACCTGTCGAGCGGGAACATCGCGCGCTCCAGCGGCAGGATCCAGCCCGCGTCGGCGAACTCCGCCGTCCAGATCACGTCCAGCCCGAGCACGTCGTAGCGGTCGCTTCTGGCCTGGAGGTTGGCGACCATCTGGGCGCGCTGCTCGTCGGCGGCCTCGGGGAGTTCGAGCAGGGTGGCCCGCTCCCCGGGGTGGGTCTGGTTCCAGCGGTCGAGCAGCGACTGCAGATAGGCGGTCGCGGGACGGCCGATCACGAGGGTGAAGGGACCCGTCCCGCCGAACCGTTCGGTCTCCTGCGCGCCGGCCGCCGAGCACGCCGTCACGAGGAACACCGGAAGCACGGAGAGCACAGTGAGCGCGACGGGGATGAGTCGGCGCACCATGACCTCCCGGTTTCCAGTTGGTTACATACGTGTTAGGTAGATGCATGCATGTTATGCATAGCGATAACATCACCGTCAACGGATAACCCCGTAACGCTCACGTAACGAGCTCTCCGAGGAGGTGGGGCGTGCGGCTGACGCTGCTGGCGCTCCTCGCGAAGGAACCTGCCCACGGCTATGAGCTCAAACAGGCACTTGAACAGATCTTCGGCAGCGCCTACCCTTCTCCGAACATCGGGCAGATCTACGTCACGCTCGGCCGTCTGGAGAAGGACGGCCTGGTGCGCGCCGTGGACGTCGAGCAGTCCAACCGGCCGAACAAGAAGGTCTACTACCTGACGGCCGCCGGCCGCGAGATCCTCGACACCTGGGTGGACGAGCCCAGCGAGGGGCCCAGGGTCCGGGACGAGTTCTTCATGAAGCTCGTGCTGGCCCCGATGACCGGCATCGCCGACAGGATGGCGATGATCAACCGCCAGCGCCGTCACTACCTCGGACTCATGCGTGACCTCAACGAGCTCGCCGAGCGGACCGACCCGGACAACCGCGTCGCGCTCCTGCTGGTCGAGGGGGCCATGCTGCATCTCCAGGCGGATCTCGACTGGCTCGAACGCTGCCAGGAGGACCTGAGTTGACCTCTCCCGTGGTGCCCGCGGTCCCCGTGGTCGAAACCGTCAACCTCGTCAAGATCTACCAGGACGGCGGGGTGCCGGTGCCCGCGGTGCGGGGGGTCGACCTGCGGGTGGGCCCGGGGGAGTTCGTGGCGGTCATGGGCCCGTCCGGCTCCGGCAAGTCCACCCTGGTCCACATGATCGGCGGCCTTGAGGCCAGGACGAGCGGCGAGATCTGGCTCGACGGGCAGCGGGCCGACACGCTCGGCGAGAGCGCCTGGGCGCTGCTGCGCCGCCGGAGGATCGGCTTCGTCTTCCAGTTCTTCAACCTCGTCGCCAACATGACCGTGGCCGACAACGTCGAGCTGCCCGCGCTGCTGGCCGGGGCCTCCACGCGCGAGGCCCGCCGCCGCCGCGAATACCTCCTCGGCGAGCTCGGCCTCACCGCCCGCGCCGACGCCGCCCCCTCCCAGCTCGCCGGGGGCGAGCAGCAGCGGGTCGCGCTGGCCCGCGCGCTGGCCAACGAGCCGAGCCTGCTGCTCGCGGACGAGCCCACCGGCAACCTCGACAGCCGCAACACCCGCGACGTGCTGCGCCTGCTCGGCGAGGTCCACCGGGACGGGCAGGCCGTCATCCTGGTCACCCACGACGCCAGGGTGGCGAGCCTGGCCGACCGGGTGGTCTCCCTCCTCGACGGCCAGATCGTCGACGACGGCGGCGCCGGGCTGGTCCGCCGCCGCCCCAGGGGCAGCGCGGGCGACGTCGTCGAGCTGAGAGGCTGAGGTGCGCCTCCAGCTCTCCCCGCTCACGGCTCCACGAGTCCCAGGGGCTCGGGCCGCAAGGGGCCGGGCCGCGCAGGGGGCGCGGGCTCCGCGGGCCGTACGGTCCCCGGTGCCGTGTGCCGCGCGGGAGGCGTCACCGTGAGCACCGTACGCGCCTCCGTCAGGTGGATCCGGGCCGACCTCAGGGCCCGCAGGGCGCAGGCGCTGCTGACGGTGCTGGCCGTGGCCGGGATCGTCACCGCGCTGATCACCTCCGCGACCCTGCTGGAGGACGGCACCAACCCGTGGCGCGGGCTGTTCGCCGAGTCCAGGGGCGCGCACGTGTGGATACACACCAAGGACGCCCCCGACCCGGCCGCGCTGTCGAGACTCCCGGGCGTGGTCCAGGTCGCCGGCCCCTACCGGTCGGCCCCGGTCACCCTCACGCTGGACGGGAAGAAGTCGCCGGTGGCGCTGCGGGAGATGTCCGCGACGCCGCCGAAGGTCGCCGTCCCCCTGATCCGCGAGGGGCGCGCGCTCCGCGCCGGGGACACCGACGGCGTGGTCGTCGAGCGCTCCTTCGCCAGGGCGCTCTCCCTCAAGGTGGGCGGCCTCTTCCCGGTGACCGCGCTCAACGGCGCCACCCACCCGCTCGTCGTGGTCGGCCTCGCCGACAGCGCCGACCAGGGCTTCTACCCCGAGTGGACGCCCGGCCTGGCCTGGACGCTCGCCCCCGTGCTCGCCAGGGTCGAGCCCGCCCTGGGCCGCAGCGAGTCGGTCACCGGGCTGCGCCTCGCCGACGGCGAGGCCACGCTGCCCGCCGTCCACGGCGCCGTCACCCTCCTGGAGGGGCAGATCCAGCGGATGTCCACCTGGCGCGAGGTCCGCGCCTCGATGGAGCTGGACAACCGGCTGCTCGGCCTGCTGCTCGCGCTGTTCGGGATCACCGGACTCGTCGCCGCCGCGCTCGCCATCGCCAACGCGGTGGGCGGCCGGGTGCTGAGCCAGACGCGCGACATCGCCACCCTCAAGTCCCTCGGCTACACCCGGGGCCAGGTCTTCGGCGTGCTCATGGCCGAGCACGGCGCGCTCGGGCTGCTCGGCATCCTCATCGGGCTGGTCTGCGGGCAGGTCGCCGCCTCGTTCGTCCTGGACGGGGTGCCGATCCTGCCGCTCTCCCCGGTCCCGCTGCTCGCCATCGCCGGCGGCACCGCCGCCGTGGTCCTGGTGGCGGTGGCCCTGCCCGCCTGGCGGGGCGGCCGCACCCCGCCCGTCCCCGCCGCCCCCGCGGCGCCGCCCAGGGGTCATCTGTCGCGGCTGGCCCGCCTGGCGCTGCTCGTACGGCTGCCCCCGGCCCTCGTCCTGGGCACCCGCGACGCCTTCACCCGGCGCCTCCCGGCGTTCCTGAGCATCTTCGGCGTCGCGGTCCCGATGATGATGATCACCATCGGGCTCGGCTGCTGGGCCACCCTGGACGACTTCCTGAACCATCCCGAGCGGGTCGGCCAGGCGGCGGCGCTCACCGTGCGCCCGGACAAGCTCCCGGCCGACGACGCCCTGCGGATGGCGAGGGCCGACCCCGGGGTGCTCGCCGTCTACCCCGGCACCGAGGTGCCCGCGCTGGAGCCGGAGCAGACCAGGAGCGTGCTGGCCCGCGCCGCCGGGACCTCCGCCGAGCCGTACCCCTTCTCGGTCGTCGAGGGGCGCATGTACGCCGCCAGGGGTGAGGCCGTCGCCGGGCAGGGGCTGCTCGACCTGCTGGACGTGAAGATCGGCGACCGGGTCCGGCTCACCGTCGGCGGCACCCCGCTGATCGTGCACCTCGTGGGCCGGGTGGTGGAGCCCGACCAGGACGGCGAGGTGCTCTCCTTCGGGATCGACAGCCTCGCGGCCAAGGACGCGGTGCCGCCGCAGTTCTACAGCCTGGTGCTCAGGCCGGGCGCCGATCCCGTGGAGGTGAGGGCGCGGCTGCTGGTCGCCTCGGGCGAGGCCCTGGAGGTGCAGCGGGTGGTCAACCCGGCCGAACGGCTCGCGATCATCCGCGTGGTGATCGTGGCGCTGATCGTCGTGCTCGCCCTGCTCGGCCTGGCCAACCTCCTGACGGCGAGCGCCCTGGGCCTGCGCGACCACGCCTTCGACCTCGCGGTGCTCAAGGCCATGGGCCTCACGCCCCGGCAGGTGGCCGCCACCCTGGTCACCGGGACCGGCCTGCTGATCGTGCTGGGCGTGGTCGCGGGCGCCGTGGCCGGTGCCTCGCTGGTCGGCGGGCTGGTCGACCTGCAGGGGCACACCAGCGGCGTCGGGGCGGGCATCGGCCGGGCGCCCTCGGCCCTCACGCTCGCCGTCGCGATGCTCGTCGCGGTCGGGACGGCCCTGCTGGTGACGCTGATCCCGGCCGGTCGCGCGGCCCGCGCCCAGGTCCCGGTCACCGCCCGGTAGGACGACGGGGACGGCCCCGGGACGGTGAACCGTCCCGGGGCCGTTTCGGGTTCGTCTCGGGACCTTCTCGGGAAGGGCCCGAGAAGGGCTCAGAGGTCGATGCCGGAGATGCCGGAGGCGTCGGGGGTGTCGGAGTTCTTGAGCGAGAACCAGTAGAACCCGTGGCCGGGCAGGGTGAGCAGGTACGGCAGGGTGCCCACCGGGGGGAACCGCACCCCGCCCCTCGCCTCGACCGGCGTCATGCCCGCGAAGCGGCGCAGGTCGAGCTCGACCGGCTGCGGGTACTTCGACAGGTTGTTGACGCACAGCATCAGGTCGTCGCCGTCCTCGCGGACGAAGCTGAGCACCGCCTGGTTGCTGGACCACAGCTCGTTGTAGACGCCGGTGCCGAAGACCTGGTGGTCGCGGCGGATCGCCAGCATGTTCCTGGTGAAGTGGAGCAGCGACGCGGGGTTCTTCTGCTGCGCCTCCACGTTGACCGCCTGGTAGCCGTGGATCGGGTCCATCACGACGGGCAGGTACAGGCGCCCGGGGTCGGCCTTGGAGAAGCCCGCGTTGCGGTCGGGGCTCCACTGCATCGGGGTGCGGACCGCGTCGCGGTCCTCCAGCCAGATGTTGTCGCCCATGCCGATCTCGTCGCCGTAGTACATGACCGGGGAGCCGGGCAGCGAGAGCAGCAGCGCGGTGAACAGCTCGATCTGGTCGCGGTCGTTCTCCAGCAGCGGGGCGAGCCGGCGCCGGATGCCGAGGTAGGCCCGCATGCGCGGGTCCTTGGCGTACTCGGCGTGCATGTAGTCGCGCTCCTCCTCGGTCACCGTCTCGAGCGTGAGCTCGTCGTGGTTCCGCAGGAAGATGCCCCACTGGCCGCTCTCGGGGAGCTTCGCCGTGCGCGACATGATCTCGGAGATCGGCTCGCGGCTGCCCTGCCGTACCCCCATGAAGATGCGCGGCATGAGCGGGAAGTGGAAGGCCATGTGGCACTCGTCGCCGCCGACCGAGGGGTCGCCGAAGTACTCGACCACGTCCTCGGGCCAGCCGTTGGCCTCGGCGAGCAGCACCCGGTCCGGGTAGAGGCGGTCGACCTCGGCGCGGACCTTCTTCAGGTACGCGTGCGTCTCCGGCAGGCCGGAGCAGTCGGTGCCCTCGCGCTCGAAGAGGTACGGCACCGCGTCGAGCCTGAAGCCGTCGATGCCCAGGTCCAGCCAGAACCGCAGGACCTCCAGCATGGCCTCCTGGACCGCGGGGTTCTCGTAGTTCAGGTCGGGCTGGTGGTGGAAGAAGCGGTGCCAGTAGTACTGCTTGCGGATCGGGTCGTAGGTCCAGTTGGACTCCTCGGCGCCGACGAAGATGATCGGCGCGTCGGGATATCCGGCCGGGTCGTCGGACCAGACGTAGAAGTCGCCGTACGGGCCCTCGGGGTCGTGCCGGGAGGCCTGGAACCAGGGGTGCTTGTCGCTGGTGTGGTTCATCACCAGGTCGGTGATGATGCGCAGGCCCCGCCTGTGCGCCGACTCGATCAGCTCCACGAAGTCCCCGAGGTCGCCGAAGTCCGGCAGGATCTTCATGTAGTCGGAGATGTCGTACCCGCCGTCACGCAGGGGAGACTCGTACAGCGGGAGCAGCCACAGGCAGTCGACGCCGAGCCACTCGACGTAGTCCAGCTTCTCGATGAGGCCGCGCAGGTCGCCGGTGCCGTCGCCGTTGGAGTCCTTGAACCCGCGGACCAGGACCTCGTAGAAGACGGCGCGCTTGTACCACTGGGGGTCCGCGGAGACGAAGTCCTCGGCCACGGAGTCCTGGGAGGGGGAGGGCAGGGGGGATGGATTCATCGTGTTCTCGCTCACGGTGATGGAGGGCAGGACGAAGTCACCGGATGCTCCGGCTGATGATGTTTGGTGACCGCGCCGGAGGGAGCCGTCATCCCCACGAGCTCCATGCTCTCGGCCGGGCCGAATTTGTGATTCGGGACCGTCCGTTGTGGCGCTTTCTGGGCCGAACACTACCAGCCGCCCGACGCCCTGGAACCCCTCTTGGCGTGCTACGCCGCCCCCGTCCCACGGAATCGCCGCGCGCATCGCGCCGTGGCCGCGTAATCGCCGTGTCACTCACGGTTTTCACGGGTGAAACATGACACGCGCCGAGGGAGCGGTCTCGCCCCGTGTCCGCAGATCAGGCCCGTAGAGGTGTCGCCGGGAGAGCGCGCGGGACGTCCCGGGCGAGGGGGTCCGGCCCGGTTTCCGGGGGCGCCGCGAGGCCCCGCCGGACCGCGTCACAGGGGTCCGGCGGGCGGGTCTCAGGGGCTCGGGAAGGGGTGGTTCGTCAGCCTGACGAGGCCTTCGTCAGCCTGACGAGGCCCCGGGAGGGGGCGTCCGGGTCCCGGTGGACGGGCGGGTCAGGCCCAGGGCGGGGTGAGCTCGGGGAGGTTGTCCTGGTAGTCGCCGAGCCAGGCGCCGAACAGCACCAGGCCGCGCACCCAGAAGCGGTCGTTCCAGCCGTTGAACCGCGCCAGCGCGTCGGGCCCCTCGGCGACCACGACGTGGAGCTGCTCCGACAGCAGCGAGGGCACGGTGTCGGCGACCCGGGTGAGCATCCGGTGCCCGTACTCCCTGGCGGGCGCGGCGGCCGAGCGCAGCGGGATCCGCTGGAGCGGCTGCTTGACCACGTTGGTGGAGGGCAGCGCGGCCACGCGCGGGTCGGCGGCGTACAGGATCTCGCGGTAGAAGCGTCCCTGGTCCTTGCGGTGCACGCCGACCGAGAGCGCCGCGTCGAAGAAGGCGGGGTGGATGAACGGCGCCGCGAACGAGACCTCGGGGCCGACCAGGTTGACCGGGGAGCGGGCGATGCCCCGCGCGGTCCTGGTGTGCAGGACCGACAGCGGCAGCTCCGCCCGGTGGCCGTTGAGCATGGTGGTCGACTGGGTGAAGGCGTTCCCGACGCTGTCGGTGATCCAGGCCTCGGCCTCCTCCGACAGGAACGGCACGGACGGGGAGCCCAGCGTGAGCGAGCCGAGCAGCGCGGCCTTGCGCCCGGCCTGGGTGGAGGCCTCCAGCGCGGCCCCGCTGACCATGAAGTTCTTCAGCAGCGGCCCGCCGGCGAGCCCGTCGACCAGCGTCCGTCCCGCCCGGTGCACCTCGCGGGCGAACGGGGTGTACCAGGCGTGGTGCGGGGTGAGGAACTCCAGCCGCCGCGCCGCGGCCAGCGCGTCGTCGGGGTAGGCGGCGGCGTCCTGGGGGATCACCCGGTGCCGCACGCCCAGCTCGCGGGTGATCGCCTTGGCGAAGACGATGTCGGTGTCGGTGCCGTCGTCGGGGCTGGTCGTCCACGACTCCACGTCGGCCCCGCGCGCCACCGCCACCGAGCACAGCAGCCGCGAGTCGTAGCCGCCGCTGACCGGCACCAGCAGCGGGCGCCCGTCGAACTCCTTGTAGACCTCGTGCAGGATCTCCAGGATCTCCCCGGCGGTCCTGCCCGCCTCGTAGGGCTCCTCGCGCAGCCACCGGGGCAGCATCCGCTCGACGCCGACCCGCCCCGCCGCCCGGTCGAAGACCAGCGCGCTCGCCCCCGACAGCCGCTTCACCTGCGTGTACGGGGTGTCGTCGCGCAGCGGGAAGGTCAGCTGGATGATCGAGGCCCAGGCGTCCCAGTTGATCTCGTACGGCGTGCGCGCCAGGGAGAGCAGCGGCTCCAGCAGCGAGGAGAAGTAGACCGCCCCGCCGAGGGAGAGGTGGTAGACGTCGACGAGGCCGAGACCTCCGGCGTGCAGCGTGATCCGCTCGCCGTCGTCGATCAGGCCGGGCGTCTCGTAGGTCTCCGCCACGGTGATCCACGGCGCCACCCCGCCGGGCGTGCGCTCCCCCCAGGCGAAGGCCCAGGTGCGCTCGTCCCGCTGGTAGGGCGGCAGCGGGGAGGAGCTGAACAGGGCCGCGTTCCCGGCCTGGACGGCGGGTCTGACCCGCGGCCCGGCCCCGCGCAGCGTCTCCAGGACGGCCTCGTCGAGGTGCCCGATGCCGCCGCAGACGTACGGCCTCACATTGAACGTCGGCCACTGCACCGTGCTGACTCCTCTGTGTCGCGATTGACCAAAGGGTATCCTTTCGCCCGGCTCACGAAACGGAGGACGGCGTGGCGGGCGAGCAACTCGAAAGCACACGACAGGCGTTGCGGGAGGCGGTGGCGCACGCGGAGAGGGCTTCCGAGCTGGCCCGCCTGCTGGAGGCGGCACAGGCCAAGATCGCCGACGCGGAGCGTGCGGCCGAGGAACTGCGCGGGGTGAAGGAACTCCTCAGCGAGACCGAGGAGCGGCTGGAGGCCGCGAACGCGGCCGAGGAGAAGCTCCGCAAGGACCTCGCCGAGCAGCGCTACCAGGCCGAGGTGGCCAGGTGGAAGCTCTCCTCGGTGCAGGTGGCCCGCTGGTCCCGGCTGGGTGACGCGATCAAGACGGGCAAGAGCAACCCGGTGCGGCTGGCGCGCGGCCTGCGCGGGGCGGCCAAGCCTGCCAAGCGCCCGACCGCGCCCAAGCGCCAGCCGGTGCCGCGCAAGGCGGGCGACAAGGCGCCGGTGCCCGGGGCGGCCTTCCAGGCCACCAGCTCCGTCAGGACCGTCGGCGGCAGGTCGGTGAAGCTCAAGCCGTACCGCGTGCCGACCGGCCCCAACACCCGCCCGCACCTGACCGCGGCCGTGATCGCCGCGCCGCACGGCGAGGCGCTGCTGCGCTACGAGTGGCGCCAGACCACCGGTTTCACGCCGAGGGACTTCGCCCGGGTGCTGGCCGCCGAGGTCCCGCACCTGCTGCTGGTCGAGTCGGTGACCGAGGGGCCGTGGGCGGAGGAGGTGCGCCGGCCGGGCCAGGGACTGCGCGCCCTGCTGGCCTGGTGCGCGGAGCGGGGCATCCGCACCGTCTTCTGGCACACCGGGGGCACCCCGGGCGAGTTCGTCGCCGCGGCCAGGCTGTTCGAGCACGTCGTGACCGCGCTGCCCAAGTCCGTGGGACCGTGGGGCGCCGCGCTGGCGGCCCAGGAGCCCGAGCCGGGACGCCGGGCGCCCTCGCTGGGGATCCTGCCCTTCGCCGTCCAGCCGCGCGTGCACAACCCGCTGCCGCTGGCCGGGGACCGGTTCGGGCGGGTGCTCTCGCTGGAGGAGCTGCTTCCCGGGCACCTGTCGTACCCGGACGTGCTCACCTCCTACCGCTGGCCCGTCGCGGTCGACTGCCCGCCGGGCACGGAGCCCTGGCGGATGGCCGAGCTGGCCGCCTGCGGCACCCCCATCGGCACCGAGCCCGACGCGCGCCGCGCCCACCTGGCACTCCGCCAGGCGTACGCCTCGGGCACGATGACCAACAAGGTCGACGACCTGCTGGACGCGATCGGCCTGCCCAGCGGCAGGGCCACCCTGAACATCTCGGTGATCATGATCGACCGGGGCGACCTCGACCACGCGCTGGCCCAGGTCGCGCCGCAGAAGGGCGTCGTCCAGCTGGTGTTGCTGTCGGACGCCCCCGACGCCGTCGGACGGGCCCGCAAGGCGATGCCCGACGGGGTGGAGGTCGCGGTGCGCCGCTCTGACACCGAGCTGACCACGGGCGGCCTGCTCAACCGCGCCCTCGACCTGTGCCAGGGCGACCTGGTGGCGGTCATGGACGCCCGCGACCAGTACGGCGAGCACTATCTGACCGACCTCAGCAGGGCCTTCCTGTTCGCCAACGCCGACATCGTGGGCAAGGCGGCCTACTACGCCCACCTGCGCGACGTCGCGGCGACCGTGCTGCGCCAGCCCTCGGCGGAGTACTCCTACCTGCCCGACGTGGCGGGGGCGACCCTGCTGGCCCGCCGCGCGGTCCTGCGGGGCATCGGCTTCGCCGACGTCTCGGACAACTGGGCCGACGTGCTGATGCGCCAGTGCCGCGCGGACGGGATCAAGGTCTTCTCCGCCGACCGCTTCGGGTACGTCTGCCTCCGCGACCGCGACCGCTGGCTGCTCGGCTCGGCCCAGCTCGTCGACTACGGCCCGGCCGACCCGCACGCCCTGATCTGAGCGGGTCCCCGGGGTCCTCGGGGTCCTCGGGGTCCTCGGGTACGGGGCTCCTTCGCCGCGACGGCGGCGGGGGACGGCCCGGTGGATCCGTGCGCCCTGGTCCGAGTGCTCTGGTCCGATCTGACCTGAGCGCGCTGGGCCGAGCGCCGGTCGTCCGGGGGGTCGTTAGGCTGCCGGGATGACGCCCGGTGCGCTCGGCGAGGTCCTCGGCCTGCCACCGATCCCCAGGGGGACGTGGGCCGAGGAGGCGCTCTACGTCTCCTCGGCCGCGCTGCGCCGGGGCGAGGACCCCGGCGAGCTGGCCGGCCGGCTCCGCGCGCTGCCGGGGATCGCGGCCGTCCGGGTGCGGCCCGGCGGCTTCCTGGAGATCGTGGTGGCGGTGCCCGGCGAGCTGGTCACGGAGATCGGCACGGCCACACCCCCGGCCACGGGCGGGAGCGGGGGCGCGGCCGGGTCCCCGTGGGAGGACCTGCCCAGGACGTGGGCGAACCCCGGGTTCGTCGTGAGATACGCGCACGCGCGGGCGGTCGCCGTACAGCGCTGGGCCGCGGAACTCGGCGTCGGCGGGGACTTCAGGCCCGAGCTGCTGGAGGACCGCAGGGACCGGGCGGTGCTCAGGCTGCTGGCCGAGCTGCGCGGCAGGCGGGTGAGCCGGGACCCCGGGTGGGCCGCCTACGCCGAGCAGCTGGCCCTCGCCTACCACGACGCGTTCGAGGGGGCCGCCGCGCTTCCCTCGGGGGACGAGGAGCCGTCGGGGCTCCACGCCGCCCGGGTGCGCCTGGCGCGGGCCGTGCGGGACGTGCTGGCCGAGGCGCTGGCGGCACTTGGCGAGACGGCACCCGACAGATTGTGATAGACCCTCCCAAAGGATTTAAAAAGGATCAGGGGAGAGGTGGATGGCCGGGCCCCGGGACTGGGAGGCGCACGAGCCGCGCCGATCCGGGATGGTCCGGCGGATCCTGCCGACCCTGCTCGCCTTCGCCGTCGTCCTCGGCGGGCTCGCCTACCTCGGCGGAGACCTCAGGGAACTCCTCGGGACCGCCCCCGGCTCGCCCCGCTCGGCCGCGGCGACGCATCGCCTCTACCAGGAGACCGGGCCGGTCGGCGGTCGCTGCGGCACCCTTCCCAAGGACCTCGACGCCGACGCCACGACGTCGCTGAGGGCCCTCGCCGGGTGTCTGGACCGGATGTGGGCGGCCACCCTGGAGCAGGCGGGCATCGACTACGAGCCGCCGGGGGAGGTGCGGCTGGTCGCCGCCCCCGAGGAGGCCGAGTGCGGGATCGACGACTACGACTGGGCCGGGATCTACTGCCCCGGGCCTCGCGTCGTCAACGTGCTGGTCGAGGAGGAACGGGCCTTCTCGATGATGTTCACGCTCGCGCACGAGTACGCCCACCACGTCCAGGAGGTGAGCGGGATCGCCGACCAGCGGGGCTCGGAGACCTTCGACGAGGCGTGGTCGCGGCGGCTCGAACTGCAGGCCGACTGCCTGGCCGCGGTGACGCTGCGGGGTGTGGCGCCGCGCCGGCTGGAGAGCCTGCGCCGCCTCGCCGGGCGCGGTTCCGGCGCCGACGAGGGCGTGGAGGCGGGGTACCGGCAGTCGCACGGCTCGGGGGCGAGCAGCGCCGAGTGGATGCGGCGCGGCCAGGAGGGCGGCACCGTGGGATCCTGCAACACCTGGGCCGCTCCCGCCGAGCGGGTCTCCTAGGATCGTCGCCTCGTCGCCCCGGTCGCCTAGGTCACCCTGGTCCCCCCGGTCACCCCGGTCGTCCCGGTTCTCTCCTCTCCCCGGTCTCCCCGATCGTCCAGGCTCTCCCCGGTTCTCCCCGCTCTCCTCTTCCCGGTCTCCCCGGCCTCCCTGGAACGGGTCCGCTCCGGTCACTCTCGAAGATCGGGTCGTGATGCGACGTTAAAATATGTTGTCAAAGTGGCGCATAACGTAAAAACTTCGCGTGTTCGAGGTTGATCGCGTCTCGATGGGTGGGCAATCGTCTCAGAGGGATCACCGGGTCCGATAGCCTCGATCGGGTGAGTCGATTCGCCCACCCCGCCGGTGACCGGCATGCAGAAGTGCTGCCCGAGGAGCGCCCTCCGCACGCACCCGCCGATCTGAACACGCTCGACCCCACCATCTGGCCGCGAACGTCGAGCCGCGCCGACGGCTCGATCACGATCGGCGGCGCGGACGTCAGGGATCTGGTCGAGGAACACGGCACCCCGCTCTACGTGGTGGACGAGGAAGACTTCCGCTCCCGCTGCCGCGACTACGCGAGCGCGTTCTCCGGGGGAGAGGTCCACTACGCGGGCAAGGCGTTCCTGTGCCGCGAGGTCGCCCGCTGGATCATGCAGGAGGGCCTCGGCCTCGACGTCTGCAGCGCCGGTGAGCTCGCCGTCGCGCTCAGCGTCGGGTTCCCGCCCGAGCGGATCACCATGCACGGCAACAACAAGTCGCTCGCCGAGCTGGAGAGGGCCGTCGAGGCCGGGGTCGGGCACATCGTGGCCGACTCCTTCGAGGAGATCGCCCGCCTGGGCTTCCTCGCCGACAAGCACGGCAGGCGCCCCAAGGTGATGATCCGCGTCACCGTGGGCGTCGAGGCCCACACCCACGAGTTCATCGCGACCGCCCACGACGACCAGAAGTTCGGCTTCTCGCTGAGCAGCGGCGCGGCGGCCGAGGCGGCGCGGCGGATCCTCGCCCTGCCCCAGCTGGAGCTCGTCGGCCTGCACTCCCACATCGGCTCCCAGATCACCGACACCGCCGGGTTCGAGGTGGCCGCGGCCCGCCTGGCCACCCTCCTGGTCAAGATCAAGGACGAGCACGGCGTCGTGCTGCCCGAGCTGGACCTCGGCGGCGGCTACGGCATCCCGTACGTCGAGGGCGACACCGCGCCCGACGTCAAGGAGATCGCCGACAACCTGCGCGAGATCGTGAGCAAGGTGGCCAGGGGCGCCGGCCTGCCGGTGCCCAAGCTCACCGTCGAGCCGGGCAGGGCCATCGCCGGGCTCGCCGGGGTGACGCTCTACGAGGTCGGCACGATCAAGGACGTCGAGGGCCTGCGCACCTACGTCAGCGTCGACGGCGGCATGAGCGACAACATCCGCACCGCCCTCTACGGCGCCGACTACACCGCGCGCCTGGCCTCCCGCGAGAGCACCGCGAAGCCGATGCTCTCCCGCCTGGTCGGCAAGCACTGCGAGAGCGGCGACATGGTCGTGCGCGACCTGTGGTTCCCCGCCGACCTCGCCACCGGCGACCTGATCGCCGTCGCGGGCACCGGCGCCTACTGCCGCTCGCTCGCCAACAACTACAACTACCTCCCCAAGCCCGCCGTGGTCGCGGTCAAGGACGGGGCGTCCCGCGTGATCGTCCGCAGGGAGACCGAGGACGACCTCCTGAGAGGACAGCTGTGAAACGACCCGGAGCGGCGGGGCAAGCCCGTCCGCGGTGTGAGCGAAAAGGGGGCGTGACCGCATGGCACTGAAAGTCGCACTGCTGGGATGCGGCGTCGTCGGCTCCCAGGTGGTCAGGCTCATGCACGAGCAGGCCGACGACCTCGCCGCCCGCGTCGGGGCGCCGCTGGAGCTCGCCGGGGTCGCCGTGCGGCGCCTGGGCCGCAGGCGGGACGCCGACGTCGACCCGGCCCTGCTCACCACGGACGCCGAGGCCCTGGTCACCCGCGACGACGTCGACGTCGTCGTCGAGGTGATTGGCGGCATCGAGCCCGCCAGGTCGCTCATCCTGGCCGCGCTGAACAGCGGCAAGTCGGTCGTCACGGCCAACAAGGCGCTGCTCGCCGAGGACGGCGCGACCGTCCACGCCGCGGCGAGGGCCGGCAACGCCGACCTCTACTTCGAGGCGGCCGTCGCGGGCGCCATCCCGCTGATCCGGCCGCTGCGCGAGTCGCTCGCCGGAGACCACGTGCACCGCGTGCTCGGCATCGTCAACGGCACCACCAACTACATCCTCGACCAGATGGACTCCAGCGGGGCCTCGTTCTCCGACGCGCTCGGGGAGGCGCAGGCGCTGGGCTACGCCGAGGCCGACCCCACCGCCGACGTGGAGGGCTTCGACGCGGCGGCCAAGGCCGCGATCCTCGCCGGGATCGCCTTCCACAGCCGGGTGACGGCCGCCGACGTGCACCGCGAGGGCATCACCGAGATCACCGCGACGGACGTGGCCAGCGCCAAGGCGATGGGATACGTCATCAAGCTGCTCGCGATCTGCGCCCGCTCCGACGACGGCAGGTCGTTCGGCGTACGGGTGCATCCGGCCATGATCCCCAGGACGCACCCGCTGGCCGGGGTCCGCGAAGCCTACAACGCGGTGTTCGTCGAGGCGCGGTCCGCCGGGCAGCTCATGTTCTACGGCGCGGGCGCGGGCGGCGCCCCGACCGCGAGCGCGGTGCTGGGCGACATCGTGGCCGTGGCGCGCAACGTGCTGGCCGGGACCCGCGGGCCGGAGGAGTCCACGTACGCCGACCTGGTCGTGCACCCGATGGGCGAGACCGTCACGCGCTACCACGTCTCCCTGGACGTCGCCGACAAGCCGGGCGTGCTCGCCAGGGTCGCCGACATGTTCGCCAAGCAGGACGTCTCCATCCAGACCGTCAGGCAGGAGGGGCACGGCGCGGACGCCCAGCTGGTGCTGGTCACCCACCGGGCCAGCGACGCCGCGCTGTCGGCCACGATCGAGGGCCTGCGCGAGCTGGACATCGTCCGCGACGTGGTGAGCGTCATGCGCGTCGAGGGCGAGGACGCCCCCTAGCCGGTGCTCCGCGAAGGCGCCCCGCGCCGATGCCCCGCCAGGCCTGTCCACCGCGACCGGCCTGGCCAGGCTGCCCGGTCCGCCTGGCCTGCCCAGGCTGCCCGGCCGCGTCGGCCCGGCGCGGGCGCCCCGCTGTCAACGCCTCTGTCAGGCCGTCGCCGGCCCTGACGGAGGCCCGGTCCCGGCCGTGGCGACGGTCGCGGCCGTCGTGCCATGCCGGCTCGGCATCGGGTTCCTGGGCATTTGATAACGGATCATTTGATGGCCTCTAACGGCTTATAAGCTGCTTTCATGCCTTGTTTGCCGTTCCGCGAAAGAGAACTCGTCGTGAAGGTCTTTCGCCGGGCGGCGGCGTCCGCCACGGTGCTGGCCGTCGTGGCGGCGCTGGGCCCGGCCGCCCACGCGGCGGCCGAGCGGCCCGCGAAGAAAGTCAAGACGGTCGTCGCGCTCACCTTCGACGACGGCGACTCCTCCCACCCCGCCGTCGCCCGCATGCTGGAGAAACGCGGGATGCGTGGAACGTTCTACGTCAACACCGAGACCGTTGGCGGTGCGCAGAAGCTGACCCGGCGCGAGCTCGCCGGGATCGCGAAGAAGGGGCACGAGATCGGCGGTCACACGCTGACCCACGTCCGCCTCACCGAGCTGATCCAGAGCGATCAGGAGGGCCAGATCTGCGACGACCGCAGGACGCTGGTGGCGTGGGGGTACCGGCCCACCACCCTCGCCTACCCGTTCGGCGCGGTCGACTCCGACGCCATGGCGGTGGCGCGGCGGTGCGGCTACGACGCGGCGCGCGGGGTCGGCGGGCTCAAGGAGTGGGGCTGCCCCGGCTGCCCGCCCGGCGAGGCTCTCCGCCCGAAGAACCGCTACGACATCCGCACGCCGGGCTCCATCCGCGACGACACCCTGCTGCGGCATATGAAGCAGCAGGTCCTCAACGCGGAGAAGGGCGGTGGCGGGCTGGTCCCGATGGTGTTCCACCGCGTCTGCGACGGCTGCGGCCTCTACTCGACGACTCCCAAGCTCCTGGGTCAGTTCCTCGACTGGCTGAGGACGCGCAAGGCCCACGGCACGGTCGTACGGACCCTGCAGAGCGCCGTCGGCGCCCGCTACCGCGCCCTGCCGAGACAGGAGTGACCCGGCCGCCGAGGACGCCCGGTTATCCTCTTGCCGCCGCCCTCGTGGGGATGTTCAAGGATCCCGAGCTGAATCCGAAAGGT